>DASXZE010000038.1:0-18699 GCA_036502105.1 Candidatus Angelobacter sp. | reverse complement strand
GTCAGCTTTCGAAGACGTAAACGCCGAAGACGGCAAATGGCTGGCCGAACAGGAAGCCCGCTTCTCCAGCGACTCAGAAGGCCTCGCGACAAAAGCCAACTTTGGACTGGTAAGCTTTGAAGCCATCAACTTCATGGACGGACACCGCACCACAGCAGAAATCGCCGACCTGATCTCCGCTGAATATCTAATCGATATTGACCAGGCTTGGGTCGATCGGCTGGTAAGTATTTTGGAGAAGCAGAAGCTGGTAGCGAAGTAAGGCTCCATCCTTCTCCACACGCCATCCCGAATCCCTTGCCCTGAGGCTTGCCGAAGCGCAAGCGGTGAGGAATGATAATTCTCCAGATTCGCGCTTTTTCGCGTCAATTCGCGGCCGAAATTCATCCCGCAACGCGTCATCCTCAAAGACTGTAGCGACCCCTCGCTTCGCTTCGGGATTTCAGAAAAAGCTAACTACTAAATACTAAGTACCAAATACTGCCTACCTATATCTCTGCTGCCCTTCCACAATAATCTGCCGCGCCGCGTCCACGCCGGCCCATCCGGCCATCTCGGTCTTCTTGCCTTCCAGCGCTTTATAAATTGAAAAGAAGTGCTCAATTTCCCGCACCGTGTGGTTGAAGACTTCGGAATAATCTTTCACTTCCCGGTACAGCGGATCACTCTCTGCCACGGCCAGAATTTTTTCGTCCTTCTTGCCCTGGTCCACCATTTTGAGCACGCCAATTGGACGCACTTCCATCAGACAACCGGGAAAGCTGGGCGCTTCAACCAGTACCAGCACGTCCAGCGGATCGCCATCGTTGCCCAGCGTGCACGGCAGAAAACCATAATCGCCGGGATAATGGACCGGCGAAAACAGCGTGCGGTCGAGCCGGAAGACCTGTAATTGCTTGTCATACTCATATTTATTGACTGAATCTTTGGGGATTTCTATCACCGCATTCACCAGATGCGGCGCATGCTCGCCCAGCGGAAGTTTGGTGTAATCAGGCATTTGGAGCCACCACATTCCTGCCCTGCACGGTCCCATTTGCGGAAAACCATTTTTTAATGCACGGCAGCCTCTATTTTAGGGTATTTTATTGGCCTGCGAAGGTGCCCCATGAAACCAAGTACCTGGCTCACACTAACGTTCGCCCCGATGTTCGTTTTGATTGTCGGCTTTGTCGCGGTTCCAAGCTGTATTGCCCAACAGGATTGCACCCGGACCGTGCTCGTCTCCTTCTATGACCAGCCCACAAAAAATGAAATTCAAACCCTCAAGACTGAGGACTTTGAATTAAAAATTGACGGCAAAAAACTGCCGGTTGCCAGTTCCACGCGCGACTTCAACAATCGCGTGCTGATCCTGCTGGAAACCAATGGCACGTCCAGCAGTAGCAAGGTTGACGACATTGTGGACATGGTCACGCTCCAGGCCCGCGGCGTGGATGCAGGCAAGCCGATTGCCTTCGGCATCTACTCAGACAAGGCTCTCTTCACCGACGGTTTTATCTCCAATCCCAAAAGACGCGAAACCGCCATCGCCGGAATCATGGACGAAGCTGGCAATCTGGGCAAACGCGTTGCCTTATGGAATGCCCTGCATGACGCGATAAAAGTTTTCGGCCCGCATCAGCCCGGCGACACCATCCTGCTGGTGGGCGAACCCTACGACGATAAAAGCAATCGCTCCGCTGAAGCCGTGGAAAAAGAGCTGCTGGACAGCGGCACGCGTCTCTTCCTGATGCGGCGCATTCGTGAAAGCCGCGTGGACCAGGCCGATTTTGCGTGGCGTTCCCACGATTTTGAAAAGATGATCATTGACCGTATGACCCATGAAACCGGCGGACTCTGGAGCGAATATGTGCCCACGCTCATCCGCTTTGCCTGGGCCGGATACATGCTGGATATCAAGCTGCCTCCAGGAATCGGCAAGCCGCACAAATGGAAAGTAGAGTTCCACGGAGAAGCCGCGCAGGTCCATCGTAAAACCAATTATTACTTTCCTGCCCGGTTTCCCGGCTGCTCAATGGAAAGCGCCGATAATGAAAAACAAAGCGTGAAGGTACACTAAAGATAAATGCACTAGAAATACGCCCACTAAAAACAAACTCACACTAAGAAACACAAACGCGCCCACAATAGGCGCGTCTGTATTTAACTTGTTGCAAATGCCGTCTGGAAGTTTTTATTTCTTGTCTTCGTCAGCAGGCCCCTGTTCGGCTTCAGCCGCTGACTGTTGTTCTTCCATCTGTTTGCGGACTTCGTCCTGGCGCTTGGTGCGGACTTCTGCACGCTTCGCGCGTTTGGCTTCAATCACCTTCTCGCTGCCGAGAAGTTCGATGTAGCAGGTCGCGGCGCCATCGCCAATGCGCCATCCCTTGTGAATGATGCGCAGGTATCCGCCCTGGCGATCGCCAAAGCGCGGGGCCACGGTATCAAACAAGCGGGTGACGGACTCGCGGGTCATCAGGTAGCTTCCCGCCAGGCGGCGCGCAGAGAGGTCTCCACGCTTGCCCAGTGTGATCATTTTTTCCACGTGCGGACGCATGGCTTTGGCCTTGGCCGGTGTGGTCTCAAGCCGCTCTTCCATAATGAGTGACGTCACCAGGTTGCGCAGCAGCGCGCGGCGGTGGCTGGTATTTCGTCCGAGTTTTTTCGTATGTCTCTGGTGACGCATGGCTGTTTCCTTCGAGAAAAAAATTTCTACTTGCTGATAAATTTCAATTCCGCATCAGGGTTTGGTAAGGGGGAGACCGTGCTTTCGCCGATCCCCCGATCACCAGATTTCCCGATCAACCGATGTTAAAACTCCGGCCCGTCGCCTTCACCTTCATCATCCATACCGCCGCCCATGGAAACCGCGGATGGCATCTGGCTGGTGGGTCCGGGAACCGCGTTGCCCTGTTCGTCAATCTTCATGCCCAGCGAGAGGCCCATGGTAGCAAGGATTTCCTTGATCTCATTGAGCGACTTGCGGCCGAAGTTCTTCGTCTTGAGCATCTCCGCTTCTGTCTTCTGCACCAGCTCGCCAATCGACTGGATATTCGCATTCTTCAGGCAGTTGTAGCTGCGCACGGAAAGCTCCAGCTCTTCCACTGAGCGGTTCAGGTTTTCATTCTTGATCAGCGGCTTTTCTTCACTGCGTGAATCCGTTTCCAGCTCTTCTTCAAAGTTGATGAAGATGGTCATGTGGTCTTTCAGCAGTTTCGCCGCAAGCCCAAGAGCGTCAGCAGGAGCAATGGATCCGTTGGTCCAGATTTCAATGTCCAGCTTGTCGTAGTCAGTGATCTGTCCCAGACGGGCCGCTTCCACGGTGTAGTTGCACTTGCGCACCGGGGAGTGGACTGAGTCGATGGGAATAAACCCCAGGCCCAGGTCTTCGTCAAAGTTTTTGTCGGCTGCCACATAGCCGCGCCCACGCTTCAGGCGCATTTCCATGTCCAGCTTGCCGCCTTCAGAAACCGTGGCGATATAAACCGTCTTGTCCAGAATTTCCACGTCACCGTCTGCTTCAATCATGGCGGAGGTAATCACGCCCGGCTGTTCGGCTTTCAGGTAGATGGCTTTCGGACCGTCGCCGTTCAACTTGAACGGAACTTGTTTCAGGTTCAGGATAATGTCAGTTGCGTCTTCTACAACGCCCGTGATGGATTGAAATTCATGCAGCACGCCTTCAATCTTTACGGCGGTTACGGCAGCGCCTTCAATGGAAGACAGCAGTACGCGCCGCAGCGCGTTGCCGATGGTGGTGCCAAAGCCGCGCTCAAAAGGCTGAGCATAAAAACGGCCGTATTTATCAGTGAGTGTCTCAGTATCAGTGGCGAGACGCTTGGGTTTTTGAAAACCTCTCCAGAGAACCATTCTTTTTGTCCTTTCAACTCCGCTCCGTTTGGCGCCTTATGGCTGGGAGGCCACAAAGGCTGTTCTGGTGCGGGCAATTGCGAAGCCGGCGACGCTGCCAGCTTCTGGCGAAATAAATTTTAGGTTGATGAATCAGTAGGAACCTGTTAGATGCTCTGGCCCTGGTCTTTGATTCATCACGCGGCAATGGGTGGGCTTGCGCCCGCCACTCACCATAATTATTTGCTGTACAGTTCGACGATCAGCTGTTCGTTGACCGGCGCATTAATGTCTTCGCGCTTCGGCAGGGCCAAGACCCGGCCTTTCAGGTTGTCGCGGTCCACTTCCAGCCAGCCCACCACAGGCTGATGGCTCGAGTAGTCGCGCGCACCTTCAATCACTGTAAATTTCTTGGCCTTTTCGCGAACGATAATCTCGTCTCCGGCACTGACCTGGAACGATGGAATATTCACGCGGCGTCCATTCACGTCAATGTGGCCGTGGCGCACAATCTGCCGGGCCTGCCGGCGCGATGTAGCAAAGCCGAGGCGGTAAACCACGTTGTCCAGGCGGCGCTCCAGCTGTTGCAGGAGCAATTCGCCGGTGACGCCGGGCTTGCGGGCGGCTTTCTCAAAGTAATTGCGGAACTGGGTTTCCAGCGTAAAGTACATGCGCTTGGTCTTCTGCTTCTCGCGGAGCTGCAGGCCGTAGCCAACAATCTTGGCCTTGCGGTCCTTGCCATGCTGGCCGGGAGCGAAGTTGCGCTTTTCCACGGGGCACTTGTCAGTAAAACACTTGGCGCCCTTCAGGAATAATTTCATGCCTTCCCGGCGGCAAAGCCGGCAAACTGCACCTTTATAACGTGCCATTGATTCTCCTGCTTTCTGGTGACGACCGGTTTACGGGGTGGCTTACCCTTTCTTCCCGGTCCATTTATTTGGAGGGCTCCGCAGCGTTGCTGCTCTGCCCTCGCGTTACGTTCGCGCGGGCCAGCGCTCACTTCACGCTTCACCCGTGCCAACAAATTCTGTTCTCAGACGCGGCGTCTCTTTGGCGGACGGCAACCGTTGTGAGGAATCGGCGTGACGTCTTTAATCGTCTTCACGTCGAGCCCGGCGGCAGCCAGAGCACGGATCGCGGATTCGCGGCCTGAGCCCGGTCCGTTTACGCGGACTTCAATCGAGCGCATGCCGTGGTCGCGCGCCTGCTGTGCCGCGTTGCTTGCCGCCTGCTGCGCGGCAAACGGAGTGCCCTTGCGCGATCCGCGGAAGCCCAGCGAACCAGAGCTCTTCCATGACAACGTGCGGCCTTCACTATCAGTGATGGTCACAATGGTGTTGTTGAAGGAAGCCTGGATATAAGCCACGCCATGCGGAACGTTCTTCCGCTCTTTCTTTTTGAAGACCTTCTTCTTGCCTTTTGTTCCGGTAGCGCCGCTGCCGGGTGCTGCTGCTCCTGCTTTTGCCATAAATGTCTCTGTTCTCTTCTCTTTGGTTCTTCTTTATGGGGCGGCGACACTGCGCCGCGTTCATTCACTTTGCTAAAAGCCAAAGGCTAAGGGCCAATGGCTAAGAGCCAATTGCTATGTCTTCGACGCAGTCTTTTTCTTGTTCGCGACCGTGCCCTTGCGTGGGCCTTTCCGGGTGCGCGCGTTGGTGTGCGTGCGCTGTCCGCGGACCGGCAGGTTGCGCCTGTGACGATAGCCGCGATACGAGCCGATTTCAATCAGCCGCTTGATGTGCATGGAAATGTCTTTGCGCAGATCGCCTTCCACGTCGCCTTCAGCTTCAATGGCCTGGCGGATGCGATTGATCTCTTCCTCATTCAGGTCCTGGACTTTTCTCATGGGCTCGACTTTGGCCGTGGCCAGAAGCCGCGCGGCCCGCGAGTTTCCAATGCCGTAGATATAGGTGAGCGCGATGTTCACATGCTTGTTGCGTGGAAGATCAACGCCTGAAATACGTGCCATTTTATCTCCTTATTGCTATGGATCGGTTTACAGTCTGGCTGCGGCCTTCGTCCCGATCAAACCTGTCAATTGCCAAAAATCCAAGTTGCCAAAAATCGCCGAAATTGAATTTGCAAAATTGAACTCCAGTTACAGCCAATTTTGCAGCCGATCAATTTTGCCAAGTCACTTTTGGCAGTGTTGGCAATTCCGGCGATCTTTCTTATCCCTGTCTTTGCTTGTGCTTGGCGGTTTCGCAAATCACGCGCACCACGCCCTTGCGGTGCACGATCTTGCACTTGTCACAAATCTTTTTTACTGATGCCCTGACCTTCATTTGTTTTCCACTCTCTGATTCCGAAGCCGTGAAAGCTTTCTTCTCCGGCTTTCGATATTCTTTATTTGGTAATTGAGTAAATTCGTAATTTAGTAATTTAAAAATCTTCCGGTTTTCAATTACCCGATTACCAACTTACTCAATTACCAATTCTCGTCGCTCTTTATTCTCGCCGACTATTTGTACCGATACACAATGCGTCCACGCGTAAGATCGTAAGGCGAAAGTTCCACCGCGACCTTGTCCCCGGGAAGAATGCGGATAAAGTTCTTGCGCATTCTGCCGGAAACGTGCGCCAGCACCTGATGTTTATTGTCCAGTTCCACCCGGAACATGGCATTCGGCAGCGGTTCAACCACCGTTGCCATTACTTCAATCGCGTCTTCTTTACTCACCTAGCTCCTTGAGAGTCTCCCTTGTCTTGGAGATCCCTCGCTTGGCTCGGAATTTCGGCGGCCAGTTTTGCTGGCCCACCCCTACCCCCGGGCACCCTTCAATTAGGGTTCTAAAGGACTTAACAGCATCCAACCCAAAGCATCCCAAGCTAAATTCAAACTATTCAAACCAGTTTGCAGCCGCATTTTCATGCAACTGCACCAAAACTTGCTGCGCTACTCAGTCAACACCAGCGGCCCATTTCTCGTCACCGCCACCGTATGCTCAAAGTGCGCGCTGTAACTTCCATCCTCGGTGACCGCGGTCCATTTATCTTCCAGGACGCGCGTTCCCGGCTTGCCAATATTCACCATGGGCTCAATTGCAATCACCATGCCCTCACGCAACCGTGTGCCATGGCCCCGTGTGCCGTAATTCGGTACCTGCGGATCTTCATGCAGCCGCGTACCAATTCCGTGCCCCACAAATTCCCGGACCACGCTGAAGCCATTGGCCTCAACATATTCCTGCACTGCCGCGCCCACATCGCCCACCGTCTTACCCAGTCTTACTTCTTCAATCGCTTTCTTGAGCGATGTCTCGGTCACATCCAGCAGCTTCTGCAACTCCGGCGCCAGTGACTTGCCTACCGGCACGGTCGTGGCTGAGTCGCCGTAATATCCATCTAAAACCACGCCGCAATCAATGGAAACAATGTCGCCTTCCTTGAGCACCCGCTTCTTTGACGGGATGCCGTGGATGATCTCATTGTTCACTGACGTGCACAGCACGCAGGGATAACCAGAATATCCCTTGAATGCCGGCTTGGCGCCGAACTCACGAATCTTTTCTTCCGCTGCCAGTTCCAGGTCCATGGTGGAAACACCGGGAGCCACCAGCTCTCTTACTGCATCCAGCACCTGCCGGACAATCTGTCCGCTGCGCCGCATCTTTTCCAGTTCAGCCTGTGATTTGCAGTTAATCATTGCTTGCCGCCGTTGCGGAACCGTTCAATCTCCTCAAAAATCGTCGCCGTTACCTGCTCCACCGGAAGCTCTCCATTTACATGGCGCAAGCGTCCCTGCCGATTGTAAAACTCAACCAGGGGCAGGGTCTGGCGCTCATAGTTTTTCAAACGCTCAGAAATAACTTCTTCCTTGTCGTCTTTGCGCTGGACCAGCGGCGAACCGCAGAGATCGCACACGCCGGTTACTTTTGGCGGCTGGAGGTAAACGTTATAAATCTTGCCATCCACGGGACAATTACGGCGGCCCGTAAGCCGTTGCAGTAATTGATTATAACTAACGTCCACGCTTATCACAACCGGTGGAGGCTGGTTTCCCTTCGCTGTCAGCTCCCGGTCCAGCCATTCTGCCTGCGCTACCGTCCGCGGAAACCCGTCCAGAATGAATCCACGCCCGCAATCCGGCTGCTGCAACCGTTCCGCCACCATATCGTTCACCAGGTCGTCAGAAACCAGGTCGCCCCGTTCCATCACGGCCTTGGCCTTGCTCCCTAACAAAGTGTTCCACGCCACGTTCTCCCGCAGTATGTCCCCGGTGGAAATATGGGGAATGCCATAATGCTTGGCAATCAGCTTGGCCTGCGTGCCTTTGCCGACTCCGGGAGCTCCCAGCAAAGTGATCGGGCCTGCGACAATGGTCTTCGCACTCATAGAGTCACTGACGCCGGCCGACATTCCTTTAGTTCCAGAGCTTCTTCCCGCGCGTACGTCCGCTGCGTGAAGTAAAGCCTTCGTAGTGGCGCATCACCAGCTGTGACTCAATCTGGTTGACCGTATCCATGGCTACGCCCACCACAATCAGCAGCGACGTTCCGCCAAAGTAAAAGTTCACGCCCAGACCATGCAGCATCCATGTGGGGAATCCGCCAAATACCCGCGGCCCGAGCCATGGAATGTGGTCCAGGTGAATACCGGCAATCATCCACTCCGGAATCAGTGAGATCGTAATCAAATACAGCGCGCCTACCAGCGTCACGCGGGTCAGCACGTCATTGATATAGTCGCGCGTGCGGTGTCCCGGACGAATACCCGGGATAAATCCGCCATATTTCCGCATGTTGTCCGCTACGTCGGACGGATTGAACACGATGGAAACATAGAAGTACGCAAAGAAAATAATGCCCACCGCGTACAGCACGGTGTAAAACGGCTCACCCCACTTCATCTGTTCCAGAATGGGGCCGAAAATTCTGTTTAGCGTGGTGCCGGGCCTGAAGGCATTGGAAAGCGTAAGCATCTGCGGAATGCTCAACAGGGACGACGCAAAAATCACCGGCATTACGCCGCCGGAATTGACCCGCAGCGGCAGATGCGTGGCCTGGCCGCCCATAATGCGCCGACCCACGACGCGCTTGGCATACTGCACCGGAATGCGCCGCTCTGAGCGCTCCATAAATACGATGAACGCCACCACCACCACCATGACAGCGATCAGGAAAAGAATCGCTGGAATGGTGTACGGTCCCCACTGCGAAGATTTAACTTTGTTTCCCAGGTCCATCACGGCGCGCGGCAGTCCTACCACAATGCCCGCGAAAATCAGCAATGACATTCCATTGCCAACGCCGCGTTCAGTGATCTGCTCGCCCAGCCACATGATGAAAATACTGCCCGTGGTCAGGGTAATAATCGTCATCAGGATAAAAGACGGTCCCGGGCTGACGACAAATTTTTGTGACTGCAGGGTAAATGCGATACCCATGCTCTGCAGGATCGAGAGCACCAGGGTTAGATAGCGCGTCCACTGGGTAATTTTTCGGCGGCCCAGGTCGCCTTCTTTTTGCAGCCGGGCCAGCGGCTCCCACACCACGGTAAGCAGCTGAAGAATAATCGATGCCGTGATATACGGCATGATGCCCAGGGCAAAGATGGTCAGCTTGCGCAGGTTGCCGCCGCTGAACAGGTCATAGAAGCCCAGCAATCCGCCGCTCTGCTGCTCAAACGCCTTCTGCAGCGCGTCCGTGTTGATGCCGGGCGTGGGAATGTGCGAACCCAGGCGATAGACAGCCAGCATGGCCAGCGTAAACAGCACACGTTTGCGCAGGTCTGGTACTCGAAAGATATTCGCCAGTTTCTCGAACATTTAGCTCACTTCTTCTTTGGTTTCGATGGGGTCTTCTTGCTCTGCAGTTTCGCCGGCTTGCTCTTCGGCGCGCCTTCGGCCGCCACGGTTGCGGCGCCGCCAATCAATTCAATCTTACCGCCCGCCTTGGTGATTTTTTCCTCGGCCGACTTGGAGAACTTATGCGCCAGCACGGTCAGCGCTATTTTGATTTCGCCATCGCCCAGCACCTTGATCAAATCGTTCTTGCTGGCCAGCCCGTGCTTGACCAGCAGCTCTGGAGTAATGTTTTTCTCGCCCAGCTCCACCAGACGGTCCACGTTCACTACCTGATATTCCACGCGGAAAATGTTGGTGAAACCGCGCTTCGGCAAACGGCGATGCAGCGGCATCTGGCCGCCTTCAAAACCGCGCATCATGCGCGAACCGGAGCGTGAACGCTGGCCCTTATGGCCGCGGGCAGACGTCTTGCCCATGCCGCTGCCCATACCGCGGCCTACACGCTTTTTATTGGAGGTCGCGCCCTTGGGCGGCCGTAAGTTCGATAAATTCGTTGGCACTTTATTTTCCTTTTACGCAGCTTCTGTAATTTCAGCAGCTACTCGGTTTCCCTGTTAGTAGATCGTGCTCTCGTTCAATCTGTAACTGGGTTCCGATCACCAGATCACCAGATTTCCCGATCACCCGATCTTGATGATCTACTTCCCGAGGATCTCAACCAGATGCGGAACCTTCGCCACCATGCCGCGAATCGACGGTGTATCTTCCCGCACCACTACCTGGTTCAGCCGGGTAAAGCCCAGCCCTTTGATCACCAGCTTATGCTTGATCGGCGTGCAGATCTTCGAGCGCACGTACTTGAGTTGAATTGTTTTTTTTGTTGCCGTCATAATTCTTCCTAAAAATCCTGCGGGCGCTTTTGCCTGCTTGTTGTAAGGACTTTGGTATTTGGCACCTTGGCCGTAAATCCCAGCTTTCATAACCAGAACGCTTTCAGATTTACGCAAGCTAAATACTAAGTACCAATTACTAAGTACCGCTTTACAGCTCCTGCAACGTCTTGCCGCGCAGTGTTGCTACTTCCTGGCGGTCGCGAAGTTTCATCAAAGCGTCAAACGTGGCCTTGATCACGTTATGCGGATTGGCCGAGCCAATCGACTTGGTCAGCACATTCTGCACGCCCACTGAGGTCATTACCGCGCGCACTGCTCCGCCCGCGATCACGCCCGTTCCTTCCGGGGCCGGCTTCAATAGCACGCGTCCGGAACCGAATGTTCCCAGCGCCACGTGCGGAATCGAAGTCTTGGTCAGGTTGACCTTGATCAGGTTTTTCTTGGCCGATTCAATCCCTTTGCGAATGGCCTGTGGTACTTCCTTGGCCTTGCCGGAACCATAGCCAACCACGCCCGCACCCGGATCGCCCACAACCACCAGCGCTGCGAAGGACATATTCTTACCGCCCTTGACCACTTTGGTCACGCGGTTGATGGCAACTACCTGGTCTTTCAACTGGTAGCTGCCGGCATCGAGCTTTCTTTTCGTTGGTGTCGCCATGATTAGAACTCCAGACCTGCTTCGCGCGCGGCTTCCGCCAGCGCCTTGATGCGTCCGTGGTAGAGATATCCGCCACGATCAAAAACTACCTTCTTGATTCCTTTTTCCTGCGCCTTCTGGGCAATCGTCTTGCCGATTTCCTTGGCGCTGGCCACGTTGCCGCCCGGCTTTTTGTCTGACTTTTTTCCGCCCGTGGTGCTGGCTGAAACCAGCGTTGTCCCGGACATGTCGTCAATCACCTGAACATAAATATGGTTCAGTGAACGATACACATTCAGCCGTGGACGCTCCGATGTTCCGGCAAGCCGGTTACGCAGCCGCTGATGGATCTTGCGGCGCGTTATGTCTTTCGAGGTATTGGGAAACATTTCTTTTTCCTTTGCTTCGTAGAGATCTAGTCTCCACGATCAAAAATTCTTATTTCGCTCCGGTCTTGCCGACCTTCTTCTTCAATTTCTCGCCCACATACCGCACACCCTTCTGCTTGTATGGGTCCGGTGGACGCAAGCTGCGCATATCTGCCGCAACCTGGCCGACTTTCTGGCGATCAATACCGCTCAGCGTCAGCTTGGTCTGCTTGGGATCAATGGCTACCGTAACACCCGTTGGCAGCGGAAACTCAATCGGATGCGAATAGCCCAGGGTAAACACCACTGTGTTCTTGCCCTTCAACTCCGCGCGATAACCAATGCCGACGATTTCAATGTCCCGGTTCCAGCCCTTGGTCACGCCTTCCACGGCGTTACTCACCAGCGCCCGCGCCAGCCCATGAACGGCGGCAAACTGGTCGCTTTGGCGGACAATATTGATGTTTCCGTCAGCCTGCTTCAATTCCACGCCGGAAGGCAGATGCGTCTGCACCTGGCCCTTGGGACCATTCACCGTAACGGTGTTGCCCTTTACTTCATACTTCACTCCCGCGGGGAGTGGAATCGGTTTCTTTCCGATACGAGACATTTTGATAAATCCTTTTCTGAGTGAGTCCCTCGAAGCAATCACTTGCTTCCGAGTTCCACAACCGTTTGGCTATGAGCCTTTGGCCCTTAGCTATTGGCCTTTAGCATTCCCGAAACTGCATTCAACTTCTCGAACTAAAAATTTCTTTGACGGTCAATTTCAAAGTATGCGCCAGATCACCAAAGCTAAGAGCCAAGAGCTAATGGCTAAAAGCCGCCGCGAAGCGGCCCTACCATACTTCGCAGAGAATCTCTCCGCCCAGGCCCTGCTTGCGCGCCTGGCGTCCTGTCATCACGCCTTTCGGAGTGGTGAGAATGTTGATTCCCAGCCCGCCGAGCACGCGTGGAATCTCATTGCGGCCTACATACACGCGGCAGCCGGGCCGCGAGATGCGCTGAAGGTTGGCGATAGCGGCGGTATTGTCCTGGCTGTATTTCAGGTAAACGCGCAGGACCTTTCTGCCTTCTTCTTCCGTCGCCTTGAAATTGGCGATGTAGCCTTCTTCTTTCAAAATGCGCGCAATCTCCAGCTTCAGCTTGGAAGCGGGGATATCTAACTTCTGGTGCCGCGCGTGGATTGAATTGCGAATGCGCGTCAGCAAATCTGCGACCGGATCGGTCAAACTCATCTTTGTTTATCTCCTCTTATCGTCACCCGTTTGCTCCGGCCCGCCGGAGAACCTGCCGTGACGTACTGCGAAATAGTCATTAGCACTTAGTACTTAGCCTTTAGCTTTTGAACTTCACCAACGAAACTTCGTGGAATTTTGAACCACTGCGTTTCGCGTTGTTCAGCTAAGTACTAATTACTAAATACCAATTACCATGAACTTTTCATGACCCCGGGTATCTCACCCTTAAGCGCCAGGCCGCGGAAGCACAAACGGCAGAGGCCAAACTTGCGCAGAAAAGCGCGTGGCCGTCCACAGATCGAGCAGCGGTTGCGGTGCTGGGTGGAGAACTTCGGTTTCTTGTTCGTCTTGGCGATCTTTGCTGTAGTTGCCATTGTTTCCTTTGTGTCTGGCCTGCGGCCATCTGCCTTTAGCTTTTAGCCTTTAGCACTGCTTCACTTCTAAACTTAATTTCGATCAGCTTACTCAATAGCTCTTAGGTTTAAGAAGAATAGCTTGCATCTTCCACGTTCAGCTAAGAGCCAATGGCTAATAGCCAAAAGCTGCCTACTGCTGTTTAAACGGCATTCCAAAACTCTTGAGCAACGCCCGCGCCTGATTGTCGTCACGTGCCGTGGTCACAATCGTCACGTTCATGCCCTTCAATTTGTCGACCTTCGAGTAATCAATTTCCGGGAAGATCAGCTGGTCGCGCAGGCCGAGCGTGTAATTGCCGCGACCGTCAAATGACTTGGTGGAAACACCCCGGAAGTCGCGCACGCGGGGCAGCGCCACATTGATCAGACGGTCCATAAATTCATACATGCGGATCCCGCGCAGCGTCACCATGGCGCCAATCGCCATGCCTTCACGCACCTTGAATGCCGCAATCGATTTCTTGGCCTTGGTCACAACCGGCTTCTGTCCGCAGATTTCGCCCAGGTCGCGGACCAGCGGGTCCATCATCTTGGTATTCTGCGTCGCTTCGCCCACGCCCATGTTCACCACGATCTTATGCAGCCGTGGAACCGCCATGGGATTGCTCATGCCCAGCTCTTTGGCCAGCGCCGGAGCAATTTCTTTTTCAAATTTATCTTTCAGCCTTGCTTTAACTTTTTCTGCCATTTTGCTTCCCTGTTTCCTTCTCCCACGGTTTCGGAGTGGTTACCGGTTCGTAGGTTGAGACGTTAAGCGGGCTCGCGCCGCCAGCGCCTATTTCCTGGTCTTGTCCAGTGGCGACTCACACCGGCGGCAGACCCGCACACTGCGGCTGCCTTCTTTTTTATGTCCAATGCGTGACGGCCCACAGCTCGGGCATATCACCATCACATTCGAAATGGAGATCGGTGATTCCTGCTCCGCGATTCCGCCCTTGATGTTCCGCTGCGGATTCGGACGCACATTCTTCTTCACCATCATCACGTGCTCCACCAGGACCTTGCTGGTTCCCGGAAAAACCCGCAGCACGCGGCCCTGCTTGCCCTTGTCGCGGCCAGTGATGATCTTCACCGTGTCATTGCGTTTGATATCGACTCTTATATGCATTTTCTGCCTTCAACCCGTTGGCGGCCCAATTTCTTCTCCGCCTGAATTCTGATCTTGCCTGATTCTGAAACTGAGTTTCAAAACTTGCATTGAAACTTACTTGTTGCGAATCTCTTTACAGCACCTCAGGTGCTAGAGAAACAATCTTCAAAAATTTCTTTTCGCGAAGCTCGCGGGCCACTGGACCAAATACGCGGGTCCCAATCGGCTCGCCTGTTTCGTTGATCAGCACCGCGGCATTCTGATCAAAGCGAATGTATGTCCCGTCCCGGCGGCGATGCTCTTTGCGCTGGCGAACAATCACGCACTTCACGACTGTACCTTTTTTGGCGGTGCCGTCCGGCGAAGCTTCTTTTACTGAAGCGGTAATAATGTCGCCCAGGCTGGCATTCAATCCCGTATGTCCGCCCAGCGGTAGAATCATCTGCAGCCGGCGCGCTCCGCTGTTATCGGCCACATCCAGAATGCTTCTCATCATCACTGCCATAAATTCAATCTCCGTTTTGCCGGCAACTTGTTGCCTACTTAAAATTCCGAGACTCTAAATCACTTCATGTCTGGCTTTTGGCCTTTAGCTCTTAGCTTTTGGCCTTCAGCCGATACTGGTAGTTACTCGAAACAAAGCCAATGGCCAAGAGCTAAGAGCCAAAGGCTATTCGCTAATTGCTAATGGCTGCATCACCCACCAGCTTGGTCTTCTGGATAATGTTCTTCAATCTCCAGCGCTTCAGCTTTGACATGGGACGCGTCTCTTCAATCTCCACCGTGTCGCCCACGTGCGCCGTATTGCTCTCATCGTGCGCGTAAAACTTTTTTGACTTGGCCACCACCCGGCGATACAGCGGATGCGCCCGCTTCATAATCACCTGCACCACGATGGTTTTTGCCATCTTGGTGGAAACTACGCGGCCAATCTTGGTATTGCGGTTGCTCGTGTGTTGTGCGGTTGTCTCTGCCATTTACTTCTTCCTCTTTGCGGCGGTCGCGGTTTTCTTTTTTGCTGGCTTGGCCTTCTTGCTTTTTGCAGCGGCTGTCTTGCTCTTGGCCGGGGCTGCCGGCTTGGCTTTCCTTTTTGCGCCCTTGCCTGCGGCTGCTTTCTTGGCTGGCTTGGCCGCAGCAGTCGCATCACCAGCAGCACTCGCCGCCGGATGATGACTCTCTACCACCAGGCCCAGCTGCTTCTCGCGCGCCACGGTATGAACGCGGGCCACGTCTTTGCGCAGGCCGCGAATCTTGTTCAGGCTCTCCGTCTGTCCCATCTTCAACTGGAACTTCAGGCGGAAAAGCTGGTCATTGAGCTCCTGCTGCTGGTGCAGCAGTTCAGCGTCAGTCAGACTTCTAAGTTTTTCAACATCCATCGGTGTCTTCTCTTCTTTTCGTTAGCTATCAGCTTTGAGCTCTTGGCTTTTAACTCTTCCTGGCCTTTAGCCGAAGCTGCTTAATCCCAAACACAAAAGCTAATTGCTAATGGCTAATTACTGATTGCTTGCTACCGCGGATCCGCGCGGGCCACAAACTTTGTCCGCAAGCCCAGTTTGTTCGAGGCCAGCCGCATTGCTTCCTGCGCGTCCGTGCGGCCTACGCCTTCCATCTCAAACAGGATCTTGCCCGGACGAACCACCGCGACCCAATGGTCCGGCGCGCCCTTGCCTTTACCCATACGGGTTTCAGCCGGCTTCTTGGTGACTGGCTTATCTGGAAACAAACGAATCCAGATCTTGCCGCCGCGCTTTACAAAACGCGTCATGGCCACGCGACTGGCTTCAATCTGGCGGTCCGTGATCCAGCCCGGTTCCATTACCTTCAACCCGAAATCGCCAAAGGAGAGTTCTCCTCCGCGCCAGGCTTTACCGCGCATGCGTCCGCGCTGCTGCTTGCGGTACTTAACTTTTTTCGGCATTAACATAGGTCAAATCCTCTAACTGCTCACTTCTTCGTCCGGTATTTAGTAGTTAGTATTTAGCCGCAAGCTCGCGAAAATTCGCTATTTCCAAGCCGCTTCGGTCTTCCACGCAAAGCTAAATACTAATTACCAATTACTAAATACTGCTTTCCTAGAACGCCCCCGCAGTTGCCCGTTCCGGCTGGCGCTTCTTCTGCGGCAAAATATCGCCTTTATAAACCCAGGTCTTCACGCCGATAATCCCGTACGTGGTGTGCGCCTCAGAAAAGCCAAAATCAATGTCGGCACGCAGCGTATGCAGCGGCAGACGGCCCTGCAGATACCACTCCGACCGTGCGATTTCATTTCCGTTCAGCCGGCCTGACACGCGGACCTTAATGCCCTTGCAGCCGAAACGCAGCGCTGAATCCACTGACTTACGCATGGCCCGGCGGAAGCCAACACGCTTTTCCAGTTGCAGCGCGATGCCTTCAGAGACGAGCTGTGCGTCGAGCTCAGGCTTGTGCACTTCCTGAATATCGATGAACACGTCACGGTTCGTGCGCTTCTGCAGCTCGATCTTCAGCTTGTCAATTTCCGCGCCCTTGCGTCCGATGATGATGCCCGGCCGCGCCGTGCGGATAATAATGCGCAGCTTGTTGCCCGGCCGCTCAATTTCCACCGAGCTCACGCCCGCGGACTTCAGCTTGTCCCGCAGCTCTTCCTTGAGCTTTACGTCTTCAAGCAGCAATTTGCTGTAATCGCGCTCAATGAACCAGCGCGACCGCCATGGTTTGGTGTATCCCAGGCGAAACCCGTAAGGATGGACTTTCTGTCCCATGCATTTACCTCTTAAAATTTCTTTCCTGCGCGACTACTCTGCGCTCAAATGCTCTTCTTGCTAAACCTATTTGGCGGCTGCGGTCTTCTTCTTGTTCTTGCCCGCGGATTTCTTGGCTGCTACAGCTTTCTTCTTTGCCGGTGTCCTGGCTGGGGCCGCGGAATCTTCCTCGCCTACAACCGTGGCCAGCTTCTGCTTGTTCTCTCCGCCTTTTTCCGCCAGCACAATTTCCATGTGCGAGATGCGGCGCTGGTAGCGGAACGCGCGGCCCATGGGGGCGGGGCGGATACGCTTCATGCGCGGGCCTTCATTGGCGATGGCATGCTTCACATAGAGCCGGTCCAAATCCACGTCAATGCCTTTTTCCTGGCTCAGGTAGTTCGCGTTCTCCACCGCGGAGCGCAGCAGCTGAAAAATTGCCGGAGCAATGCGCTTCTTGGTAAAGGTCAGCGTGGTCAATGCATCTTCCACGCGCCGGCCTTTAATCAGGTCCAGCACCAGCCGCGCCTTCTGCGGCGATACTCTTGTGAACCGGGCTTTCGCTATAAATTCCATAGTTCCTATTCCTCAGGACTGCGCGGCACTCCGCCGCCTCGCCCATTCACTGATGTCTTATTTCGCTGGCGACGGAGCCGGCTTGGCGGAAGTTTCCGCTGCCGCCTTCATTGAGTGTCCTTTGAACTGCCGTGTAAAGGAGAACTCGCCCAGCTTGTGTCCCACCATATTTTCCGTGATGTACACCGGAATAAACTTTTTGCCGTTATGCACCGCAATGGTGTGTCCTACCATTTCCGGTGAAATCGTTGACCGGCGCGACCAGGAACGAATGACCTTTTTGTCATTCTTCTGGTTCAAATCCTCAATCTTTTTCAACAGATGGCCGTCAATATGCGGCCCTTTTTTCAGTGAACGCGCCATTATTTCTGTCTCCTGCTGACAATGAACTTGTCGGTGCGCTTGTTGTTGCGCGTCTTATAACCACGGGTCGGCTGGCCCCACGGGGTCACCGGATGGCGTCCGCCAGAGGTCTTACCTTCACCACCGCCATGTGGATGATCCACCGGGTTCATCGCAACACCGCGATTGACCGGCTTTTTGCCCAGCCATATATTGCGTCCGGCTTTACCGATGGCCACGTTTTCATGGTCCACATTGCCGATCTGCCCAATCGTCGCCATGCAATCAATCAAAACTTTACGGGTTTCGCCGGAAGGCAATTTCACCAGCGCATAATCCGATTCCTTCGCCACCAGCTGTGCTGATCCGCCTGCCGAACGCACCATCTGCGCGCCCTTGCCCGGCTTCAACTCAATGTTGTGGACCGTGGTGCCGGCCGGAATGTTCTTCAACGGCAGGGCGTTGCCCACCAGGATGTCGGCTTCAGGGCCACTGACAATTTTCTGCCCCACATTCAATCCCACGGGATGCAGGATGTAACGCTTCTCGCCATCGGCATATGCCAGCAGCGCAATACGCGCCGAGCGGTTGGGATCGTATTCGATCGAAACCACCGTAGCGGGAACGCCGGACTTGTCGCGTTTGAAGTCAATTTCGCGCAGCCTGCGCTTGTGTCCGCCACCGCGATGCCAGATGGTAATGTCACCGGCATTGCGACGTCCGCCGGTGCGCAGCTTAATGCTGGTCAACGGCTTGTGCGGCTTGTCGGTCGTCAGTTCGTCGTTCGTCAGCGTGGTCTTAAAACGCAGCGACGGCGTAATCGGTCTGAATGTCTT
>DASXZE010000037.1:0-7163 GCA_036502105.1 Candidatus Angelobacter sp. | reverse complement strand
AAGAAATGCTTCAAATCATATTGCCAGCGCTCACCGGACTAATCGGCTCAGTTCTTGGATTCTACTTCGGTGCTGGTGGCAAGCCGGGTGGCCAAAGTTCAAGCTAGTTTACCCTCGTGGCTCCTAGTGAATTCAATGCGTCTTTCTCGAAATATAGGAAAGAGATAATGCACAATTTTGAAGTATTTGTATAATCCCTAAATCCATGACGGCCGAAGTCGCAATTCTCAACCGCAATGCAATCGCCATGGCTGCTGACAGCGCAGTTACCCTTCAGTTGCCTACTGGTCCTAAAATCTACGAGACTCGCAAACTGTTCATGTTGTCGAAATATGAGCCTGTAGGGATCATGCTTTATGGCAGTGCCAGTTTCATGGATGTACCCTGGGAAACGATAATCAAGACCTATCGAGGGCAGCTCGGAAAGTCAAGCTTTTCATCGCTTGAAGACTACGGTCAAGACTTATTATCTTTTGTCCGCTCCGAGAGGCGACTTTTCCCCTCCATTGCTCAAAACGCCTGTTCTTATCGCTTCGCCGGCTACTGGATGAGAACATTAAAAAACATTTGAAACGAGCTCTTAGAGAAGTTTTGAAAGAGCGGCCAATTGATGATAAGGAAGTGAAAGAGTGGTTTCGACGTGTTGTTGCTGCGGACTTCGCGCACCTCATGGACCACCGGAAGTTGCCGCAGTTCTCTCGGGTCAGTGCATCCAAAATACGTCAAAAATATGGACGATTATTCCGTAAAGCCATTTCCGAAGAGTTGCAAAACTTTCGAGATGTTGTGCCCTTACGAGAATTAGAAAGGGCTTGCTCCGAGGCAATCATTCGTGATTTACATTGGGACGGAGAATCAGGGATAGTTGTCGCAGGTTTTGGAACTCGGGACATCTTTCCGGCACTAAGGGCTTACACTCTAGATTGCATAATCGATAATAAGATTCGAGTGTTTGAAAATGGGGAAAAAAGAACGGATATTCTCAATAGTGGCTCAACGGCCGCCATAGTCGCATTTGCCCAGGGTGACATGGTTTCACTCTTTATGGATGGTATCGATACAGAATTTCAGAACTTTCTAGAGAGTTCGATAAAAGAGTTGCTTGTGGAGGGGTATCCAGATCTTCTTGGCAATTTAGTTCTCAAGAACTTTTCCGAAAAGCAACGAAATGCAATTGTAAGAAAAACAAAAACCATTGGACAAAAAGCAGTGGATCTTATTACAAATGCTCTATGGAAATATTCAACGCGATGCATTCAGACCCCATCGTTGAAATAGTGAACCATCTTCCGAAGGAAGAGCTCGCTGACATGGCCGAGGCGCTTGTTAACTTGACGTCGTTCAAGCGCCACGTTACACATCATGCGGAAACTGTAGGAGGACCAATTGATGTTGCTACCATCTCTCGAGGCGATGGTTTTATTTGGATTAAACGAAAACATTACTTCACCCCCGATCTGAACCCCCACTTTATCGCGAATTATTTACGCAACTCAGTGCCAAGGAGGACATGATGCCGATCAAAAAAAACCTAATAAAAAGAGTGGCAAGCACCCTCGCATTGTTTTTTCCAGTGTTGAACAACTTATGGCGTACTACTTTCCCAATGAGACTATTGAAAAAGAAAGGCCGGAAGGAACTAAACGAGGTGCCTTAATAGGCAAAAAAATATCGACAGATATTAGAAAAATGGTCGCACACTGAGAACTGGCAAGAGGGCCTGTGCCACAAAAATCAAAAACCTGAGAACCCGGCTGCGGCCGGGTTTTTCATTTTGGGGTTGTGACCCTCAGCCTAATCTTTCAGCCTAGAGACTGCACGGCTATTTTGCGGTGAATACCGCCGAACAACCCAATATCTTGCGGTTGAATTACGCTTTTGTTTCTCCTTACAATGAGCGTTGATTTCGACTGTAACGCGACACTTTTGCGTTCGGAAATAGAAAAATGGGGATCACGTGGGGATGGGCACGGCAACTGGTTTATTTGCACTATCCGAAGTTGGGGATGGGTGGGGATCAACGATGTAAGTCCTTTAGAAATGGGGATCGAGGGAGGGGGTAGGGACTATGGATGCGGGACGGTTATTGCAACTGGCAAAAGAGCGTAGAGAGGCGGAAGAGAAGAAGCCTCTGGAGCAGCGAAGGCGCGAGTACAGAGAAGAGCATGAAGTGCGCTGGCTGGAGAGCGAAGATGGAAAGCTGTGCCAGGAGTTTTATCGCGCTTATATGGCCTACAAAACTTATCTGCAGGAGCACTGTCGAGAATGGCGTCGGGGCAATGAGACAGAGCTGGAATTTACGGAGCACCAGATTTATGAAGAGATGACCCGCAAGGTGGGTGAATACAAGACGAGCCGGGAAGAGACGGACCGCAACAATCTGGAAAAAGCGAAACACGCAGCGCGATGCACGCACAGGCGACTGAATGGGAGCTATTGCGGGTCGCCGCGCATGAAAGACAGCCAATTCTGTTATGCGCATGACCGGTTCATGGCGGTGCGCACACAGGACATGGAACTGCCACCACTGGAAGACGCGAACGCGATTGTGCTGAGCCTGACAAAAGGACTGCAGGCGATGATGAAAGGTCAGATGGATTTGAAGTCGGCTGGGATGTATTTCTATGGCCTGCAGATTGTTGCCAGTGTGATGGGTAGGGTGAATTTTGGGCAGAACGATGAGGAGGATTTACCACAAAGGACAATGACGAAGGTCGGGAAATGAAACGGAATTTTCACCACTGAGACACGGAGGCACGGAGAAAGCTTGAGATCGGGTGATCTGGTCATCGGGAAATCGGGAGATCGGGAGATCGGGAGAATAATTTCACGGCGGAGGCGCTGAGACGCGGAGAGCAGCCGGAGTCGGGCAAAAAGGGTAAAATAAAAGGTTCACCAACGCTATCCGCTCGGCTCTGAGCGCAAAAGGAAATTTATATGGCTACCCTTCTGGACATTTCGAAACCTACGCTGCATATCCCTACGACTCCGTTTAAAAACGAACCGCTGACTGACTTCACCAACGCCGAGAATGCCCGCAAGATGAAGGCGGCCATCGGCAAGGTGCGGGCTGAGTTGGGGCGCGAATATGACATGGTGATTGGCGACAAGCTGATTAAGACCACGGAAAAGATCAAGAGCGTGAACCCGGCGCGGCCGAGCGAGGTTGTGGGCGTGTTCCAGAGTGCGGGCAAGGAGCATGTGGAGCCTGCGATACAGTCGGCGCTGGCGGCGTTTGAAACATGGAAGCGCACCACGGTGCAGCAGCGCGCGGCGCTGGTGCATGCGGTGGCGGCCATTTTGCGGGAGCGTAAATTTGAATTTGCCGCATGGATGGTTTTTGAAGTGGGCAAGAACTGGGCTGAGGCCGATGCCGACATTGCCGAGACGATTGATTTTGCCGAGATGTATGCGCGCGAGGCGCTGCGGCTGGCCGAGGCCAAGACCGTGGTGCAGATGCCGGGCGAGGCTGACCGCGTGATGTACATTCCGCTGGGCGTGGCCGCGGTGATTCCGCCGTGGAATTTCCCTTGCGCGATTATGGCCGGCATGACGATGGCTGCGATTGTTACAGGCAACACGGTGGTGCTGAAGCCTTCGCATGATTCTCCGGCGATTGCCGCGAAGTTTTTTGAAGTGTTGCAGGAAGCGGGCGTGCCGGATGGTGTGGTGAATTTCTGCCCTGGTTCTGGATCGACTTTTGGCGCGGGGCTGGTGGAGCATCCGAAGACCCGGTTCATTGCCTTTACCGGATCAAAAGAAGTTGGGCTGGACATTAATCAGCGCGCGGCCAAGCCGCAGGCCAGACAGAAGTGGATCAAGCGGACGATCCTGGAGATGGGAGGCAAGGATTCGATCATCGTAGATGCAGACGCAAACCTGGACGCAGCCGTGGAAGGCACGGCGCAGGCCGCGTTCGGCTTCCAGGGGCAGAAATGTTCGGCATGCTCACGCGTGATTGTGGACGAAAAAGTTTACGACGTGTTTGTGGAGCGGCTGAAAGAACGTGTATCGAAAATAGTAATCGGCGAGCCCACGGAGAATAAAGCCATGGGGCCGGTGGTGAGCGAGAAGGCAATGAAGAGCATTCTCAACTACATTGAGATCGGCAAGAAAGAAGGCCGGCTGATTTCTGGTGGCGGTCCGGCAACGGAAGCGGGGGAAGGCTACTTTATACAGCCCACGGTGATTGCCGATATCGCACCCAACGCGCGTCTGGCCCAGGAAGAAGTTTTTGGGCCGGTGCTGGCGGTGATCAAGGCGCGCAATTTTGAAGACGCGCTGGAGATTGCCAACAACACAGAGTTTGGGCTGACCGGCGCGGTGTATAGCACGTCTCGCGATAAGCTGGAAAAAGCGCGCACGGATTTCCATGTGGGCAATTTGTATTTCAATCGCAAGTGCACGGGAGCGATGGTGGGCGCGCATCCGTTTGGCGGCTTCAATATGTCCGGCACGGATTCAAAGGCCGGTGGCCAGGATTATTTGTTGTTGTTCACGCAGGCGAAATCCGTGGCGGAGAAATTGGGTGAAGCACCGTTGCCAGAGCAGAAGTAGGAGCAATCAGCTCTTGGCTCTTAGCTCTTAGCTCTTGGCTTTTGGCCTTTAGCAAAACTTCAACCGCTGCGGTTTTGCGTTTACAGGTCAGCCCAAGGATTTGCTAAGTTTTTAGAAGAAAACATTTGTGCAGAGAGAGTCGTGAGAGATCACGGCTCTTTTCTATTTTGGGAATTTTGTAGTGGGGGAGGATTAAGGTCATTTTTTGTCATCCATTTTTTGTCATTTATTTTTTATTAACGAAGGCCGCAGAAGCGGAAAAAGGGATGCGCAGAAAAAAAGATGTAAAAATCCTGCACTGGCGTTTGGTTAAGAATGCTCAAGTTATGCGACTTCTGCGAACCTTTGGGGTTATAGGTAGCGTCAAACGTTTTAGTTAACCAAGCAACTACCTAATACACGCAAGGAGATTTATCCGCGATGAGAAGAAGTTCTGTCTTATCTGCATTTGCATTTATTTTTCTGTTTATCGCCTGCAGCTTCGCCCAGGACAGTCGATCGTCTTTCAGCGTGCAAGGGCTTATTGATATACCTCAAAACCAGGACAATATTGCTGTCCCGCACCATGCCAGCGATAGTGGCGGCATTATGCTGGGCTATCGTTACAATTTCAAACCGTGGTTTGCGGTGCAGGGCGACTATGGCTACACGCGCGACACCCAGACCTACTTTGACCCGACCTTTGGTCAGGTGGATATTCAATCTGGCATTCATGAACTCACAGCCGCTGCGGTAATAACCGCTCCGCCACATAGCAGGATACGGCCTTATGGGCTGGCCGGTGTTGGCGGGTTGTTTTTCCGGCCGACAAACTCGTTCAACAATCAATCGCTTGGTATTGATAACACCACCGGGAATGGCAACACCAAAGGCACGTTTGTGTTTGGCGGCGGCGTTGACTTTGATATCAACCACTCACTGGCGTTTCGCGCCGAGTACAGAGATTATCTGTATAGAATTCCAGACTTCCAGCTTGGCCTGGGCAGCAATAACTATACAAACCTGTCGCAGCCCTCGGTGGGCGTAGTCTGGCGGTTCTAAGAGCGAGCAAGGGAGAGACTCCGGCCGGAGTTCCTGATTTTGGGGCGATGGCCGGAGCCGAACCCGTTGTTTTGTGAAGAGGATTAAGGCCTGCGGCGTAAGAAGTGATGAAGCGGCGGGAAATGCAGTGATTATTTGACTTCCCGCGATTGCTGCATGAGAATAGGGCAGTTTTATTTAGCTGCTCTCGTATAGGCGGCTATTATTCTTTCCGAAGGCGCGCCTGAAAGTATGAGCGCGTCAGCGTTAAAGGGCGTCCAATATGGCCAGGATCCTTTGCGTCGACGATGAACCGCATGTAGTCACTTTGAAATGCGCCATCCTAGAATCCGCAGGACACACGGTGACTGCATCCACATCGGCTCGCGATGCGATGGAAAAACTTCAAAGCAATACCTATGACGCCGTGGTCACAGACTGGCGCCTGGGTGATGCCAATGGCCGCGCCGTGGTGCAGGCCGCCAAAAATAACAGCAGCATGCCTGTAGTAGTTGTCTCAGGCTATGTGGCGGAAGCGTTTCAGGCGGCTGAGCCGCTGGCGGATTTATATCTGGAGAAGCCAGTGAATCCGGAAGAGCTGGTGACAATTGTGAATGAACTGCTCAAGAGCAGCGAGCGGGCCACGTCACATTAGAGCTTTTACTTTTGTCGCTGCGCTCCAAACCGCTTGAGCGATTTTTCCCGGACCTGAAAATTTATTCTGCGCCTGAGACGCAGCAGTTCGGCGTGTAACTGGCCGAGCTGCTCTTCAATCGGGAAATTTCTTAATCAGAAGATGCTTTAATCAGAAATTTCTTTACGATTCCTTTTGTGCGCCGCTTTTACGTGCTGCCAGCAGTGTGTCCACTTCCGCGTAACCTGATGGGAATTCCACGTTGCTGGCAGATGCTCCTGCGTGCAACAGCGCTTCCACTGATTCTGGTGAGCGACGCTCTGTCCAGTAAGAATCCACGCAGGCTTTTACGGCCAGCATGAGCGGTGTTCGGCCTTTGGCGTCGAGTGGGTTAATCGGCGCGCCGCTTTCGATCAGCAGTTTCACGGTTTTAGGCCGCGCTTTCCACGCGGCAACATGCAGTGCAGTGCTGTTCTTTGCGATGTCAAAGTAAGGATCACCTTCAGTGAATAAAGCGTCCACTTTTACGCCGAGATCGAGCAGATGGCGAACGCCTTCTATGTTTGCATTGCCGGCAAATTCGGCCAGAACTTTGCCGCCTTCGGATTGGAGATCCGTTACAAGCTGCGGCTCGGCAGCGGTGATCGTGCGGATTGCGATTTCATCGTTCATGGCGCAGGCAGCAATCAGTTTGTCCACGCCTTCCAGTGCGATAGAGATTCCGCGGCGCTGGAATGCTGCCAGCGCATCGCCTCGGCCTCGGCGCGCGGCAATGGCGACTCCTGATCGGCCTTCAAGACCGCTGTGCAGCGTTGGATCGGCGTTATGATCGAGCATAGCTTCTACGTTCTCCATGCCATTGTCGCGTCGCAGCACCTGATGCAGCGCGGTCACGCGCCACATGGTTTGCCGGTTTGGATCAGCGCCCTGCTCCAGCAGATATTTCATGCCT
>DASXZE010000036.1:0-4997 GCA_036502105.1 Candidatus Angelobacter sp. | reverse complement strand
GGCCTGCCGCGCACCGTATTGGGAGTAGAAGTCTCGCAGTCTCTGCGCTCACTTCACACGTCCTGGATGCCGATTCCCAAAAACCGTCTACTCAACAAAATATTTTCCGTCATCGCCAGAGTCCATCTGTTGACCGGTCTGTGCCCTGGCGAAGAGGTGTATCCCATGACACACGATCCTAACGGCCGTGTCGCCCCGCCGCGTTGTGAAGAATGCAACACCCCGCTCACGTCAGACGAACATCACCTGACCTCAGCCTCCACGCACTTCTTCTGCTTTGAGTGCCAGCTCGTACTCAATCCTTTTCCCGGCGACAACCGCCGCAGCAGGGAAAGAAAGAAACGTAACAGCCGACCGCGCGCCGACCTTCCCACAGCAGGCGCTGACCACTTAGTGTCCGGAGCCACGGCCTAAGTCGCGGTGTCAGGGAAAGCCGTAGCTTCGATCAGAAATGGCCCGTACAAACCAATCGGTACAAGCCATGTCGGCGCAAGCTATGCCAGTGGAAGCAGCACCGGTGGAAGAGCGGCCCTTTAGGGCCGCGTTAGGAAGCAATTGACAGGGGCTTTAGCCCCGGAAAACCCAAGGAGAACATCTCATGACCAGAAAAAGTTTACTCTTCATCATCGCCACTCTTTGCGTAACCACCACGCTCGTAATGCTTTCTCAAACCTCCAGCCAGTTTCCTGAACTGGATAAAAACGGCAAGCCCATCCTCCCTCGACCCCTGCCACACGTCGTTTACTCGCCGGCAGATCTATCGCATAGCGGTGTCACCTTGCCGGCTTCCATCGGCGGAGCAACCACCAACACAAGCCTCATCCGCGTAGGCAACGCCACTAAGATGACGGTCTTCGCTACCTGCTCTCAGAATTTTGATCTGGTCATGAACGTCTATACCGCTGACGACCAGTCGCAATCCAGTCCCACGTTTACTCTTTACAACAGCTATACCATCGCCACCGCCATGCAGGCAGGCTCGCAGCAGGCCTTCCTCGCGGACGAACTTGCTCCCACCGTTACCAGCGGCACGCTTGGCCCTGCCGTCCGGCTTCCACAACTCGCCGTCTCGTTCTTTGAGAAGAATGACGTTGCCACCGCCGGCACCTGTACTGATCGTGTCATCGTCGGCTATTAGTGCCATTCAATTTTCTTAGCGCCACAAAAGCAGCGCGGCCACGCTGCCTGACACAGGCGCTGAAGACATTTTGATTTCTTAAATACCGCAAAAGCGGTTTGGAGCGAAGCGACAAATGCAATGGACAGGCGAGTATATCGTCGACCACACAGGCCAATGCCGCTGGTATGAGAGTCTGCGCATTCACGATCCTCAGATCATCGGCGCTTACCGCAATAACGTTTTAGTTGAATTCATCATTGAGACTTCCGCCATCATGGGCGTGAAAGTAGGGATCGCATAGCATGGCTCAAATACTCAAAAACGGAAAAGTTACCGCGCTCGATCCTGGCTCCATGGGGCTAGGTTCTATGGAGCTGGGCTTCGCGGCCCGCGTCCGACGCAAACTCAGGAACACAATTGATACATGGTTCGGCCCGGACCTGCCCATGGCATCCAGCGCTCCAGCCGGCACGCCGCCGCGCACTTTAGATTATCCCGTCGGCTACAACATCAACATTCAGCCACGGAACATGGAGCCTATTTCATTTTCGCAAATGCGTTCGCTTGCAGATTCGTTTGATCTCGTGCGTCTCTGCATTGAGACACGCAAAGACCAGGTCAGCCGCATGCCCTGGGCCTTTCGCAAAAAATCGCAGCCCGGCCAAACCAAATCCGTTGATGCGCGCGGCAACACTCCTTTCAGCGGCGAGGACAATGAAGAGAATGATCCGCGTCTCGCCCAGCTGACAGATTTCTTTTCCTATCCAGATAAGGAACACACCTGGCAGCAATGGGTGCGTTTGTTGCTGGAAGACCTGCTGGTCATTGACGCGCCCGTGCTCGTCCCCATCGTCTCGCAGGATGGCGAACTGTGGTCTCCCGGCAAGCAGCTTCATGCACTTGAGGTGATTGACGGCTCCACCATCACGCGCAAAATCGATGCCATGGGCCGCACGCCCGCATCACCCGCAATTGCCTATCAGCAAATACTCAAAGGTCTGCCCGCCGTAGATTTCACCTCAGAGCAGCTCATCTATCGTCCGCGCAACGTGCGCGCGCATAAATTCTTCGGCTTCTCGCCGGTTGAGCAGATCATTCTCACCATCAACATCGGCCTGCGCCGCCAGATTCATCTGCTGAATTACTACACAGAAGGCAACGTGCCAGAAGCCGTGGCGCAGGTTCCCAAGGAGTGGTCTGCCGATCAGATCAGTGAATTTCAGGATTGGTTCGATAGCTCTCTCGCCGGAAACTCCGCGCGCCGCCGCCGCATCACCTTTGTCCCTGAGTGCGGCAGCCTGCAGTTCACGCGCGATCCCATGCTTAAAGACGCGCTCGATGAATGGATCACCCGCATCGTCTGCTACGCCTTCGGCCTCTCGCCCCAGCAATTTGTTACCGCCATGAATCGCGCCACCGCAGAAACCAGCGTAGAGCAAGCTGCAGCAGAAGGCTTGGTGCCGGTCCTCGGCTACCTGGCAGACACCATCAACTTCATCGTGAGTCGCCACTTCGGCTTCACCGACATTGAATTTGTCTGGGAGCAGGACCGCACTCTGAATGCCCTCGAGCAGGCAAAGATCGATGACATTTATGTCCGCGCCGGCGTCCTCTCCATCGACGAAGTCCGCCAGGAGCTAGGTAAGCATCCCATAGGAGCCGCAAACGCAGTCATCACAACCAGTGGAGTCTGCCCGCTGAACATCAAGCCATCAACCGGAACCTCCGCATGGTCAGGCATTTCCGCCATCCATGAAATCGAGCCAGAAGAAAGCTCTTCTTCAAACCAATAAAGACTTTCTGACCAATAAATATCTGTAGCAATCTGAATAAATATCAACAACTTGTCATCCTGAGCGGCACCGAGTCCCGGCTTGTCGGGATGAGGTAGAGTCGAAGTTGAGCCGTGATGCGGGCGTCCGAGCCCGCAGGCGAAATCCCGAACGTAGTGAGGGAGCTCTGAAAGACCCCGAAGGTGCTTATCGTAACCATGCCGCTTCAGGGAATTCTCACGAAACAATTGTTTTGACTAGCGGTTAACAACCAACCTGCCTCGTCATCCCGACGACCGTTAAGCTCGCGCGCGCTTTCTTCAGAGCGCGAGTAGGGAGGAGGGACCTTGCGCTTGCTTTCTTTTATAAAAATTTAAAGGCAGCCTCGCGGCTGCCTTTCTCATTTGGAGCAAATAATGAAGAACACCGTAACTCTCTTCGCCCAGATCGCCAAAATCGACGAATCAAAACAAGAAGTCTGGGGCATCGCCACCGCGGAAGTCATCGACAAAGAAGGCGAAATTTTCGACTACGACTCCTCCAAACCGTATTTCAAAAAATGGAGTGATGAAATCGCCAAAGCCACTAGCGGCAAGAGCCTGGGCAATGTGCGTGAGATGCACGCACCCAGCGCCGTCGGCAAACTGGTCGCCATTGATTTTGATGACGATCTCAAGCAAGTTCGCGTAGGCGCGCGCATCGTCGATAGCGCCGCCTGGCAAAAATGCATGCAGGGCGTTTATACCGGATTCAGCATCGGCGGCGCTTATGTCAAAGCCTGGAAAGAGGGCGAATACATCCGCTTCACCGCTAAGCCGGTAGAAATCAGCGTAGTCGATAACCCTTGCGTGCCCGGCGCTCACTTCACCGCCGTCAAAGCAGACGGATCTTTTGAAGTGCGTAAGTTCACCACCCCCGCGCGTGCCATTGCAAACGCACACGTATCCGCGAACGCACACATTTTAAAGATCGGAGCACGCCATTCCCTCGCCGCCAAGATTGGCGCGAGACATTCAAAAGAGACGCTCTCTCATCTCGCGGCCATCAAGGCCTGCATGGACCAGATGGCGCAGAGCCAGCAAGACGCAGCCGCGCACATGGATGCCTTGCTCGACCCAGGCAGCGGCAATCCTGCCGCCATGCTGGCCGCGGCAGAAATCGAAAAGTTTCCGGGCGGCTTACGCCCAGGAGTAAAGACAGGAGAACAAACAATGTTGGATGCAAACGATAAAGCGCAACTGGAAAAGGCGCACGCCGGCTCTGCTGCTGCGCTCGCCAAACTGGCGGCCATGGAACACGATGTGGCCAGCCTGCGCGGTGAAATGGAAAGCAACAATCAGGAGATCCAGCGTTCGCTGAACAATCTTCTGTCCCTCGTGGAAAAGCTCGTGCAGCCTCGCGAGTCCGGCAGCCGCGTATCGCGTACCGGCACACCCACGCATACCGTCACTAAAGAGGATGACGCTCATCCGTCACTCTCCAAGTCAGCCGGTGAACCCAGTGTTCATGAAATGCTCAAGCGCACTCTGCAAAAACCTCAGCCAGCCTCCGTATATCTGCGCTAGCTCGCCTTTAGAACTGCACTCAGTCACAGGGTGGAGCAGGCATTTATACCTGCGGTTAAGTGCCACTAATCAGTCGGCTTTAGCCACTGAGGTAAAGAATTTAACCACAACACCGCTCTCTAAGCGGAGAAAAGGAATTAAAAATGTTTGGCGATCTGAGTCAGCAGACATTTGATCTGCTCAACAAGTCGGACATGTCCGGCTTGAACAAAACCACTATCAGTCAGTCCCTCATCAGCGGTATCTCCGGCAACTTAAACGCATTTGATCTCAGCGGTCCAGCGCTTCAGCTGTATCCAGTCATCACTCCGTTGCGTAACCGCCTGCCACGCCAGGTGAGTGATCGCGGCGATCTGGCCACGCGCTGGAAAGCCATCACCGGCGTCAACACATCGAACTTTGAGCTTGGCGTTGCGCCGGGCCGTCGCTCGGCGGAAATGAGTGTCACCGAGCAGGATTATGTCGCTTCATATGCCGGCATCGGCCTGGAAGGCTCAGTGGACTGGGAAGCAGTCTGGTCTGGCGGCAAAGAGTTCGATA
>DASXZE010000035.1:0-9173 GCA_036502105.1 Candidatus Angelobacter sp. | reverse complement strand
TAACAAAATTTTGAGTGGATCAAGTTTCAGCGATATCACAATCAGCGCGGGAATAATGGTGATCAGGCGGCGCAGGAAGACGCTGAACTTGATATCTAAAAATCCTTCAATAATCACCTGCCCAGCCATGGTGCCGACGGTGGAAGATGAGAGCCCGGAAAATAAAAGCGCCAGCGCAAATGCTGTTCCAGAGACGGCAGGCAGCAGCGGCGCAAGCGTGAGATGGGCTTCATCAAAGCTGAAGGGCACACCGTGCTTAAAGAAGACAGCTGCTCCCATTACGATCATGGCGGAGTTAATGAGCCATGCTCCGTTCATCGCCGCCAGTACGTCCCACAGTTCATAACGCAGGTGCCGCATGGTGAGCACCCACTTTTCCGGATGATCTTTGGTGGAATCTTCTTTTACGCGGTGCTGCACCAACGCTGAGTGCAGGTAAATTACGTGCGGCATTACGGTTGCGCCCAGCATGCTCACAGCAACGTAAATGCTTTTAGAATTAATCCTGGGAATAATCACGCCTTCAGCAACCGCCTTCCAGTCCGGATGCACAATGAACATCTCAAACGCGTAGCAGGCGGCAACACCAAAAACGAAGACCATCACCAGTTGTTCCAGCCGGCGGAAGCCGTAGAGCTCAACGGCCAGCATCAGGAACACCACCACTGCGGTTAGCAACGCGGCAGGAAAAAGAGGAATACCCAGCAGCAAATAAAAGCCAAGCGCCGCGCCCAGAAATTCCGCAAGGTCGGTGGCCAGGGCCGCAAGCTCGGCGGCAACCCACAGTCCGAAATTTACTTTGGGATTGAAGTATGCGCGACAGTTCTGCGGTAGCGTTTTGCCGGTGGCGATCCCCAGCTTGGCGGAAAGATACTGAATGAGGATGGCCATGGCGTTGGACCACAGCAGCACCCAGAGCAGCGTGTATCCAAAGCGCGCTCCGCCTTCAAAATTGCTGGCAAAGTTCCCCGGATCAATATAAGCGACGCTGGCCACAAACGCGGGCCCAAAATAGCGCCACATTTCTCCGCGCTTCAGCGTGGGGAAGAATTTGAACCGGGTTTTTCTGGGCGTTTCGGGAAGTTCGGGCGACAACATAAAAGCAGTCCAGTATAAGGGGAAATGAACCGTTTGCACCTAAATAGCTGTTTTTTCTGCTGCCCGGGCCGACGAAGAGGCGTTTGCAAGGGCCCATCTGAGGATGCGATTGCGAACTCTTTAGAGTAAAAGCCCTGATTTTTCCCTAAAAAAGGCCAACCTGCTGCTCTTTTCCAGACTCTTTATTTAACAGCTGTTTTGGATGGCGGCGGAAAAGCCGTTCACTTTGGCTCAAATAACAATGGACACAGGATCCCATGTATAAAAATGCTGCGGGAAAGTATTGGCTGGTTATTTTTGCTTTAGTGTTACTGGCGGCGATTGGATGCGGCAGCGTCGGCCCCAGCTCGGTGAGCCGTTCTGAAGCTCCCACGCCGACTCCAACTCCGCTTCCCAATCCGACTCCTACACCAACGCCAACCCCTACGCCAACTCCGTTTCCCACGCCCACGCCGATAACCACGCCAACGCCACCGTCAATTCCAACTCCGCCCACGCCCACGCCGACACCAACTCCAGCTCCCACGCCGACGCCAGGAATCACCAGCACAATGGTATTTGCCGGCAACAGTGTTTCCGGCGGCATCAGCGCTTTCAAATTGAATTCTGATGGGACGCTTACGCCAGCTCCGGGCGGCACTGGCGGTTCCTTCGTTGGACCAACAGGCTCGTTTGCGGCCAGTGCTCTAGCGAAATCCGGCAGCTTGCTGATCGCGGGTAAGGAGGATCAAGTTGGCCTCTACTCGATTGACGCGCAGACCGGCAATCTGGCGCTGCTGGGCACGGCTCCTATCCCGGCCGATCCGCCGGCTGCAAAAGTGGCTTCAGGAATTATGTCCGCGACGGCGAGTGGAAACTTTGTTTATGTGGGCACCGCGAACGGTATTTACGCTTTCTCTGTGGCGAACAGAACTCTTGCGCCGATGGAAGAGTCTCCGCTCCAGAAAAATGCCAGGGCGGATGGATTGCAGCTCACTGCCTATACGCACCTGCTGCAACAAGGCGCAACGGTGATTGCCGCGCACGGAGCAAATACCGCGGTACAAACTTTGCAGATTGGCGGCAGTGGCTTACTCACGCCGCAAGGCAACAGCCAGAGCAGTGGATCATTCGCGGGTATGGCGATTGCCCCATCAGGGCGATGGGTCTATGGCAGCATTGACGGGAAAATTATTTCAATGCCGTTTAACTCCAGTGCCGGAACATTCGGCGCTTTGGTGGAGAGCGGAGCCGGCAATGTGGCCCAGGGAAACTTTGCGGGCAGGATTGCCGTGAGTCCGTCCGGAGAATTTTTATATCAGGCTGACCAGCACCAGCCGGTGATCAATGTTTACAGCATCGATCAGCAGACGGGGCATATGGCTTTTGCCAGTCAGATTTCCAGCCAGGGTTTGGGGACAGGCATCGCCGTGGATACGAGCGGCAGATTTGTAGTTATCACAAGCGGCGACAACGCGGACGAGCACATCTCCGTATTCAGCGTGAATGCCGCGACGGGCATGCTGACGGCTATTCCCGGCAGCCATGATGTAGGTGCGACGTCGCCGACAGATATTGTGATTGCCGACTTTTGACGAGCCGCAATCCTTTTTTACGATAGCGGCGAGCTTTGCTTTTAACGCTGTCGCACTGCCAGTGCGGCGACTGCGACAATATTTACGAGTGCGGTAGTCCCGGCGGCAATCAGCAGCCCTTTGGCGGCGCGGGGCTTGCCTTTGCGCACCAGAAGCCGCCAGAGCGGGACCACGTATCCTACCTGCACCAGGCCGATTGCGCCGATCAATACGTAAACCATCGGCAGGTAGCGATCGTCATGCACCAGCAGAAGCCAGCCAGTCCCCAGCTCTGCAGTGTTCAGCAGCCAGCAGATAATCGCGCCAACAACAATGCTTCCCCGGCCATCAGGCATGCATGTATTCAAACATAGAAAAGGCCTGCTTCGTCGGCAGGCCTCTTCTGTTTGTTGTTTGTGAAATAGTTTTGCAGATTTGATTTGTCCGCAATTTGCTTACGGCATCAGCTCCTGCGTGAGCACCGCGCCGCCCATTGAGCTCAATATCGGGGACTCTTTGACAGGCTTGTGCGTGTCTTTAGCCACCCACAGCGTTTCCTTGTCGGAGTCGCCGTCTGACGTGATCTCCAATTTGTACGTATCAAACGTGCCGGCTGGCACGGTTACTTTTTCCATGCCGGTGACTTTTAATTGCATCAGCTGGACTTTTTGCTTTTGCACGTCAAAGTTCCGGTAGGTTGTGCTGTAGCCTTCAGCCAGCGGCAGGCATGTGAGTGACTCTTTTGCGCCTGCGCCTTCCGCAAACAGCGGTCCGCCCAGATCCACGGAGGCAGGCGCGAACCAGTAGCCATCGCCCCGCTTGCCGTCGCGAGCAGGTGCCCCATATTTGGTGCAACTGTTAGGGATTTCAGAGCTCCTGCCCAGCAAAAATGCGCTTTTTCTGTGGTCTGTACCCTTCCCAAAACCCCTGGTCAGCGTAATAATAACGGACACTAGGTACTTAACTCTCGTTCCATTGGAGCCCCGGACCCCTCTTGACCAACAGGTAGCAGTCTCAAACGCAGAGCTTATAGTTTTTTGTCGGCTGCTAACTGGCCGGGCCCCCGCTTGTTGAAGGAGGCGCTTTTGAAAGTCTATGAAGGCAAGGACATCCGCAATCTCGTTGTGATTGGGCACTCTCACTCAGGCAAGACATCCCTGGTTTCTTCCATGTTGTACACCGGCGGCGCAACCCCCAAGCTAGGCCGCGTGGATGACGGCTCAACCGTTACCGACCACGATGAAGAAGAAATCTCCCGGCAAATGACCATCTCCACAGCCATTGCGTCTCTGGAATGGCACAACACCAAAATCAATTTATTCGATTCACCCGGCTTCACCATGTTCGCGCATGAGGCGCGCATTGCCATGTCTGCCGCAGAAGCGGCACTGGTGGTGGTGGACGGAGTTTCCGGCGTGGAAGTGGTGACGGAAAAAGTATGGCAGTATGCGGAAGAGATCAACCTGCCGCGCGTGATCTGCGTGAGCCGCATGGACCGCGAACGCGCCAATTATGAAACCGCGCTGGAAAGCCTGGTGAACGCCTTCGGGCGACAAGTGGTGCCGGTGCAAATTCCCATTGGCAGTGAGAAGAGCCTGAAGGGCGTAATTGATCTGGTCACCATGAAGGCCTACACATACGAAATGGGCGGCACCGGCAAGGGCAAAGAAGGGCCTATCCCGGCCGAGCTTGAAGCCGCGGCGAAAGAAGCACATGAAAAACTGGTAGAGACCGTGGCCGAAGGCAAGGACGAACTGATGGAAGAGTTTTTTGAGAAAGGGACGATCTCTGAAGAGCACCTGATTCCTGCTCTGCATGAGGCGATTAAAGAGGACAAGATTTTTCCGGTGTTGTTTGCTTCCGGGCTGGGCAATATTGGCACGGACCATCTGATGGATTTTGTGGTGGATTATTTCCCCACGGCCGCCGAGCACGCAGCAGTACATGCTGAAGCCGCCGATGATGCTCATGAAGTGGATCTGCAGGTGAGCGACGCTGCGCCCACTTCCATCTATGTGTTCAAGACCGCGAACGATCCTTTTGCCGGACGCATCACGTTCTTTAAAGTGTTTTCCGGCGTGGTGAAGAATGACGCCACGCTGCAAAACTTTATTCGCGGCACGTCAGAGAAGCTGGCGCATCTTTCGATTCCGCATGGCAAGAGTCTTGTTTCGGTGCCGGAGTTGCATGCGGGCGATATTGGCGCAGTAGCCAAGCTGCGTGACACGCTCACCGGCGACACGATGGGTGACAAGGCAAACCCCATTCGCTTTGCGGGAGTGATGTTGCCGGAGCCGGCGATTACCTTTGCCATCGAACCGAAGAGCCGCAATGACGAAGACAAGCTTTCCAACGGTCTGCACAAATTAATGGAAGAAGATCCCATGGTGCGTTTCTTCCGTGACGAGCAGACGAAAGAATTTTTGATCGCCGGCACAGGCCAGCTGCATATTGAAGTGATGGTGGCCAAGCTGAAGCGTCGTTACCACACAGAGGTTCTGCTCAAAGCGCCCAAGGTTCCATACCGTGAAACCATTCGCGGCAAGGCTGACGTGCAGGGCAAACACAAAAAGCAAAGTGGCGGCCACGGCCAATATGGCGATTGCAAAATCAAAATGGAGCCGCTGGAGCGCGGCAAGCAGTTTGAATTTGTGAACGACATTTTTGGCGGCTCGATTCCCAAAAACTATATTCCCGCGGTGGAAAAAGGAATTGTGGAAGCGGCGCAACGCGGCTATCTGGCGGGCTTTCCCGTGGTGGACTTCCGCATTATCCTGTATGACGGCAGTTACCACGACGTGGATTCAAACGAACTTTCGTTCAAAAACGCAGGCCGCATTGCGTTCAAGAAAGCCATGGAGCTGGCCAAGCCCACGCTGCTGGAGCCGCTGATGAAGGTGGAGATCAATATCCCTGATGAATTTGCCGGCAGCATTATGGGCGACCTTAATTCGCGTCGTGGACGCATACAGGGCATGGACAACAAAAACGGCAAGACGATTGTGAAAGCCGAGTGCCCGATGGCGGAGATGCTGACTTACGGCGCTGATCTTACGTCAATGACGCAGGGGCGCGGCAGCTTCCACATGGAAATGTCACATTATGATTTTGTGCCGGCAGCGCAGCAGGAAAAAATTGTGGCGCATGCCCGGGCGGAGCGTGGAGAAGTAGTAGATATGGAAGAGGCCAGCTAAAACAAAAATGTGAACCCCGTGGCAAACAAGACTTGCTGCGGGGTTCAATTTTTTGACAATCATTCTCTTGTAGCTGATCAGTGCGAGCTGAGTAAACGGAATGAGCTGAACATCTTGTCCGCTGTGGCGGATCTCGTCTGATTTCCGGGATAGGCAACGGTGAGAGAAAAGGATTTTCCTTTTGTGCAGTAAAGACGCTCAAACGTTTTGCGTCCGGTTTTGAGGGCCATCTCATATTCAAATCCTGCATTACCGCTCAGAGAAATATCTTTCCTCGAACCTGGAACATACTCTCCATACTGATTTTTTAGGAGAGAGTTTTTAAGCGAAGCCAATACATTCGGGCAATTGGGCCGCGCGCCGCTGTGGATTGTGAACAGGACATTTGGAGCCAGCTCCCAGCGATAGATTTGAACATCTGCGGCCTGAGGATCAGGAGCAATAGCAGGGGGAGCAGGTGCGCTGATCGCGAATCCATCCTCCTGATATGTGTACTCCTTCCACTGCGGTGACTGATTTTTCTGCGCCGCCAACCCGCCAACCATAACCAGCAATAAAAACAGCAAATTTCTCAGGTTCATTCATTCTTCCTTTTCGGATGCACTCAATCCATCTGCCATAATTCCAAAAGCGACGACTAGTTTATACTGTCCTGCATTATGAGCCAGACACTTTCGAACGATAGCGCGACCGCACTTCTCAACATTTTTCTGCCAGCGCTCCAGCGCGAACAGGCGACAACACGGCAGGTTATCCAGGCCATTCCGCTGGATAAGGGCGATTACCGGCCTGATCCAAACGCAAAAACGGCGCTGGAACTGGCGTGGCACGTTGCCGCGGCGGAGAAGCGCTTTTTCAACGGCATTGCTGATGGAGGCTTTGATTTCTCTCCCATCAACCGGCCGGATTCTGTGAAAACTTCCGCTGATATCGCGCAGTGGTACGGCGAGATGTGCGACGCAGTCCAGCCGCGCCTGGCGATGATGACACCGGAGCAACTGGCGAAGATCGTCGATTTCCGCGGCATGTTCCAGATGCCCGCAGTGATGTTCTTCCAGGTCGCCATCAACCATTCTGTACACCATCGCGGACAGCTCTCAGTGTATCTGCGGCCCATGGGCGGGAAGGTCCCAGCAATTTATGGCGAGAGCTATGACTCTGCCGAAGCTAAAAAAGCCATGGAAGCCAAAACAGCTTAAGCAAAATTTTTAGAAAAATAAATGATTGTGGGAGCCGCTGCATGTGGCTCCCGCTTTTCTTTTTGTAGAGAGAATTTTTAAGTTCTGCTATTCGATCTTTTCGGAGTGCTCTTCTTCCGCGGCAACTATCAATTCAAAGCGGACCTGGTCCATGCATTGGCCGCATGGCGGAAACGTCTCTTGCGTCTTAAAGCTGGCCCGGTGGGGCAAGCGATGTTCGGCGTGCAAGACTTTATAGATCCCCGAACGGGGGACCGTCTGACCCGGTTTGTAAACTATCTTGCTGGAATCGGAAGCCATGCGCTCTATTGAGTTGCATGGGGAACGTAGAGGTTTGAATACTCATCTTGTAACCTGGGTTGTCCGGTTCCTCCAAGTCTTCCTGGAAATCTGGATCTTCAGAGATGTGCGGCACCAGCTCCAGAATTTTGTAGCGCACCTGCTCACCGCATATCCGGCAGTACGGAAAAATAGTATTGCGCGTGAGGATCACAGTGGAGCGAGGCTCGTCGTGATGGCAGATCTCATAGATCCCAGAGTTCTGCACCAGCTCTCCCGGTGTGAGCAGGCAGTCAGCCTGGTCAAATATTGTGTTGTTTGTTTCCGGTATTTCCATGTTTCTGGTTTTGTCCCTTCCTGCAACTCCGCTGGCACGCTGTTTGCTTATCAGCCGCCATTCATGCGGCTTGCAGCTCTGAATCCGTCAAAGGGCTGCGCGCTCGGAGCAACTCAGATTGTAAGTGGGATGCGCCCTGGGTCACTGTAAGTTGGTGACTGATAAAGTTACTGACAAAAGTTTACTTTTTGTTTTCAGGCAACCCATTGTGCAATGTGCGGGAAAGCGCAAAACATTTCTGAGCTGATATCCAATGACAGAAAATCTTGAGCGCCAAAAAACTGATCCAGCCACTTGCGCCTCTATCCAAATCCAAAAATTATCCAAATTGGTATTTTGAATTTACAATCATCGCACCATGTCACTTACGAATCATCAGTTCCGTCTTGCCGCCCGTCCGGTTGGCCTGCCTAAACGCAGCGATTTTAATTACACAGAAGAGCCGGTGGGCGATCCCGGTGCGGGCCAGCTTCTGGTCAAGATTCTTTATGTCTCGCTGGATCCGGCGATGCGCGGCTGGATGAATGACGCCAAGTCTTACATCGCGCCGGTGGGCATTGGCGATGTGATGCGCGCTGGAGCTATCGGCAAGGTGATTGCGTCACAGAATCCTGGATTTGCCGAGGGCGATCATGTGGAGGGCATGTTCGGAGCGCAGGAATATGCGCTCTCTGACGGTAAAGGTCTCACCAAGGTCGATCCCGGACTGGCGCCCTTGCCGGTGTACCTGGGCACGCTGGGCATGCCCGGACTCACAGCTTACTTCGGCCTGCTGGAAGTTGGCGCGCTCAAAGCCGACGACACCGTTGTGGTTTCCGGAGCGGCCGGTGCCGTGGGCATGGCCGTTGGCCAGATCGCCAAAATCAAAGGCGCGCGCGCCGTGGGCATAGCAGGCGGTCCAAAGAAATGCGATTATGTTGTCAAAGAGCTGGGTTTTGAAGCCTGCGTTGATTACAAAAATGGAGACGTAAAAGCCGGGCTGCGTGAGCATTGCCCGAAGGGCATCAATGTTTATTTCGATAACGTCGGCGGCGAAATTCTGGATGCTGCGCTGGCGACATTGGCTCGCAATGCGCGCGTCGTGATTTCCGGCGCCATCTCGCAGTATTGCTCCACTGACGGTGTAAAAGGGCCCAACAACTATCTTTCACTGCTGGTCAACAGCGCGCGCATGGAAGGCTTTGTGATCTTCAACTACGCCGCGCGTTATGGTGAAGCGTTGCGTGAAATGGCCGGCTGGTACGCCGCCGGTAAATTGAAATCGTGCGAAGACATTGTCACCGGCCTCGATACTTTTCCTGAGACGCTATGCAAGCTCTTCCATGGTGAAAATTTCGGCAAGCTGGTGCTAAAAGTCGCCGACAACTAAAGCTGCGACTTCAACCACATTTTTGGCAGCTGCTGAATGATTATTTACTGTTTGCGGCGACGCCGATGGTTTGGGTTGGACCAGGGCTGACAAGAGCAACCAATCGCAAATGCAAGTTGAAAGCCAATTCGTGCTGTTTAGTAC
>DASXZE010000034.1:0-12623 GCA_036502105.1 Candidatus Angelobacter sp. | reverse complement strand
ACTACGTAATGCTGGCCGGAGGGCGTGGGGACATCCCAGCTTGAATTCACAGCGCGACGTGCCGTGGCTGTGGCTGCGGCGAATGGCTGCGACATTTTCTTGTGGGAACAACGGATCGACAATAGTTGGAGGAGTTTATTGACCATGGACATCTTTTTTCTACGAACAGATTTCTACGAACAAATTTTGGCTAACCCATTCCAGAGTGCTCCCACGCGGGAAGCACTCTGAAGCGAGGGGAAAATATTTCTTAAAACAATTTATGCGGTGGCAGTGGTCATCCGTGGTAAGTCGGTCACGGAAGCGCTATCTTTTGCCGCGCCATTCAATTCTTTCTGGCCGGGCTTGCGGATATCGATAGAGCCCTTGAACCAGGCACCGTCTTCGATAGAAATTCTCTGGCAGACCACGTCTCCGCCCAGTGAACCTTCATTGCGAATATCGACCCGATCACTTGCGGTTACATTGCCTTTTACTTTGCCCAGGACCACAACTTCTTTTGCGTTGATGTTGGCCTGGACCTGACCATTGCGGCCGACGGTTACGCGGTTACCCGGCAGATTGATGGCGCCTTCTACGCGTCCATCGATATAGAGCGACTCAGAGCCGGTGACTTCGCCTTTAATGACGAGTGACTTGCCGATGGTGGCTTGCTCGGTGTTGTTGATAACGGCATTGCGAGGCGCGGCGACTGGCGTCGGCTCACTGGCGAGAGTTGGCGTTGTGTTGGTGTTAGAGCTCATAACTGGCTTCTCCGGTTCCGTAACAGGTTTTGGATTCGGGTTTGGCGTCGTAGCGGTGCTAGCGGGCTTCCACATCTTGTAATTCCTTTCAGCTTCTTCTTGTAATGCAGCCAGCTACGTTTTCGCCGCTGCTAAATGTACTTATCGGTAATTATGACTGCCAGTTAAGGCGGTGGCACGTCAGTAACCAAACTCGCCAACCTTAACCAAATCCAGCAAACACTGGATTTGCGCTGTCTTATGCTCTGGCCCGCCCCTGCTCAGGCCGGACACCATGCGATACCAATGTAATTATTCCTCTTTTACTGGCATTTCTTATATCGGGCAAGCCCCTTAGTTGGAAAATCCTTTCGCGCTAGGATAGGGTTAAGGATGAAGCTAGTGCAGCGGACATTTCGCCGCGAGTACATGCCCTGATTCTTAGTGTTCATTAACCAAATTCGCGCGCAGCAAGTTTGCCGGGACAGCCACCAGCAACTGACTATAGACATGCTTACCGAACAACAAATTCTCCAATACGTATCCAAACAGCCCAAACATATAGCTGGATTTAAACAGCTTATCCACGATCTGGGGCTCAAAGGCCGCGACCGTCGCGCTCTCCAGCAGCTTCTGCGCGACCTTACACGCCGCCGCAAACTCATTGCCATTGGCAAAGAACGTTGGGGATTTCCAACCTCCACCTCCAACCAGGACCTGGTGGTAGGCAGGTTACGTATGCATCGTGACGGCTACGGTTTCGTTATCCCTGACCCCGGCGCTCTGCCCGCACGCGCCCAGGGCAAGCTGCAAGGCGATATTTTTATTCCTCCGCCGGAAGTCGGCAACGCCATGCACGGTGACCAGGTGCTGGTTGAAATGGGACGCATCCGGCAAGATGGCAAAGCGGAAGGCCGCATCGTCCGCGTGATGGAGCGCGAACAGGAAACCGTTGTCGGCATCTTCCACTACGGCAGCGGACGCAACTATGTAACGCCCATCGATGAAAAAGTGGCAATGGAAATTCTTATCCCCAAAGGCATGGAGTATCCCAAGACGGAAGATGAAGACGAAGAGTCAGCGGAAGAAGAAGAGGATGACCGCGATCCGCGCCGGCCTACCATCCTGACCGGCCCGATGCATGAAACCAATCGCACGCTCAATGAGCAGAATCGTGGACCACAGTCCTCGCGCGATTTCGAAACTCGTGGACCGCAGCCGCCCTCGCCAGCGATGGAAAGTTTTTCTAACAACAAAGCTCCCACTCCAAAATATCCTGACCGCCAAAGTCCGCACCGTGTCCTGGGTGAAGAAGCCCAGCGCACCAAAACTTGGGACGACCTTGAAGGCGTGGTAGTAGAAGTAGCCATCACGCAATGGCCTTCCGCCACGCAAAGCCCTCGCGGACGCGTGACAGAAATTCTTGGCTATGAAGATGACTTTGGCGTTGACGTGGAAATGATTATCCGCAAGCACCATATTCCGCACGTCTTTTCGGCAGAGGTGCTGGAAGAAGCGCAGGAGTTCAGTCCGGATATCGACCGGAAAGAAATCACGCATCGCCGCGACTTCCGCGATCTGCCCATCGTGACGATTGACGGCGAAACCGCGCGCGACTTTGATGACGCCGTACTCGTCCGCCGCCTGGACAATGGCAATTACGAACTTCAGGTCCACATAGCTGACGTAGCGCAATACGTTGATGACGGCTCAGCCATTGACGAAGAAGCGCGAAAGCGCGGCACGTCAGTTTATTTTCCTGACCGCGCTGTGCCCATGCTGCCCTTGGAACTCTCCACCGATATTTGCAGTCTGCGGCCCAACGTTGAGCGGCTGGTGCTCTCCTGCATCATGGAAATTGACGCGCAGGGTGAAGTTGCGTTTTATGAACTTGCGGAAGGCGTCATCCGCTCCGCGCAGCGTATGACTTATACAGAAGTGAACGGCATTATTGAAGGCGGGTCTACAACGGGCGGTTCTGAAACAGGCAGTTCTGAAACAGGCAGCGCCGAAACAAATGCAGCGCTCAGAAAAAAATACGCGCCGCTCGTAGAAAACTTTGATCTCATGTACGAGCTGGCGCAGATCCTGAATCGCAAGCGAGTCAAACGCGGATCCATTGATTTTGACTTGCCGGAAGCAGTCATTGAGTTTGACGAGTTCGGGCTCATGAAAAGCGTGTCTCCGTCCGAACGCAACTGGGCGCACAAACTGATTGAAGAATTTATGCTCGCGGCCAATGAGACCGTGGCCGGGCACCTGGAGCAGCGCGGCGTGCCGAGTCTTTATCGCATCCATGAAAAGCCGGACGCCAAGCGCATCTATGATTTTGAAACCATTGCCGCCGGCTTTGGCTATTCGCTCGGCGTGGGCTCGCTGCCCATCAAGCGCGTCCAGATGAAAGCTGACAAGCGCGACCGTTACGGCACCGGACGCAAAACGCCCGCGCTGGAAGTACCGGAAGAAGTCCACGTGACGCCGCGCATGTACCAGAAGCTGGTGCAGAAGATTGCCGGTAAGCCGGAAGAGCGCGTGCTCTCATTCCTGATGCTGCGCTCGCTCAAGCAGGCGCGATATTCAGAAGTAAATGAAGGCCACTTCGCCCTGGCCGCGCCAAGCTACACACATTTCACCTCGCCCATCCGGCGCTATCCTGACCTGATTATTCATCGCATTCTGAAATGGGTTCTACGCACCGATGTAGCCGGACCAGCCCAACATGAGGGGAGTCACTCACCGGGAGAAAGCAGCCATCCCACCAGATTCCTGGCCCAGAAATCCCACGAAGCACAAACACCCTGGTCCAAGCGAGCAGAGAAAGGCTCTGCCGCCCGACGCCGCGCCGCCACGCCATCGCTCACCGGCCCAATTTCAGAAGTCGAGCTGCATGAAATTGCGGAAAGCTCCAGCCACGCCGAGCGAGCCGCCGCTGAAGCCGAACGCGAACTGCTGGAATGGAAGAAACTGAAATTCATGGAGCAGCACGTGGGCGAAGACTTTGACGGACTCATCGTCAGCGTAACCAAGTTCGGCCTCTTCGTGGAACTGACAGAATTATTTATTGAAGGCCTGGTGCCGCTCACCTCGCTCGCCGACGACAACTATTCCTTCCACGACAACACCCGCCAGATCATCGGCAGCCGGTCAAAGAAAATCTACGCCATCGGAGACAAAGTCCGGGTGCTGGTGGACCGCATTGACCACGCCCAGCGCAAAGTCCAGTTCTCCATCGCCACAGAAGAAAAGCCCAGACGGGCCAATAACCGTCGCAAAGAGAAACCAGCCAAAGATAAACAGGGGAAAGACAGACAATCCAAAGATAAGCAAAAGAAAAAGCGGGGTTGAATTCCTAGAGCAGTGCCCCACTATATTTTCACGGTCAAGCGGGTGGAGCAGGCATTCATGCTTGCGGTAAGCTACTATGAATTCCGGCTTTAGCCGGCAGAGATATCTTGCCTTCTACCTCTACTGGTGGCACAATAATCCTGCTCCGGAATCCATGGAGGCACGCTCATGCTGAAGCTCCGCACTGCGCTCCCTATCATCGCTTTGTTTTCGGTTGCTTTTCTTCACGCTCAGCCCACTGACAAGCCTGTGTCTGATTCGAACGTTACTATTCGCTCCAGCATCCCCCAACGTATTGCAACTGGCTTGAGCGCCAGCCTAAATACTTTTTATGCACCTGCGGGGCCTCTCGGCCAGCCATTTTCTGCGGACACGGTTGAAGAAACTGACCAGACTCTGGCTGACGGAAACCATATCCATCGTGAAAGCCATGGCAAAATTTTCCGTGACTCCCAGGGCCGCACGCGCACGGAATTTGACACCATGAACCTGGTGACTGGAACAAGTTCCATCACGCACGTTTTCATCATGGATCCCGTGGAAGGTCGCACGATCAGCCTGGATTTGGAACTTAAAGCAGCCATCATCAATCATTTCAAAAGCCATTCGGCGAATGCCGGGTCAGGAACGACAGCTAAGCCAAGCGTGAGCATGGCTGCCGCGCCGAATCGAGCGACGGCTCTGGCAGCGTCCACAGGCTATGTGGGCGGCGGCTTGGCTGAGCTGGGTAAAAGATCCTCAGAAGATATTGGCACGATGACGGTTGAAGGCTTCACCGTGACCGGAACGCGGACCTTGCTTACCATGCCCGCTGGTTCAATGGGCAATGACAAACCGATTATCACCACGATTGAACACTGGTACTCGCCTGATCTAAAAATGGTGCTGCTCAATAGCTCTGAAAATCCAGAGTCAGGCAAGAACTTGTATAAGCTGATAAACATTCACAGTGGCAACCCTGATCCGCTGCTCTTCCAGGTGCCCGCGGACTTTGAGGTGAAAGAGAATCCGCAGAGGTAGCGGGCTTACTGTACCTCTGGGGCTAAAGCCCATTTTTTTAACAGCCAAACCGCAGGCCTGAAGGCTTGCTCCACCCGGTAGCCCAGTCCGCAAAAGACTGCCCATTTGAATGCTATAATTTCCAAGACCTCACCGCTGTGCTGCAACCCTGTTTCTCTTACAGCGGATTTCTATTGTCGGGACGTGGCTCAGCCTGGTAGAGCACTCGCTTGGGGTGCGAGGGGTCGGCAGTTCAAATCTGCCCGTCCCGACCATTTCCTCCCAAATCGTTGGGTATCGCTTCATAGATATGAGGAGAGGCATCCTTCATTACGCTTACCGTAGTCCCACTTTGCGCAAAACATTTCCCGCCAGCCGCCGTGCCGCCAAAATGCATGAAGCCAGAAACGGCTTAGGATCCGCCCAGTTCCACCACGCATAAGAATTGGCGCGTGCTATCTGAAAAAGAAAAGCTAGCCGGCTGAGCGAACCTCGGCTTTTTGTCTCTCGTAGCGAGCTCGCGTAATTGTGGTAGCTCACCCAGCGGGTCATCTCGCGCTGCTGCGGTGCGGCTGAAGCGCTGGCATTCTGTCCTGCAGCGTGGCCAGTGAGATCAAGGTAGGCCAGATGCGGCAGGTTCACGCCGGCATCGGCAAAGATGCCGTTGTACCAGGGCAGGCGCGTGTTCATCTCAATGAAGTAATAGCCGCCATCTTTCTGCCGGTATTTAAATTCGATCGATCCGAGCCCGCGATAGCTCAGCGCCAGAATCAGCTTGCGGCCTTCCGCGGCCAGAGCATCATTGCGCTCGGTCTGTCCGTAACACATGCTGCCATAGCCCGGAGGATACTGGCACAACTTGCGTACCGTGGAATGAGCAGCGATCTCACCCTGGCCATTGACCAGCGCGGTGTATTGAAACACGTGATCGTCGCCGCCTTCAATCAGCTCCTGCATTAGCGTTGCGCCCTTCATCTGCGGATACTTCTCGAAAAACGCCTGCGCCTCCTGCGGCGTCTGCGCTATGAGCACCTTGGCTGTCTCCACCGGAAACCCCGCAGTATAGCGATGCACCGGCTTCACCAGGCATGGATATACAAAGTCTCGCGCCACTTGCGCCATGTCATCTTCTGGCTGCGTAATATGCGTGCGCGGAACTTTTATGCCAACGCTCTCGCAGAAGCGCACCATAGTCCCTTTGTCAGTAATGGTGGTAAACAACTCCGGCGCAACCCAGTGAAAAAGAAATTTCTGCGCCAGCACCTGTTGCTGATGAGAAAGAAAACGCGCAAACCAATCAGAGGTGGCAAACAGCACCGGCTTCTGCTCAAAGCGCGCGCCCCATTCCAGCATCAGGCGGCAGAGCACGTCTTCATTGGGGACAATATCACCGGCGTAAGCGCGCGGCTGCGTGGGATCGTCTGGAAAAAGAAAGCAGTCGCGACAATAGCGCGAGTAACGCAGCGCATCGCGCAGCCGGTCATTCAGTGCATAGACGGGAACACCGTGCGGCCCCACGCCCCGCGCGATTCCATACGCAGAGACGTCAAGCCCTTCCACGAACACCGCCGGGTTGTTGCGTGATGAAGCCATAGCGTGGGCTAGGAATCCGCCTCGTCGTTGCTGCCCTGCGGCTTTGACTTCAACTCCAGCGGCGCGCTTTCATCTTCATTCCGCCCCAGCAATTTTCGGAGTGCGTCCCAGGCGGATATGCGCGTGGCATGCAGCAAACGCCCGTACCAGCTTTTGCGGAAGATAAAGATGCGGTAGTTGGTGCGACGCTCAGAGGCCCAGCGGCTTTCATCCCACGTGGCTGGGCCGACAAAATCAAATTCGCGCAGACGGCGTTGCGGTGTCTGGCTCAGGATTTCATTTACAAGAAGCTGTCCCGGCCCCTGACGGCGAAACGCTTCGTCATAACCAGCCTTGGCCAGAAAATACCTGCCGCGCAGATTGAAGCCAAAATGCGCCGCGATGGGCTTGCCATTCAGTTCAAGAAAATCCAGAGAGAGATAGCCATCGCGCGCCGCCGCCTGCGCCACGAGATCATAAAAATCCCTCACATGTTGGTTGCACTGGATGGCCGTGCCTTCCGCGCCCTTCCAGCCAGAAGCCTCAAGATCGAAAAACTTTTTGAGCGCCTCTGGATCTGCCGCGCTCGATCGCTTACACTCCAGCGTTCCCTGCTCTTCCAGCTGGCGTTTCGACCGCCGTAAATGTGAGCGAAACTTCGGCCGCGTCCCCGCCAGCCACGGCGCTGGCGCTTCGGTTTTTTTCTCCGCCGACTTCTTTTCTGCCGTCTTGTTTGCTGACGGATCTTTTTCCAGGGCCGCGCGGATGGTCAAATACAGTGTTTGCGATGTCCTCTTGCGCGCGGTTGCGTATCCATCTTGCCGCGCTATGGTGAGCAGGCGATCCAGACCGTTGCCTTCGACAACATTGGCCACGTCGATTACATCCCACTGCGGCAGATTTTTTGCGGCCTGCCATAGCGACTGCAACACGATATTGCTTTCGTCGCCGGGGCAGACGGTGAGACTGGCGCGCAACGCGTGCACATTGGCGGGCACGGATAATTTGATGATAGGAAAGCCGTAAGCCCTTACGCGATGGCGCACCAGTGGCAACACGCCGCGCAATTTGGCGCCTGCCCAGGCGGAGATAACAATCACCTCTGCCGTGGGATTGAAGGCCAGCACATAGGCCTGCGCCCATTCGGGTCGATAAAAGACCTCTTCGTCGCCCGATTCGTCACACAGCTCGCGCCACGCGCCGGCAATCTGCTCCAGCAGTTCACCGCCGCCGGTTTGCACGCGCACAACGGGTCCAGTTATTTCTGCCTGCTCCGCCGCTGCGATCATGGCGCGCGCTCCTGCGTACTCAAAGGAATGCCAAATCTATCAGGGACAGCCGGAGCATCTCCAGACACTCTGGTCGCTGAACTTAAGCAACATCTATTTCGCCCGAGCTATGGCCCGGGGTATTTCGCCCGGGCATTTCGCCAAGGTATTTTGGCCCGAATTATTGGCCAGGTTGCGCGAGCCATTTTTCCATGTTGTCGCCCTGCAACTGCTTGAACTCAGTGCAATTGGTGATGCGCTCCAGGCTCTGCTGCAAGGCCCGCTCAGCGCCGGGCGCGCGATGGTCAGTAAAAAACTGCTTGATCTCATCATGCATGGCGGTCGAGCAGAATCCGCCCAGGGAAGAAACCGCACCGCGTCCGCCAAAACTTGTGACCTTCTCAGCCAGCGAATCCCAATGGGCTTTCAGATACTCCCAGGCAATTTCGCGTCCGGGAGAAGCAGACAACAACGCGGGAAACAGCCGAACGTAATCCTGCTGGCGAATCTTGCCCTGGTCCACCAAAGCAAGTGTGCGCCTGGCCAGTTCTGCCTGATGGAAAGAAGTCAGCGCAAAAAGATAATGGTAGTACTCGTCAGTGATTTTGGCGTGGGCCATGGCGTCACTCAATTGGTCATAGAGTGTGGCGTCGCCGTTCTCCGCGGCCACGGCCATGGCTGGCCCAACGATTGTTCCTTCCACCGAGTTGGTATCTTTTATATAAGACTGCGTCAACTTTTGCGCCGCGGCAATGGCCTCAGGATCACCCGCCCCGCCCATGATTCCCAACAGACTGGCGCGCAGGGCTTTTTTCTCATCACTCTCATTCGTGCCGGTGGTCCATCCAACTTCTTTGGCCAGCGGCGCAAACTGCTCGCGCACAAAATCACGATATTCTTTTTGCTTTTCCTCCGGCACCAGCGAGTGCTCAACCGTATCCAGATGGCCGGAGAGCAGTTCAATTACCGGACGCGAATGCTCCCCGCGCAGCGCCCTGGCCACGTTCAGGAAAGTGCCAACAGAATCTTTGCCCGCACGCGCCATGGCCCACAGATCTTCCACCAGCGCAACGCGCTCTGGAACTGTCAGCTCTTTCTCTGCGGCGCCGGCCACGTTCATGAGATTTTTTTCGTCTTCATAAAACACGCGGTAGTAGCCCTTGGCATCGCGGTTGGCAAAAATCCATGCCGGACAAGAATTGACGGTAAAGCTGTCAGTCTTCTTTTCGTCCAGATAGCAGTCTGAGCCTACGTTCTGCGCAGCTTTGGTACAGACAGGAATCGACCATGTCTGGTCTTGCTTGGTTGAAGCTGTGCCGAGTAAGAACCTCTGCTGTGATAGCTGAAATGCGGTTTTGCCTTCAGTGCATTTTCCATTCACTGTCAGCAGCGGCACGCCGGGCTGCAGCACAAAGGTCGGCATAATTTTGTCCACGGGCTTGCCGGAAACTTTGGCCATGGCTTGCCAGAAATCCGCAGCGGCGGCATTGCCGTTGGCATGCGCCTGCAAATACGCGTTCACGCCTTTGCGAAAAACTTCCGGGCCAACATAAGACTCCAGCATGCCCAGCACGGCCGCGCCTTTTTCATAGGTAATGCCGTCAAACATTTCCTTGATCTCGGCCGGCGTGCTTGGATCACCATGAATGGCGCGCGCCGCGCTCAGTGAATCCTGCCCAATCACCTGCTGCGCCGTGGAGGCCGCCTCTTCTTCCAAGTGCCACTCCGGATGCCACGCGATCACTGGCTTATTCTGCATCCAGCTGGCAAAACCTTCATTGAGCCAGATGTCATCCCACCACGCGGCGGTTACCAGATCGCCAAACCACTGGTGCGCAATCTCATGCGCCACCACCGTGGCATGCGAACGCTTGCTGAAGACCGAGGCAGTCTTTTCATCCATGAGCAGCGCAGTGTCACGATAAAAAATGGAGCCGGTATTTTCCATGCCGCCCCACTCGTAGTCTGGGATCGCGACCATGTCCAGCTTGCCAAACGGGTACTTGATGCCATACCACTGGTTATAAAAATGGATCGACTGCACCGCAGCTTCCAGCGCGAACTGCGCGTCTTGCTTGCGCTCCGGAATGGTGCAGACGCGGATGGGAACGGCGTCGACAGTGCGCTCCAGGCATTGCCAGTCGCCCACGGCGAGCGCTACCAGATACGTGGACATTTTGGGCGACGTGGAAAATGTAATCTTGTGCCGCGCTAATCCCGAGAGTGGCTCGTCTTTGATGATGTGTCCGTTGGATATCGCCGTGTCACCTTTGTCGGCCGTCACAGTGAGATCGAAAGTGGCTTTGAAACCGGGCTCGTCAAAGCCAGGAAACATCATGCGGGCATACGTGCCTTCAAATTGTGTGACGGCATATTGCCGCCGCGCGGATTTGCTCAGATAAAGCCCGCGCAATCCTGAAGTAAGCTTGGCCGAATATTTCAGATGCAGCGTTGCGGCACCCGCCGGTATTGGTTTGGCAAATGTGAGCTTAGCCATTTCACTCGGCTGGTCGTAAGTGACTTGCGCTGCCTGCGTCGCGCCACCTGCCGTGGCCTCCGCCAGGGCGATATCGAGCCCCAAAGAATTCAGCACGATTTCACTCGTCGGCTGCTGCACCTGGACCGCGATGGTCTCTTCGCCAGTGAACTTTTGCGCCTGAATGTCCGGATCAAGCGATAGCGTGTAATGGCTGGGGACAACGGTCTTGGGCAGCCGCTGCGCCTGCAAGGTGGTGGCGGTTAAAGCCAGTACAAGAAGGGAGAGCGCAATTTTTGAGCGCAAAAAAGAAAGAGTCAGCATGGGTTCGATTCGCCTCAGGAAGCGCTAATCTTACAACATCTGCATGGATCCGCGGGCAAGCCAGTTTTTTGATCCGTGCGATCCGTGTTTATCCGTGGTATGGTTTTGAACTTTCAATCCTTCGCCACCCTTAAGGAGCATTTCATGTCTGCCCCACTTCCACTTTCCCGGATCGCCGCCGTTATGCTGGGCGTACGCGACCTTGACGCCGCCGTGGCATTTTATAAAGACAAACTGGGCTTGAACGTGATCATGCACGAGCCCGGACTGGCGCTGCTGCAATGCGGCAGCGTGATGATTGGCTTGAGCCCCGGACATGTGCGGTTGGCGCCGCAAGTCACAGGCGCCACGGAAGTTTCTTTTGGCGTAGATAATCTGCGCGCCACGCACAAGGCGCTCGCGGATAAAGGTGTGACATTTGTGGGCGAGCCGCGGCAGGCCACGCCGACGGATTGGGCTGTCCACTTTAAAGATGTGGACGGACATCTGCTTTCATTGTTTGGTCCGGAAGGAGAAGTTTAACGGTCTGGAAAGATGAAGGCGCTGATTCAGCGTGAGGAAATTATCGCGAAGGAGCTTAGCGATGCAGAAATTTGTGGCGCAGGTCTGGCCAGAATTCGTGCACCAGGTTCATGCCGGAGTCGCGCAGCAGATCAAAGGTGATGCAGCCGGTCAGCGGATGCATGCCCTGCTGGTCGCCGGGAACATAGAGATCGGAGACGGCGCGGGAAGCCACTCCGCCTAGCACTCTTGAAGCATTGAAGGTTTCTGCGCCGCGATCATTCCGGGTGAGCACAACGCGGCTCATGGAATAAAGAATGCGCGGCACTAGCCGCAAATCTGGATTGCGAAAATATCTGGGGTCCTGCTTCAAGATGGTTGGGAAAAGAAAGCGCTGAAAGAAAATGCTGGTCTCATTGGTGGAAAGCTCAATGCCATAACGCTGGCTTACGCCGAGCATGCCGCGTTCATAAGCCGGGTTCAGGTGGTTGCCCTGGACGCGGTCCATGGTTTCGTCAATGGCGGCGTTGGCAAACGTCTGCGGCGAATACGTGCTGTGGAGAAATACCTGGAATTTTTCCTTGGCCGTGAGCGGATGCCACTCGATCAGATTCGGATATCCATTGGAATCAATGGCCTGGTTGATCTGCTTTTTGATCATGCCTTTCATGCGTTGCAAGCGCGCGACCTCAGGTGCAGCCACAGGCTCAGGCGCAGACATAGGCTCAGGCGCGTCTGGAAGCGTGGCTTCAGGGAGCGTATTTTCTGGAAGTAAGGTCAGCCTGGCGAGCGAACGGGTCTGCTGAGACGATGAAGTTTTTTGCGCGTCATTCGGCGAGCCATTGGGTACGGCCTGCGCACAGGCAAGTCCGCAGACGGACGTTAAAAACAGAATGGAGCTAACTAGACGCATAAAGTTGAAATCGGGCCTGAGGAGTGGATTCAGCCTTAAACGATTAGAACTAAGGTGGGCTGAATAGGTTGCTGAGTCAACTTAAAAAGTGAATCTTTTTGGCGCTGGAAGCATTATGCGCAGACTATTAGAAATTTTGCCACTTAAATTAGAGCTATGAGGCGGCTACAGGGCGGGAAGCGCTCGTGACTTTTAGGCTTAGTTGGTGGGCTTTGCGGCGTTCTGGGCGGCGCGGGCGCTGATCTCTTTAAAGGTTTTGTCATTGCGGAGCGACTCAAGCTCTGGGGTTTCAAGCAGTTGCGGATCATTCAATCCGTGGTCCAGGGACTTGCCCAGTTCTTCCAGCGCGAGCTTGTTCTCGCCCAGGCAGGCTGTGGCAAGGGCAATCAGATAATGAGGATAAAAAGATTCCGGACGAATAATGGCGGTGGCCTTGAATAAATCTCGTGCGGGTAGGTAGTCCTTCTTGAGCAGATCGTCTGAACCGGTTTCGCGGGCGTAAG
>DASXZE010000033.1:0-4907 GCA_036502105.1 Candidatus Angelobacter sp. | reverse complement strand
CGCCTCACCATGCCGCAGTTTGTAAACATCAAGAGCGCCGACTATCAGAAGTGGCGCGACCAGATCGAGCATTACCACCTTGGCTCCATGCTGCTCACTGTTCCGGCAGACGGTCCATCTCTCTCCAAGAGCGAGCCTTATGAAATTGCCATGCTGATCAATGAACTCCAGCATGGCAACAAAGTACCTCTGCTCATGGCCGCTGACTACGAACGCGGACTCTCCATGCGTCTGAATGGCGTTACGGTTTTCCCGCATGCCATGGCCTTTGGCGCAGCCGGCAAGCCAGAGCTGGCAGAAAAATTTGGCAGGATCGTCGCCGAAGAGTCCCGCGCCATCGGCGTGGAATGGAATTTATTTCCCGATGCCGACGTAAACTCCAACCCAGCCAATCCTGTCATCAATACGCGTTCGTTCGGCGAAGACCCAAATCAAGTCGGCGCAATGGCCAGCGCCTATATTCGCGGTGCGCGCGCCTCAGGCCTGCTCGCCGCCGCTAAACACTTCCCCGGACACGGCGACACAGCCACTGACTCTCACCTCGGCGTGGCTGCCGTGAATCGCAGTAAAGAACAGATTGAGCAGATTGACCTGCCGCCCTTTCGCGCCTCCATCAGCGCAGGCACTGACGCCGTGATGGTCGCGCACGTAACCGCGCCAGCCCTGGAGCCGGATCCCAAGAAAGTTGCTACCACTTCCGAAATCGTGGTCACACAAGTTCTCAAAACTCAGCTTGGCTTCACCGGACTGGTCATCACCGATGCCATGGATATGTCTGGCCTCACGCGCGTGTATCCGGAAGGCGCGTCCGCCGCCGCTGGCCACGCTGCGGTCGACGCGATTAAAGCTGGCAATGACATGTTGCTTCTACCCTCCGATCTTGACGGCGCTTACAACGGCCTGCTCAACGCCGTGCGCGGCGGAGAAATTTCCGAGAAGCGTCTCGATGAATCTGTTCTGAAAGTCTTGCGCGCCAAGGCCAGCGTTGGCCTCAACAAAACAACTCAGATTGACATCAAAAATCTTTCTTCGATCATTTCCAGCCCAGAGAATCTGGCGGCAGCGCAGCAGATGGCCGACACCGCCATGACCCTGGTCCGCGAAAATGGCCGCGTGTTGCCGCTCCAGCGGCGCGGTGCAATCTCCAATGCTGCGCCGGCTTACGGCACCATCCAGACGGAAGGCAACAAATTGCTCTGCGTTATTTTTACCGATGATGTACGCAGCGAGAACGGCCGCCAGTTCCAGCGCGAAGTGCAATCGCGCGTGCCGGACGTCCGCATCATCTACGTCGACCCGCGCATTGCCACAGGCAGCGCGCCAGAAGTCCAAAGCGCGGTGAAAGCAGCAGAAAATATTCTTGTGGCAGTCTATATGGTTCCAGTGGCGGGCCGCGCCGTGAAGAAAGAAGCTGGAATTGCGATGAACAGCATCTCCATGCCCGAATCCACGGCAGCCCTGCTGCAATCAATTTTGCGGACGAAGAAGAAAAATACTGTAGTTGTCAGCTTTGGCTCGCCCTATGTGGCCGCAGACTTTCCCGAGATTGAAAATTACGTCTGCGCCTATTCCAACGTGATCACGTCTGAAATCGCAGCCACAAAAGCTCTATTCGGCGAGATTCCATTTCTCGGCCGGCTGCCCGTTTCTATCCCGGGAATCGCGCAGCGCGGAACCGGCATGAACCAACCTGCGCGCACAAGCCAGAAATAACCCGGCGCATCACAAGCTGGGAAAGTGTTTTGGCATGAATTTCAATTTTTGAATATTTCTGATTGATTCGAAATTACAAAGGATTCTCCCCCTGCAATATTGTGTTCTGAAAAACAAATTGTGTTCTGAAAAACGATAGGCGCGAAAATGTTTTACGCTAAGAAACAACGCTTCGTACCCGAATCAGAAGCGCCCCGTATCAGGGCACGGACTTCAGCCGTGCCGTTACGCCATCAAAAACACAAACGGCTTTAGCCGCTGCGAAATTCAAAATCATCGATTGAAACTTATTGAATAGATTGAACAGTCCCGCACAAAAATTGAGCGCCATAGGCGCGGTAAGATGTTAGCCCACCCTGAAGGCGAGCAACGCGAAGCCGGAAGGGTGGGTTAGCGCAAAAAAAGATCAAGCCCTGTAGGGGCGGCACTTCAGAAACCCTATTCCGCTTCCTGCAAGGTCTTCACATGCGCCTCAAGCGCCCTGGAATATTCCCGCTCAGCCTGCAGCTCTGACTGTAATTTCTTAACCAGCCCTTCCAGCCGCAAAACTTCAATCTTCAATTTCGCCGCATCATTCGTGTTGATCGCCCTGGCTGGCGCTGCATCCGCAACCGGCATTGGTGCTGCAGAAACTGGCGGTACGATTACCGGCGCTGCCGCCTGAAGCTGTGGCGTATTCACAGCCGCCGTTGCCGTTACCGGCAATGGCATCACCGCAACCGGAGCCGCTGAAGCTACAGCGCGTTGCTGTACCGGGGCCGGTGCGGGCGTTACAGAGCGCGGCGGCATAGGCGCAGCTGCTGCTGAAAAGATGCTGCTCAAGGCCACTGCGGCATTTGCCGCGGCAGCAGGCGTGGGTGCTGGCGCTATGTTCGGCTTCAACAGATTTTTTACGCGCGTAATCAGGTCTTGCGGCTGGAAGGGCTTGCGCAACAGTTCATCGGCCTTCACCGCGAACGCCCTCTCCGCCACGGCGCGGTTCACCACGCCCGACATCAATATCACCGGCGTCTTCGCCAGCTCCGGATGCGACTTTATATGCTGGCAAACGTCGTAGCCGTCTTTGTCCGGCATGATCACGTCCGTGATCACAATGTCCGGCTTCGCTATTTCAATTTCGGCCAGCGCGGTCGCGGCGTCGTGGCAAGCCACAACGTTGATATTCTCCCGCCGGAAGGCGATCTTAATCACCTCGCGCATGGTCGCACTGTCATCAATAAAATAGACAGTGGGAATCGTACTCATCTGAAACCTCCGTCGCCGTCGTCCTGCCCGGATTCATCCAGTTCACGCAGCGCTTCCAGCATCAGCTCCGTTGCGGAGCGAAGCACCGTCCGCGTAGCTGCGCTTTCTCCCGGCAAAAATTTATAAGATCCAGTGCCCGCACCGTTGCAGTACTTCACAATGTGGACCACCGCCTCATCGCCAATGCGGTCACCACTCTCTGCGTGCGTGATGTTGCCGTTCTCAAAGAAAATAATTCCATCCACCACGCCCGAGTTCACTGAGAGCGATCCGGTCTGCCGCGAATGCACCAGCATCTGCACCACGCCCGGCAGATCCAGGTGAGATAAACTGCCGCTCAGTCCTTCATCGGACGAATCAATCATCTGTACCGGATGAAATCCTTCTGTATTGCTGCGCAGAAAAGTTTTGATCTGCGTTGCGATCAGCTCCGGCCCCAGCCGCTTGTCAACATAGTCGGCGCAGCCCGAGCGGAAAGCCTCCATCAGCGCCTGGTCGCCGCCATCGCCCAATGCAATCACCGGAATGTGCGCAGTCTTTGGGTCAGCATGGATAATCGGCGGCAGATCATGTGCGTTGATCTCACGCAGGCTGGTCGAGCAAAGAATCGCGGACGGCATGTCGTACTCCAGCATCGTCAGCGCATAACCGGTCTGCGTGCTGTGTACCACTTCAAAGCCTTCAAGCTTCAGCGCATCCGTAATGCGGCGCGCCATAAACACATTGGCGTCAATCAGCAAAATTTTTGCCGGAGCGGAGACAGTTGGACTCATGCTGTCGCCTCCGTGCCCATGAGTTTTTCCAGAGCTACAATCGAAACCGTTTCATCGCCGACCGCCAGCAGACCGCTGATGTAAGGCGGTTCGTTGCCCGTGAGCGGCACGCGCATGGCGCTGGCCAGCTCGCATTCGCCCGTGACAGGCACAGCCGTCAGCTCCTGGCGCGATTCGAGATTGCAATTGGCGATCAAATAAAACTTTCTTGGCGGCGCGGCCGGTCCAACCAGAACCTGCGCAACGTCACACACGGGAACAATCTTTCCCCGACGCACCAGCACACCCGTAAGCAATGGCGTGTGATGAGGAAACGTCTGCACGCTGTCCGGACGCGCCAGTTCAGTTACGGTCTCTGCAGGCAGAGCAAACCGCTGCTTTCCCAGGGGAAAGAGCACGTACGATTTGTCTGCGCCAGTCGTCATGCCGTTACAACTCCGCGAACCCGTTCCAGCCCTTCGCGCAAAATCTCCAGCTCCGGCCGATTCAGAAAAGCATTGTGGTTCACCACCGGAATCACCACGCCATCCACTACCGCCAGTCCGCGATACCATCCCCGCTCTTCATGCATAAAAGCCCGCGGCAGCGCATGCAGCGACGAAATCTCCATAATCCGGTCCGTCGTATCCACCAGAACACCTATCGGCGCATTGCGCAGAACCAACACCCTTGACGCCTGCGACGCCGCCAGCTGAAAGTGCTGGGCTGCATCAATCACAAAATGCGTGGTGCCGTTCCGCTCCAGCGTATATTTCAACTTGCCAATCTGCGCGGCAATTCCACCAAGAGTGAAAGCATGCAGATCATCCATGCCGCGAATCTCTTTCACCACACTCGCCGCAATGGCAAACTTGTATCCGCCCACAACAAAAACAATCACGTCTTCCCGCGCCGGCAGCGGAGGCGCTGGCCCTAATTGCTTTAACGGCTTCAAAAAGCCCCTACCTTTGCAGGACCAAAAATACTTAAAACGCGCTTCTCGATGCTGTGATAAATCGCTTCCATCGGCAGCACCTGGTCAACCACGCCGGTCTTGATGGCTTCCTGCGGCATGCCAAAAATCACCGCCGTCGATTCATCCTGCGCGATCACATGTCCGCCCACCGACCGTATAACCTGCACGCCCTTGGAACCGTCATTGCCCATGCCAGTCAGAATCACACCGATCGTCATTGG
>DASXZE010000032.1:0-5753 GCA_036502105.1 Candidatus Angelobacter sp. | reverse complement strand
ACACAGCAATCGGAGCCCCCCAGCGCCTCGATGAGTTTAAAACTATTTGGAACAATTCGTATTCAATTCTTTGCCCTATTCACATTGCCGATGAAAGCGTGGCTCAACTTTTCGCTCCCATTAGTAATAACCAAACTACAGTTCCGATAAAGAGAGAAGCTTTATCTTCAGGCGTAACGCCCATTGCAGCAATACTTATGGACAACGGTACAACCGCTAAATTTAAAGGATTATATAAAAGCCAAAACGTAGAATCCGAAGGATTATTTTACAGCATAGGTTTTTTGCCTGTTACGAGCCCAAACGATGTAATGCCTACCATGGCGAATTTTCCGAGGCAGTGGGAAATTCCGGTATTGGACAGTAAGGTGTTTCATTTTGATTTTCGTAGCCTATTAATTAGAGAATTGCCGCAATACAGGTGGTTACACGGAGAGTTTAAAGATGCTTTTTTCGAGCTAGATCAGGCGACTGCAGGCTTCCAAGACCTCGACTTCGACCATATCAAGCAAATTCTGCAAAACAATGAGAGAAACTCTAAAGAAGCATTTCAGGCTTTCGGAGTAACGTTTCCGATTGAAACAACCACGAAATGGGGGACATTAATAATTATTATGATTCAGTTCTACTTTTGGCTGCATTTCCTTGAGTATCGCAAGCGGCAGCTAGATGAAACTAATACGGCGTGGATTGGTTCTTATACATCAATTGCCGCAAGGCTTCTATTTTGCTCGACTGCTCTGGTTGCTCCAATCGGTGTAGTCGCTTTTGTTTCCATCAAAGCCACACTAATACCAGAGAGGCCAACCGGAAATATTGTTCTTAGTTCCATTGTGATAGCTTTTTCTTTACTCTTCTCATTCCTGACCGCAAAGGAGTATTGCAAAAAGGATGTGCTTACTCCAGTAAATCCATGAATTGCTGTCTTCGAATATCGGTTCCGGTTAACTGGCTATTGTCTTGATCTTGAGCAGTCACCAGCGAAGCATAGGATCCCGCGAGTCTATGTGTCCATTTGGACACTGAACCATGTCAGGCAGTGGGTCGCAAAAGACATGTCCTATGCAGGTGAACTAGTTCGTGCGTGATTGTTGCTCGGAGATGCGCTAAGTTACAGGCAGCGCCTCAGGGCGTGCGGGATTGAAGATCTTTGAAAAAAAGCAGTCAGCACTCAGTAATCAGCATTCAGCCAAATTCAGAGGCAAAAGAGGCCCTCGAAATAGCTTCGACCGCGCGGTCATCGCTCGGTCGAATTGCGGTTTGACTTTTGTTTGCAACAAAACGTGATAGCCCGGGTGGGGTTTCTGGCTGAGAGACATCGGCTGAGGGTCACAGGAATCGCCGGAATCGGGTCATCGCCGACATCGCGCGACATCTGAAAACCGCGCAACCCTACGCCAAATCAAGCCAATTCGCTGAAACCTACGCCAATCTGATTGAATTGGGATGACCCTTCTCAAACCCACGCCAATTTGGGATGGGTGCGGGAGGGGGTGGGGGATCGCCGACATCGGATCATCGCCGACATCGCACGTCATCGGGAAAGCTAACCACTGATTTGCACTGACAACACTGATAAAGAACCCACAGTCGTAGCAAGGTTTACTTCCTGTACTGCTCCTCGCTAACCTTCTCCATCCAGTCCACCACCTTGCCATCTTTCTTTTCCTGAATGGCGATGTGCGTCATGGCTGTTGTCGGGCTTGCGCCGTGCCAGTGTTTTTCTCCGGGTGAGAACCAGACGACGTCTCCAGGGCGTATCTCTTCAATGGGGCCGCCTTCGCGCTGGCACCATCCACTGCCGGCCGTGACGATGAGGGTCTGGCCGAGCGGATGCGTGTGCCAGGCCGTCCGCGCGCCGGGTTCAAAGGTTACGCTGGCGCCCTGTACAAATGCCGGGTCCGGCGCTTGAAACAGCGGGTCAATGCGTACGGCGCCGGTGAACCAGTCTTCCGGGCCTTTGCCGGATGGTTGCGAGCCTGCTCTTTTGATTTCCATGATTGATTGCCTCGGTTTCTATCTTCTCATTCGAGTTTGAAAGTTCAGCCATTAGCTCTTAGCAATTGGCCATTAGCAATTGGCAAAAGGATCGCGCGGCCGGGATCTTTACTGTCACCAGCACCGCGCGTCATTTACAGGTTACTTGCGTGTTTAGCGATTGACCAGCTTCTGTATGTGCTCCGGATAGCGCTCGCCTTCCACGGTGATCCTGGCGGAAGCTTCATTGATCTGGCGAAGTTCTTCTGGCGTGAGTTGAACGTTGGCCGCGCCAAGATTTTCTTCCAGCCGATGCAGCTTGGTTGTGCCGGGGATCGGAACCATCCATGGCTTTTGCGCCAGAATCCAGGCGAGTGCGATCTGCGCCGGTGTGGTCTTTTTCTCTGCGGCGAATTTGCCTACGAGATCCACCACGGCCTGATTGGCTTTGCGATTTTCAGCCGAGAAGCGCGGCACAATGTTGCGGAAGTCCGTGGCGTCGAACTTGGTTTCTTCCGTGATCTTGCCGGTAAGAAAACCTTTGCCCAGCGGACTGAAAGGAACAAAGCCAATGCCAAGATCTTCGAGCGTCGGCAGGATTTCCGCTTCCGGCTCGCGCCACCAGAGAGAGTACTCGCTCTGCAGCGCCGTGACCGGCTGCACCGCGTGTGCGCGACGAATCACGCTCACGCCAGCTTCAGAAAGGCCAAAATGTTTTACCTTGCCTGCTTGAATCAGGTCTTTTACCGCGCCGGCAACATCTTCAATCGGCACGCTGGGATCAACGCGATGTTGATAAAACAAATCAATGTGGTCAGTCTTGAGCCGCTTCAAAGACGCGTCTGCCACTTCCTTGATATGTTCCGGACGGCTGTTCACCGCACCCAGGTTCTTCCCAGTCTTAGGATCGATCTCGAAACCGAATTTAGTGGCGATCTTTACCTGTCCGCGAACCGGCGCAAGCGCTTCACCCACCAGCTCTTCATTGGTAAACGGACCATAAACCTCAGCGGTGTCAAAGAATGTAACGCCGCGCTCCACGGCCGCGCGGATCAGCTTGATTCCTTCCTGCTTGTCCATGGCGGGGCCGAACCCAAAACTCATGCCCATGCAGCCCAGGCCAATGGCAGATACTTCAAGATTGCTTTTTCCAAGTTTGCGTTTTTGCATTACTTCTCCTATCGGAAGTTTAGAACACGTTTACCAAAGCTGCGTTGTCCTGCTGGTTTCGCGCCAGATCTCTGGATGGGACCAATGAAGTCCGAGGGGGGCTTAAATCTTGCTCTCCGGGACTATACTCTTACTCACAACTGCAAAATCAGGGAGCATTCATGAAAAAGCACCGCCTCATATTCTTATTCACCGCACTCATCGCACTCTCTCTTTCCAGCTTAGCCGTTCAAACTCCGGCGGCCAAGCCGCCAGCAAAAGCTACCGGCCCAGTCCAGATTTTTACCGGCGTTGTCTCTGACGGACAGTGCGCCACCAAGGGATCGCATGCTGAAATAATGAAGCGCGCCAGCGTCAACACTGAAGCCAACTGTGTAAAAGGCTGCGCCCGCCGCTATTGGTATGTCCTGTATAACCCGACCACCAAAAAGGTTTACCGGCTGAGCGATCAGACGCAGTCCGCCATGTTTGCCGCCAAAAAAGTAAAGGTCAAAGGCTCACTGGATAAGGCCACGCAGACCATCAACGTCCGCACCATTGAGCCGGCCATGTAATTTGCGTGAGAGTATTAAGCAAGGACGGATGTCACTCGTGTTACGATACAAATCGCCAGGATAAAAGATTTTTAAAGGCAATTGGCGTAGGTTTCCCTGTGATTACAGGACTAAAATGGGAAAAATTGGAACATTTTAAGGTATTGCTATCTAAGGTTACCTTAGGCCAATGTAACCCTGCTTTTTGGTGGTAACCGCTTGGGTTGCCGGTAATATAGCTGGAACTGGCCGCAGGTTCTATAGTTCCTGAAATTGAAAGTTTCCCAAAGAGACATATGGCGCAACTCATCGCAGCAAATGAGCGAGGGCGCAGAAGCTCTCGTGTACTTGTTTCGCTAGCCCTCGCGGTCTCCGGCCAGAAGAGTGACGGGTCCCACGTAAGCGGGGCTGCGGAAACTATTCTTGTGAACCGGCATGGAGCCAAGATCCGCTCCGCCGTTCCCCTTGAGCACAAAATGGAAGTGCGCGTGGCCATGCTTGCGCCGTATAAATGGCGCGTTGGTCAGGTGGTGTGGGCAGATTCCGGCGAGAGTGAATACGGAATTGAGCTCTATCGTCCGGAAAACTTCTGGGGCATTTATTTCCCGCCGGAAGACTGGGAACTCGGCGTGCCACCGGTGACCGTAGTGAATAGCTTGCCGGGCACCGCTGCCCCTGAGCCGTACGCGGCGACGCAGACAGAATCTTCTGGTGAATCATCAGACGCGGCGCCGGCACTGCTCATACCTGAAGGCGGGACCATCGCGATTCTGCGCGGCCTGGCCAGCAACGGCCTTCCATTCCAGGTGCGCGACCTGATTCTCCCCGTAGGTGAGCGCGACGCCACAATGATGATCAGCCCGCTGGTCAGCCTGGGCTCTAAATTACAAGTGATCTTCACCAAGAACAGCGTGGAAGATGCGGTGGTCACCGCAACTTCACATAGCCGCGAATATGACCGCTGGAGAATCTGGCTGAATTTTTCCCGACCGCTGCTGGTTGCCAAACAGTAGCTCCCAGAAAGTAAGTCCTGATGCGCGCCGCTTCAAGACACTTACTCTGGCAAATCAATTTCCGGTACCGCATGCACATCCGCAGCATACCGCAAACCCGCAAGCTTTTTCTGCAAGCCAGCCGCAATTGGCCTATATACTTTTCGTGCTTTCCCATTGAATTTTCCCGCTAAGTTTTCTTAGGAGCTTTTGGATGAAACGGATTTTTATCTTTTTTCTTTTTCTTATTTCAATTCTGCCCGCCCTTGCGCAGACCACACGGACCTCGCAGAAGCCCGCAGTCAAAATGGTTTATATCCGCGCCGGACATCTGTTTGACGCCACCAGTGACCAGCTCCGCGAAAATATGGTGATCGTGGTGGCAGACGAACGCATTCAAAGTATTGGCCCGGCCAGCGCCATCACCGTTCCGGCAGGTGCGGCAGTGGTAGATCTTTCCCACGCCACGGTTCTGCCCGGACTCATTGATTGCCATACTCATCTGGGCGCGCGCGCTGATCGCTATGACGAAATCTATAACTTCAAAGACACTCCGTTTCAAAGCGCTTTTGCCGGTGTGGTGAATGCGCGCCGCACGCTTGAAGCTGGCTTTACCAGCGTGCGTGACGTAGGCTCGCTGCCGTTTCTCGCCGTGGACCTGCGCAACTCTATTAATGAAGGCTTGATTCCCGGCCCGCGCATTGTGGCCAGCGGCCCGGCCATTACCATTACCGGCGGCCATGGCGATCTCAACAATTTTTCTCCGCAAACGCGCGTCAGCATGTTTCCAGAAGAGCGAGACTTCGCTATTGCAGACGGTGTTGACCAGGTGCGCCACGTAGTCCGCGCGCAGGTGAAATACGGCGTGGACGTAATCAAAATTCTCGCCAGCGGCGGCGTACTTTCCAAAGGCGACAGCCCGGGCGCTCCGCAATTTACGTTTGAAGAACTCAAGGCTGCGGCCGACGAAGCCCATATGGCCGGGCGCAAAATTGCCGCACACGCGCACGGCACGCAGGCCATCAAGAACGCAATTCTCGCCGGCATTGATTCCATTGAACACGCCAGCCTGATTGACGAT
>DASXZE010000031.1:0-3639 GCA_036502105.1 Candidatus Angelobacter sp. | reverse complement strand
AGACTCCTCAAAGTTGAAGGGCTTGATCTGTGGCGCGAACTGGCCTTGGTTTATCGCAAAGACCGCAGTCTGCCGCTGATTGCTTCAGCTTTTGTGGAAGTTGCGCGCAAGGAATTAGAGGTTCAATCGGCAGCCATAAGCGCTCTGTAAGCTGCACTGCTGTTTCCGTTTAAATCGGCATCTATGTTGCGGTTCCGCTGGCTTCAGGAGTATTTGTGCTCATGCCGCCTTCATTCGCCTGTTCCCTGCTCCGTTTTAATTGCAGCGAGGTATAAACCGCTGCGAGAGCGACCATCAGGTTTGAAGCCACCACTGGCGCGGAGTGAATCGCAAATCCGTAAACGATCCACAGCACAGCCGCACATGCCTGGATGGTACGCAGCGCCGCTGCTTTCTTGAAAAAATATGAGCTGGCAAAAAAGGCTGTCGCCACCCAGCCAAGCGCACTAAGCCACATGATTGTATGTCCTCATGCTCTCGCAGCTCCTGCGCGTTCTTCCTTGGCCGGACGCAGCGTAAGCCAGTCTGTGCGGGCGCGTGCCCACTCACGCACCAGAAAACCGTTGCCTTCAAAAAAGTCGTGGATCTCCGGCGGCTGCCAGCCTGCAACTTCTTCAAGGATAGGCACCAGCATGGCCAGCGCGTTGGAACTCAGCACAGTGCGCTTGGCAATCTGGGTTACATCGCGCGTTTCTGAAACGGCTATCGTCAGCCCGGCGTCGCGATTCACATGCAGCATGGCATGCACGTCAGAACTGCCGTCACCGGCATAGACCACGCGGTCAGGCCCAATCTGCAAATCTTCCTGCAATGCACCAAGCGCGCCACTTTTCCATAGCCAGCAGTCACGCGAAGAATGGTTTCAATCTCTCCATTGGCGTTGTATTTAAATTCAGTTCCGTAGATATGATCTGTGGGAACGATACCTTCCAGCGCGGATTGCACAATCTCAGCCGGCGCGGCGGAGAGCACATAAAAATTGAAATGGTAGCCCGGCACATCTTTATCAAGGATCTTATAAAGAAGATGGATCTGCTCTTTCAAAGGTATGAGCTTGCCCACCGCAATCAAGTGTTCCCTGCGGACATGGCGGAACTGCGGATCATGCAGCAGAAGATATGAGAGCTCAGCACCCTGCTGCACCAGATTTAATTTCGCCATGCCCTGCGCTTTGCGCTCAAATTCCTGCGCCGGGATTCCCAGCAGCTCGCTGAGGACAAACCCAGAGTCGTTAAAGCTCAGCGTCTGGTCAAAATCGCTGGCAAATAGATATTCCTTTTTCACTTTGTCATTCATCTACAAATCTTAGATTGGTTAGAGAGAACGTGATGTTAATTGATGATCATATTTACGGATTGCAGCTTGGAAGCGCATCCAGCGAAATTTGAAAACCAGGAGAGAGAAGAATCGGTAGGTTGGCCAATGGTTTCGCATAATCAAATCTAGGTTGGTTCCAGGCGGAAGTCCAATCGATTAAATCTATGCAGCGCATTTGTGTTCGCGCGATTTTGATTATTAAAAACCTGTTAAACAGCAGTCCCGAAATGGCGTCTTGAATTTCAAATAGTAACCATCCAAATTCTCGATTTCCCTTTCCCGGGTTCTCCATTTATCAAAGACCATGGACACAGCATTCTCACATGGTCATCCCGATCATGATGCGTGCGGCACCGGATTCGTCGTACGGCCCGCCGGTGGCGCAACGCATGAGGTGGTGGACCGCGCGCTCATAGCCTTACAGCGGCTTTCGCATCGAGGTGGTGTTGATGCGGATGCCTCTAGCGGTGACGGTGCAGGTTTGCTCACGGCCCTGCCGCAGAGAATGCTGGCTCGCGTAGCACGCGACCTCCGCGTCCCCCTACCGCGCGCACACGGCGTGGGGATGCTATTCATTCAAGGTGATAATGAAGAGGCTCGCGTGCACGCTGAGCTTTCCGCGCTGGCGGCAGACATGGCATTGCACTGCCTGGGCTGGCGGAAAGTGCCGACGAATCGAAATATTTTAGGCTCACGCGCCGCGGAAACAGCGCCGGCAATCTGGCAATGTTTCTTAGGAACCACCGGCCAGAGCGCTGGCCTTGAGCGCCAACTTTTCCTGTTTCGTAAACGCGCTGAAGCTGAACTGGGCGAGGTAGCTTACTTCTGCTCGCTATCGTCGCGCACCATAGTTTACAAAGGCCTGCTCGCGCCACGGCAGTTGTCTGAGTTTTATCCTGATTTGACTGATCCGGATTTTGAAACTTCGTTCGCTATTTTTCACCAAAGATTTTCCACCAACACCCAACCAGCCTGGCGGCTGGCACAGCCATTTAGGATGCTGGCGCACAACGGCGAAATCAACACCATCACCGGCAACCGGCGCTGGATGATTGCGCGCGAAGCAGAGATACGCGCCCGACTGAAAGCGGGCGAGTGGTTGAATGTGCTTGAGAACAACGTGAGCGATTCAGCCAATCTTGATAACGCCCTGGAATTGCTGGTGCAGCAGGGCCTCCCGGTTGATCACGCAATGTTGAATCTGGTTCCTCCGGTCGCCGACAAGGCGCGGCTTGGCCAGCGCATTTCAGGATTAGTTGAGAACGCTGCCCGCGAATACGAACCATGGGACGGCCCCGCAGCTCTTGTTTTCTCTGATGGCCGAATTTTAGGAGCAAAGCTGGACCGTAATGGCCTGAGGCCCATGCGCTATACGCAAACATCGACCGGATGGCTGGTGGCAGGCTCTGAAACCGGACTGGCTGATTTTGATGAGAGAGAGATCATTGAGCGCCAGCGTTTGGGCCCCGGCGAAGCGCTGTTGATTGATATCGCCTCTGGCAGGGTGTATCCGCGCACTACTTTCGTGCGAGAGACGAACACCAAACAGGTTGCTATCCCGAAACAGATAACCCGCCTGGCAGCCGGCACTGACGGTGCAAGTAAAACAATCCGTGAGCCGAAGAAAATTGCTGCTGCGCTGGGTTGGAGTGATGATCAGATAAAGTTTTTTCTTCATCCCCTGGCCGAAGGCAAAGAGCCGGTTTACAGCATGGGCGATGACACGCCCCCGGCGTTTCTTTCCAAAATGCGGCGGCCCCTATGGGACTACTGCAAGCAGCGCTTTGCCCAGGTAACAAATCCACCCATCGATCCGATCCGTGAACTCCACGTGATGTCACTGGATACGCGCATTGGCCCTGATTTTACTGCCGATTCACCAGTATTAGATGAGCAGCAGGTGCGCACGCTGGAGCAGGCTTACACGAACTCGCAGCATATTGATATTACATTTGATTCTGCTCTGGGTGCCGCTGGCGCACTGGAAGCCATTGAACGCATCCGCAATGAAGTGCGCTGGGCTGCCGGTATTGCGCCTTCCCTGGTTGTCATTAGTGATCGCGGCGTCAATGAGCAGCGCGCGGCTGTACCTATTTTGCTGGCCGTTGCCGCTGCGTGGAAAGAAATGATTCGCGGAGGCCATTTCCGTATTCCGCTCATCGCTGAAACTGCCCAAGTGATTGAGACGCATCATGTCGCGCTGTTGCTGGCGGTGGGAGCAACGGCGGTGCATCCATTTCTTGCCCAGCAAATCGCGGAAGAGCAGGTTGCCGGCGGCACTAAAAATTATTGCACGGCGGTGAATGGCGGACTCAGAAAAGT
>DASXZE010000030.1:0-5823 GCA_036502105.1 Candidatus Angelobacter sp. | reverse complement strand
AGACTTATATAAAGCCAACCGTCGTCGAGCACCTTCCACCAGGTGAGGTTTACGAGTTCGGGATGACGTAATGGGAGCAACATGACGGCGCCCCAAACTAGCGTGCCGCCAAGCCATAAAGAAGTACTTCGCAAATCGACTCGATGAATGTGACGAAATGGAATATTCATGACAAGCACCACGAGCCAGCAGAAGATCGGAAGAAAGTTCAAGCGATGATGGGGAACGGCAAACATCGCGTTGAGATGATCGTTTATCGCGGTCCAAATGTAACGAAGAAATCGGCCCAATGGACCTGAGAAAACGAGGAACACAAGGACCCCAACGATAACCGACAAACAGCCAATCGCTTGACCGCGCGTCATCGGCCTCGATTGCTGCTCGACCTGGCCAAATCGACGCTCATAGTAGCTCGGGAGGCGTCGGACAGCGAAAATGCCGACGAGGATACCCACCACTGACATCAGAAAACCCAGCCAACTCTGCTTGAGAAGATCAGACATGCGAAAGGCAAGGAGTTCAACTCCCAATGCAGCCGTCATGAGGCCCTTGAGAGCGTTGAAGTTTTCCGTTGTGTATTGCAGCCGCCGGAGTCTCTCCAGGTTAGAACCGAAGGTAGCGTGCGTGGAGTGCATAAACTGGTTTATATCATAAACCATGAGAGTTGTCACTAATTCAAACCAACAATAATTCCATCTACAATTGGAATAGAAAATCAGGCTGGCGAAGAAATCGCCTTTGCCAGCCGGGCATCAATCAGTTCAACCGCGCGTGCCAGCACCTGCTCCAGCGTGAGATGCGTTGAATCAATCAGCACCGCGTCTGGCGCTGGAACCAGCGGAGAGTTCGCCCGGGTGCGGTCACGCTGGTCACGCGCCTTTAACTCAGCCACCACAGAGGCTTCTTGTTTTGACGAGGAATTTTCTGGGGCAGCCGGGCTTTCCTGAAAACGCCGCGAGCCTCGTATCTCCGGCGCTGCATCCAGAAAAATTTTGACTTCAGCATCTGGAAACACCGCGGTGCCAATATCGCGGCCTTCCATTACCACGCCGCCACCCGCGCCCATTTTGCGCTGGCTGGCCACCATCCATTCCCGCACTGGTGGATGCACTGAAACCCTGGACGCCCCATCCGTCACCTCCTGGCTGCGCAGGCTTTCGGTTACATCTGCGCTATCCAGCAATACACGGTTGCCTTCTGTGCGCGGCACCAGTTCAATACGCGACTGTCGCGCCAGCCCAGCCATTTCCGCTGCATCATCCAGAGGAACAGCATTCTGTATCGCCTTGAACGCCAATGCGCGATACATGGCTCCCGTTTCAATGTTGGTGTAGTTGTATTTTCGCGCCAGCAGCGCAGCCAGCGTGCTCTTGCCTGAGCCGGCAGGCCCGTCAATCGCAATCACCAGCTTCTTCCCACGCTGTTCAGGTTTCTTGTCTGCTCCCGGTCTCTGTTCGGCCATTAGCTGCGGCTCCGCTGGTTTCTCGGCTGCGTGTCCTGTGGCGGCGCCATGCGGACCAGTGACTTGTCTCCAATCGTCACAAAACTTAGCTCGCGCGCCTGCAACAGTGCATTCACTGCATCGCGCACTTTCGATCGCGAAGTCAGGTGCGAGAAAAACTGCTCAATGCTTTCCTGTTCGGCGGCCACCACGGTCTCAAGATATTTACTCACCAGCGCTGAGATGGCTTCCGGTGAGGAAATATTAATGCCCTCTTTCACCGCCTCCGGCGACCAGCGATACAGCACATCCCAGCTTGCGCCTCCGCTGGGGCTGTAATCCACCCGCGTGATTTTCAAGATAGACCAAAGCTCGCCCAGCGCGCGATCCAGCGCCGCCTGGCTGCTTTCACGTCCAACATGTTCTTGTATCTGCGTCTTGGTCATGGGGCCGTGTTTTTGCAGCGCTGCAAAAACGCTGGTGGCAAGCTCAGAAATCTTAGCGCCCTGCGCCTTGGTTTTAGGCAGCGATTTAGGATTGCGATCACCTACCAGGGCATAGAAGTAAGGAAACACCGGCGCAGCAATAATCAGGTTGGATTCCTGCGATAGATTCATCTCAAAAGCAGACCGTTCACGCAGCAACCGCACCATCAGCTCAGTCGCTTCCTTGGCGCGCGGATCAGCATAAGCATGTTTTGCTTCCGGCAGGCCCGCCGCCGAGCCAATATGCGCCGCGATAAAGCTCGGCACCAGCGTTCCCGGCCGCTCCGGATAATTCACACAAAATCCCACGCCTGCCATAAACTGGCGCGCATCTTCCACCGTGCGGACGGCATTGCCGTCAGTGCGCCAGAGTTTTGCCCGGTGTTCTTCGAGTTCTTGTTCAGTCATTAGGAATGAAAGCCTTTGGTCATTCGTTGATTGGAGGCCAGCGTTGTGCCCCGTGCAAAACTCTTGCTATCTCAACCGCATTTTCTCCAACACGATACACTACAACAAATGGAAGTTGCGATATCGGCAACTCCCTGGTTCCATCCACGCGTCCGGAACGGCCTCGCTTCGGAAATGCTTTTAATTGCGCAACAGTCTGGTAAATGCTCGGGCAACACGCAAAGCCGCAGAAGAGTTGTCTTGCCGGATATATTGAATCATTGCTGTGAAGTCGGCAGCGGCTTCAGGCGACCAGCGGATCTCCATCTGGGATGAAACATCCGTTCAATGCGTGCAACCACTTCATCGTGGTCCACAAATTCACCCTTGTCCAGTTGCCCCAGTCCCTTTTGTACTTCAGCCTTGAACCACTGGTCGTGGTTGAGATACGTTTCTACGATCTCTTGTACCAGTTGCTCCGCGCCGCGTCCGCTTGCGGACGCAACCCGTTTAAGCTCGGCTTCAAATTCAGGACTAAAGCGGACTTCCATGTAAACAGTTTAACGTAGTCGGGGCGTACTGGGCACTGCAAAAATACGCGCTAAATCCGCTTAAATGCCTTCTGTATCTCCTTTACAGAATACCGCAGAACCACCGGACGCCCATGCGGACACGTCATGGGACACTCCGTTTTTGCCAGCTCCTTGAGCAGCCACTCCATTTTGTTTTGCTCCAGCGGCATGTTGATCTTGATGGCGGCATGGCAGGCAATGCTGGCGGCAATCTTGGCCCGTATCTTGTCCAGGTTCAGCACCTGCTCTTCGCGCTCAAACTGGTCGAGCAATTCCACCAGCATCTTCTCCACGTCCGCCGGACGCACGCCGCCCGGCGCAGTCTTAATCGCAACCGTTCGCGTGCCAAAAAGATCCACTTCAAATCCGTTGCGCTGCAACTCTTCTGAAATTTCGGTAAACACCGCCTGCTGCCCCGGCGTGAGTTCAACAATCAGCGGCATCAGCAGCCGCTGGCCGTCTTGCGCTGCGCTGTTCTGTGCCCGTTCGTGCAATATCTTTTCAAACAACACGCGCTCATGCGCCACATGCTGGTCAATGATCCATAGCCCATCAGGATTCACGGCCAGGATAAACGAATCGCGCACCTGCCCCAGCGGCCTTAAACTCGCCAGCGCCAGTTGATCGACAATCTCCTGCGGCTCATCTTCCAGCACATTGCCGCAGGCATCGGCATGTCCGTTCGCGCTTTGCGCGATAGTCGGCACGCCCACCGGCCCAAAGCCGCTCACTGCCATGTTGGCGTCAACCGTAATGGTCTCGCCGCCAAATTGCAGCCGCTCGCTCATCAGCGTCGGAACTTCCGGTTTGAGCGCAAATTCATTGCCGCCATGTGCTTGCGCCCCAGGACTCAACCCGGGTGCAGCCGTGGGTTGCGCCATAATCTCCCGCGTAAACTGCGGCACCGGACGCGCCTTCATCAACGCCGTACGCACTGACTCGCGTACAAAATCGTGTACCAGCGTATGCTGCCGAAACCTGACTTCGGTTTTTGACGGATGCACATTGGCATCCACCTCTTCATTTGGCAACTCAATGAACAACAGCACCACCGGAAAAACCGTCGGCGCAAGAATATTTCTGTAGCCTTCAATAATCGCGTGCTGCACCATCCGGTCGCGGATCAGGCGGCCGTTTACAAATACATAAATCGAATTCCGGTTCAGCTTCTGTAGCTCAGGCTTGGAAATAAAACCATGCAAACGGATATCGCCGGGGACAGGCGGCGTGTAATCTTCTCCGCGCCGCCATGGCGGAGGCTCCGGTATGCCTACGCGTTCCAGCTTCATGGTCGCTGCCATGGGAAGCAGTTGGTCTAAAGTCTCGCGGCCAAATATCTGGTAAATACGATCAGAATGAGAAGCCACCGGCGCGGCCACCAGCATGGCTTCAGTAGCGGAGTGCAACTCAAAATGCTTTTCCGGATGCGCCAGCGCATAATGCGTAACCAGCGACGCAATGTGCGAAAGCTCCGTTGACTCCGCCTTTAAAAACTTCTTACGCGCCGGCGTATTGAAGAACAGATCGCGCACGGCAAATGACGTTCCTTGCGGCAACCCGGCTTCTTCCACCCGCAGAATCTTGCCGCCGGCAATCTCCAGCACCGTGCCGCTGTCCTGGTCGGCATCACGCGTCTCCAGCAGCACGCGGGCCACGGAAGCAATCGACGGCAGCGCCTCTCCACGAAACCCCAGTGTGTGTATGTTAAGCAGGTCTTCCGCGTCTTTGATTTTGGAAGTCGCGTGGCGTTCGAAGGCCAGCAGCGCGTCGTCACGCACCATGCCGCAGCCGTTGTCCGTGACCTGGATCAGCTTTTTGCCGCCTGCCTCAATCTGCACGCGGATGCGCGTCGCGCCCGCATCCAGCGAATTTTCCAGCAACTCCTTCAACACCGACGCAGGACGCTCTACCACCTCGCCCGCGGCGATCTTGTTGGCAACGTGCTCAGAAAGTACGTGTATGCGGCCCATTTGTTTTTAAATTCCGAGCGCAGATCCCGCGCGAGGAATCCCTATGGTAAATGGTTTCCCAATGGGCTGCGAGATACAGCCGCAACGAATAAGTTCTAGTAGAAAAGAAAAGCACGGAAGGCTTTGATTCCCTCCGTGCCCCTCTGTGTCCCTGTGGTGAACGTTCTTAGTCATGAATGACGAAACTGCACGCCTCCACAATCACAGTCGTAAGCGCGTCGTTTTGGCTAATTGCTAATGGCTAATTGCTCGCCAACGCCGGTGCCGGATACTGCGGCAGCTTTTCCCGCGTACGATTCGCCCGCTGAATTTCCAGTTCGCCAAACAACAGTGACGGACCCACAATCGCGCTGGGCAGCGGCTCGGCGCGGTTATACACATAGTTGTCAGTTCCAGTGGCCACAATGTCACTACGCAAAGCGCGGGTGTCGAGCTGTTTAAACACCGCTCCGCGCACCAACTCCTGGTGTCCATCGCTCACATAGACGCGCCACAGCAAACGCGGTGAGAGCGCCGCTCCTGTGGTCTCCACGTAGTAGCCATATGGACGGCCCTGGTCCTTGCACATCTGGATCAGCTTCTGCTTCATCTCGGCAAATGGAATGCTCTTCTCTGCCTTAAAGATCAGGTTGGAAATCTGCGGACGCGGCGATCCCGCCAGCGCTGTCCTGCCATGCCCGTTCGAGTGCGGAAAATCGCGGATCGGCACGCGCCCCAGCAGATAGTTGGTCAGCACGCCCTTATCGATCACCGTAACTTTCTGCGCTTCCACGCCTTCATCGTCCACATCATAGGTTCCAGCCAGTGCCTGGTGGTCAAACTCTTTGGCCTTGGGATCATCCACCACGGTGAATGTCTCCGGCAAAACGCGGCCTTTATAGTAGGACGCAAATTCGCCATTGGTCCGCGCCGGATTTCCCAGGTCGGGACGCACGCCTAGAATATTAGGAACAATCAGCCGTTCAAAC
>DASXZE010000029.1:0-15188 GCA_036502105.1 Candidatus Angelobacter sp. | reverse complement strand
AGCGCTCATGATCGTCCGTACGCGGGCCTTGCCCTCAGCCACCGTTGGGAATGCGATCCCCGGAACAAATACGCCTTCATTGAACAACTCGCGGCTGAACTCCATGGTGAGCTTGCCGTCGCCGATAATAATCGGCGTGATTGGCGTCTCGCTGGCCGGCGTGTTGATGCCGCCAATATTGAATCCCAGCAGTCCCAGCTCTTTTTTAAAGAAACGCGTGTTGGCCCAGAGCTTGTCCATTAATTGAGGTTCGTTCTCGAGCACGTCAAAAGCGGCAATGCAGGTGGCAGCGACGGACGGCGGATGCGACGTGGAAAACAAAAACGGACGCGCGCGATGATACAGAAAATCGATCAGCTCTTTTGATCCGCAAACATAGCCGCCCAGCGCGCCAATGGCCTTGGAGAGCGTGCCCACCTGCACATCCACGCGTCCGTGAACTTTGTGGTGATCAATGGTTCCGCGCCCATTGCGCCCCAGCACGCCGGAAGAATGCGCATCGTCCACCATCATGATTGCGCCATATTTTTCCGCCACATCGCACAGCGCAGGCAGCGGACCAATATCGCCATCCATGGAAAAGACGCCGTCGGTGATCATCAACTTGTGTCCCGGCTCGTTGGCAATTTCCTTCAACAGCTCTTCCGCATGCGCCGCATCTTTGTGGCGGAAGACTTTGATCTTGGCGCGGGAGAGGCGCGCGCCATCAATAATGCTGGCATGATTCAGCTCGTCAGAAATAATAAAATCGTCTTTGCCCAGGATGGCCGAAACCGTACCGGCGTTCGCCGTAAAGCCTGACTGAAAGACCACGCAAGCTTCAGTATTCTTAAAGCGCGCAATCTTTTCTTCCAACTCCATATGGATAGACATGGTCCCGCTCACCGTGCGCACTGCACCCGAGCCTACGCCATATTTTTTGATGGCCCCAATCGCCGCCTCGCGCAGCTTAGGATGCGTCGTCAGGCCCAGATAATTATTCGACGCCAGATTGATGACATGCTTGCCGTCCACCGTGCATTCAGGGGCCTGCTCGTCCATAAGCACACGCAGTTTAAAGTGCGTGCCTTTTTGCTCAAGTTCCTTCATCTGGTCGGCAAGGTAGGAAAGCTGCGGGCGTGTGCTGGTGGTTGGCATGTCTAACTCCTTGAAAAATCTTTTTGCCGCTGTTTACGCGGATCAGCGCAGATAAAGTATTTAGCCGCGAATCAACGCGAAACACGCGAATCAAATCCATCTTTAAGACATAAGGTTAATTAAAATTCGTGTTCATTCGCGCAATTCGCGGCCCAAGCTTTTTGATCAGCGTTCATCTGCGCAAATCTGCGGCGAACAACTAGCTTTTCTGCACTCCATTCGGATACAACAAAATCTTGCTCGACTCGCCTGTTCTCAACCGGTCCATGCCTTTGCTGAAGTCGGCCATGGGCATGCGATCTGTAATCACCGGATCAAGATCAAGCTTGCCGGCTTTCAATAACGCGTTCATTTGGTACCAGGTCTTGTACATCAGGCGGCCGTTGATGCCCTGCACATGCGCGCCTTTAAAAATAATATCGTTGGCCAGATTCAATTCCATCGGCTTCGACGGAATGCCGAGCAATGAAGCCCGTCCGCCCAGCCGCAGAATCTTAAATCCCAGCCGGATCGCATCCGGATGGCCGGACATTTCCAGGATCACATCCACGCCAGTGCCGCCAGTGTCAGCCATTACCTGCTCGTAAACATTGTCTTTGGCCGGATTCAGAACGTGATCGGCCTTCATCTTCTCTGCCAGCTTGCGCCGATGGTCATTGATCTCCAGCGCAAACACCTCGCTCGCTCCGCAGGCGCGTGCCACGGCAATGCAGAAAAGACCAATCGGCCCGCAGCCGATCACCGCCACCGTCTTGGCGGCAATCTCACCGGCCAGCACCGTGTGCACGGCGTTGCCCAACGGATCCAGCACGCTGGCATAATCCGCAGGAATCGCCGGATCAATCTTCCAGATATTTGATTCCGGAATTTTCACAAACTCGGCAAACGCGCCGTTTGCGTCCACGCCGATAATTGTTACGTGCTGGCAAATGTGGGCTTCGCCGGTGCGGCACTGGTAGCATTTGCCGCAGGCCACATGCATCTCCGCGGATACAAAATCGCCTTCCTTCACCGCCGTTACGTTCTTGCCAGTGGCCACCACGTGTCCGCAAAACTCATGCCCGGGAATCAGCGGCGGCTTAATGCGGTTCTGCGCCCACTGGTCCCAGTTATATATGTGCAGGTCAGTGCCGCACACAGACGCTACTTTCACTTTCACCAGAACATCGTCCGGGCCAATCTGCGGAACAGGCATCTGCCGGACGTCCGCTCCCGGCGCGGCCTCTGGCTTTACAACGGCTAACATGGTTTCAGGCATTCAAATCCTAATATCAAAGAGATGAGGAGAGGCAAACCCTCTATTTTACCAAAATCGTTCACTCGCCACTTTTGTTGACGATTGCGTGGAGTGCAACTTTTTCAACTCATACAAGCCAAGGCTGATTTGGCACAAGAAATTTGCTATCAATACCGGAAGTGATATGATTAACTAAACGGTTAATTAAATGTCAGTTGCCACCAAATCCGGCAAATCTGGCTCGCGCGGCGAGCCGGAAAAGACCCGTGCTGCCATCCTCAAAGCCGCCTTGGAAGAGTTTTCCCATGAAGGCGTAACCGGAGCGCGGACGGAAGAAATTGCCCGCCGGGCCGGCGTGAACAAGGCGCTACTCTACTACTACTTCAAAGACAAAGACGGCCTCTACGCTGCGGCCCTGGAGCAGGTTTTTTCCGGACTGCATCAGCGCGTGATGTCCGTGTTGAACCGTGAAGAGCTGCCGCCGCGTGAGCGATTGCTGCTTTATGCGCAAACGCACTTTGATTACATTGCCAGCGCGCCGGTGTATCCGCGGCTGGTGCAGCGCGAATTCATGCGCAGCGCCGGGCGTTCACTCTCCCCCGCAGCCAGCAAGATCATGGAGCTGCACGGCAAGCCGCTTTATAGCCGTCTGGAAAAACTGATTGATGAAGGGATTGCCGCCGGCGATTTCCGTCAGGTTGATCCCATGCAGACCGTTACGTCGATTATCGGAATCATTGTTTTTTATTTCATCAGCATGCCCGCGCAGCAGTTTATGCATGCCGGCGATCCCGGCTCTCCGGAGCGGATTGCCCAGCGCCGCACCGCTGTCGTCGATTTTATTTGCGCGGCGATTTTTACTCCCGCAGCACAGAAGGCTTGCAAACAGTGAACCCACGCAACCGGTTTTTTATGTTTCTTGGCCTGCTGCTGCTCATCGCGGCAGCCTATTATTTTTTCTCTACTGACCATTCTTCTGACCTGGTTCTTGTCGGCACCGTGGATGCCAACCAGGTTGTCGTAAGCCCCAAAATCAGCGGACGCATTGAGCGCCTGGCCGTGGACGAAGGCACGGAAGTCAAAGCAGGGGACACTATCGCCGTGCTCGATTCACAAGAGCTCACCGCTGACCGCCAGGCCGCGGAAGCGTTGTTAAGCAGCCTGCGCTATCAGGTTTCGCAAACACGCGCCACAGAAGAGCAGACTGCCGGAGAAACATCCAGTGGCGTGGTAAACGCCCAGGCCCGCTTCAGCGCCGCGCAGGCAACACTTCTGCAAGCGCAAGCTGACCTGCAACGCATTGAAGGTGACACGCGACGCAACCTGGCTCTGGCCGCTCAGGGCGTAGCGTCACAACAGCTCGCCGACCAATCCGCCGCGCAGCTCAAAGCCCAGCAGGCACTGGTAAAGGCAGCAGAAGATCAATCGCACGCAGCGCAGGCCGATCTAATCACCGCGCAGGCGCACACGCGCCTGACACAGGCAGCGCAGAGCACTGTCGCCTCAACGCAGGCACAGCAGCTCAATGCCAAGGCGCAGTTGGAAGCCGCAGAAACGCGTCTGGGATACACGAAAGTCCTGTCGCCCATAAATGGAATTGTTACCGTGCGCGCAGCGCGTGAAGGTGAAGTGGTAAGCCTGGGCCAGCCTATCGCGATCATCACCGATCTGGGCGACACCTGGGTGCTCGCCGCAATTCCTGAAACGGAAGCAGACCACATTGCCCTGGGCGACCAACTCAATGCGCGGCTGCCTTCGGGCGAAATTGTTCCGGGCAAAATTATTTTCAAAGCGCCGGAAGCTGACTTCGCCACGCAGCGCGACGTAAACCGCCGCAAGCGGGACATCAAAGCCATCACGCTTAAACTTGCTGTTGCAAACACCGCGAAAACCATGGTGCCGGGAATGACCGCGGAAATTCTTGTGCCTAAATCCAAGCTTGAGACTAACCCAAAGACAGAAGGCCGCTGATGGCGCCACCGGCGATTCAAGTTATCGACATCATCAAGCGCTTTGGGAACTTCACTGCCGTGAATGGTGTCTCATTTGAAGTGGCAGAAGGTGAAATCTTTGGCCTCCTGGGCCCGAACGGCGCAGGCAAATCCACGCTGATCCGCATGATGACCACTCTGCTCGATATCACCGAGGGCACTGCAATTATTGAAGGAGCCGATGTCCGCAAAGATCCTAACCGCGCGCGGCGATCCATGGGCGTGATTCCGCAGGCCATGACCAGTGATGGCGATCTCACGGTCTGGGAAAATCTAAGCATCTACTCCAAGCTCTATGGCATTCCTGCCGCAGACCGCGAAAAGTCGATTGATGAATTGCTGGAGCTGGTTGACCTGAATCAATGGCGCAACGCGCCGGCCAGAAATCTTTCTGGAGGCATGCGCAGGCGGCTGGAGATTGCGCGCGGCCTGGTGCATCGCCCCAGAATCTTTTTCCTCGACGAGCCCACGACCGGTCTTGATCCTGTCTCCCGCGTGGCCGTCTGGGAGATGATCACCAGCATTAAGCAGAAGCGCAATCTCACGGTGCTGATCACAACGCATTACATGGACGAAGCCGACCGCCTCTGCGACCGCATAGCCATTGTCGATCACGGCAAGCTCGTAGCGCTGGACACGCCGCGCGCGCTCAAGAGCAGCATTCCCGGCTCCAGCGTGATTGAAGCGCAGTTTCTCAATGCGCCCGCAGACTGGCAGCAGACTCTGGAGAAACTGGTTGCTGTGCAATCCGTGCAGTCAGAAGGCGCAAATATGTATCGAATTCTCACCGACGACGGCTCGCGCACCACAACTGAACTGGTGGAAACCGCCGTGCATTCCAAAGTAGTGGTGAAAGCCTTGACCGTGCAAAGCACCACGCTTGATGATGTCTTCGTCCACTACACCGGCAGACAGCTGCGCGACCAGATAATCGATTCGCCACTCTATCAAATGCCCATCATGGGGAACAGGTAATGGCCAGCTTCTTCCAGAGCGGACGCATGATGGCCATCGTGGAGCGCGACCTGCGCAAATTCTTTCGCTCGCCTGCGCTCATGGTTGCCGCCATGGTCTTTCCGCTGGTCCAACTTATCGTTCTGGGCAACGCTTTTGGCGGAAAAATCCGTGACGCAAAAATAGGCATTGTCTCGCACGATACCGGCCCGCAGGCCGTCCGCGTGATTGAAGCTCTGCGCGCGGTGCAGAGCAATGCCCGCACCTTTGTGCCAATCACCTACAGTGACGAACAAACCATGGTGGCCGCCGTGCGCCGTGGCGATCTGAATGCCGGGCTGGTGATTCCGCCGCAATATTCCCGCGATGTTTATGCGCATGCCAGGCCGCATATCGGTTTAGTGCTGGATAATACTGACAATTTCATGACCTCAACTTTTGAGGACGAGATGGCGCAACTAGTGGACGCGCTCAACCAGCCCGATGTACAGCCGCGCGTCATCCAGCAAATCTCGTTGCAGGTGGTCGAGCTTTATCCTTACATCGAATATATGAAGTACCTGCTGCCCGGGTCGATTACTCTGGCCATGTTTGTAAGCGTAATGATCGGCGGTGGAATCGTTTACATAGACGATAAAGCCCGCGGCGTGCACGAAGGCTATCTGGTAACGCCCATTACAAAGCTGGAACTGGTAGCGGGGTTGAATGTTGCTGGAGCATTCAAGGCCATGGGGGCCGGAATTGTTCTTACCGTGCTGGGATCGCTGATCGCCGGCGTGGGCTCAACGTTTCAGCTGGCAAATCTTTTGTGGCTCTTCCTTTTGATCGTCTGCACCTCATTTGCTTTTATTTCCATGATGTTTGTCATGATGGTCCGCGTGAATGATCCGCTGATTCCGCGCGCGGTTTTCGGTATCCTGAATACGCTGCTGTATTTTCCCAGCGGCGCTATTTATCCCGTACAGGCTTTTCCCAAGTGGCTGCAGTGGATCGCATGGATTGATCCGTTCACTTATTCCGTGCAGGGATTCAAGGCCGTGCTGCTTAAAGGCGTGGGCATAGCTGCAATCTGGCCTGACCTGCTGTATCTTGGTGGGTTCGCAATTGGGGCGTTCGCGCTCTCAACCCTTTTGTTCAAACGCACTCTCTAAGGACTTTTCGCATGGCATTGATGGACGCAAAAGAATACGATCCGAGGCCGGCCCAGAAGCATCTTGCGATGGTAACTGGGGCTGTCGCTTTAATCGCCTTGTTGCTGATCCTCTGGTTTTGGCCTACCGGAAGATTCCGCTACGGACGCCAGTGGAGCATTGGCGAGAATTTTTTTTCCGCGATTGAACGCCACGATTTTGACAAGGCATATGGTCTATATAATGCCGATCCCGACTGGAAACAGCATCTCGACAAGTACAGCAATTATTCACTGCCTCAATTCACCCGGGACTGGGGGCCAGCGAGTGAATTTGGCGTCATTAGCAACCATAAAATCGATTGCGCCATAGAACCACCACAAAAAGACTTTCAATCGCCTAGCGGAGTGGTCCTGGTGGTATTCGTGAACCGCCGGCCCGATCCAACATTGGTGTGGGTGGAGAAAAAATCGGGTGGCTTGAGCACATCACCGCTGACCTTTGAAGAATTGACACGCAACGCACCATTAGTGAGAGCCGCCTGCAACCGTTCGTAACAAGAAGGGTATAAAGCGCAATTTGCCATAGATCAATCTATAAGATATTGACTTTCGTACTCTCAATCCGCTGTCGACACACACGAAGGACGTTCAATGGCACTTCTTGATGCAAAAGAATATGATCCGCGACCCGCGCAGAAGCGCAGGAGAATCATTGCCACTGCGGTGGTGGTTGTGCTCGTGGTCTCGGTCTATTTATTCCTCACGCGCTACGACTCAGAGACGAAGGTCATTAACAATTTCTTCCAGGCGATCGAACAAAAAGATTTTGACGCGGCCTACGGCATCTATCAGGGCGACTCCGACTGGAAGCAGCATCCAGACAGATATACGTACACGGTCAACCAGTTCAAGCTCGATTGGGGACCGTCTGGTGAGTATAAAACTATTACTGCCCATCATGTGGACTGTGCTCTTGAACCGCCCAAAAAGGATACTGCTTCCTCCAGCGGCGTGGTGGTCGTTGTGACGATCAATAACAGCACCGAGCCGAGGTCTATGTGGGTAGAAAAGAAATCTAGAACCATTACCGATTCGCCCGTGCAAGTGTTGTGCCATGGACCGAAGTAGTCCGGTTCGCTAGATTTTAGGAAGAGAATGACCGCAGATGAAACTCTACTCTTTGGCCGCCGCAGCAAACAGATTGCTGACCTTCTGAACGGACGCTTCGTCTTCAGCATTCATGCAGGTCTGTGAGCGGTCAATCTGGCGCATCAGACCGGTCAGAACTTTTCCCGGACCGACTTCAACAAACGTCTTCACGCCCTGGCCAATCAGAGTCTGCATGCATTTGGCCCATTGCACTGCGCCCGTTACCTGGCGCACCAGCGCCTGGCGGGACTCTTCACCGGTTGTCTTGGCCGTGGCGTCAATATTGGCGATGACCGGCAGCTCAGGGTTCTTGAAGTGAAGTGCCTGCAGATCTTTTTCCAGACGGTCTTGTGCCGGCTGCATCAGCGCGCAATGAAAGGGCGCGCTGACCACCAGCATAATGGCCTTCTTCGCGCCGCGCTCTTTAGCCAACTCGGCCGCGCGTTCCACGGCTTTCTGATGGCCGGAGATCGCAATCTGGTCCGGCGAATTGATATTGGCAGGAGAGACAATTTCGCCCTGCGCTGCGTCAGCGCAAACCTGCTGCAGCTGGTCCAGCGGCATGCCCAGGATCGCCGCCATTCCGCCTTCACCGGCGGGTACGGCTTGCTGCATGTAGCGTCCGCGATCACGCACTGTGCGAACAGCTTCAGCAAATGAAAGCGTTCCCGCAGCCACGTGAGCAGAGTACTCACCCAGGCTGTGTCCGGCGGCAAATTGCGGGACAATTCCTTTTTCCTGCAGCACACGCGCTACGGCGGTGCTCATGGTAACAATGGCCGGCTGGGTATTTTCTGTGAGTTTGAGCTGATCGTCCGGGCCTTCAAAGCAAAGCTGGGAGATGGCAAAGCCCAGAGCGTCATCGGCTTCCTGAAAAGTGTGTCGCGCCACAGGATAGAGCGCGGCCAGCTCTTTGCCCATGCCTGCTGCCTGTGATCCCTGTCCGGGAAAGAGAAAAGCAACCGGGCCATGGCTCATGCCGATTCAACCGCCTTGCCAGCGTTTGCCAGCTCCTTCGCAATATTTGTGTTGATGCCTGACTCGTAAAACTCTTTGGCTACGCGGATCGCATTTTTAATGGCGTTGGCATTGGAACGCCCATGGCCTACGATAGCCACGCCTTTCAGCCCCAGCAGAGGTGCTCCGCCGTATTCAGCGTAATCAAGCTTGCGGCCAAAGTTGGCAAAGGCTTTGCGCGCCAGCAGTGCGCCAACCTGCGACGTAATGGTCGAAGTTAAAGATTCTTTCAGTAGGAAGCGTACGGCCTCCACCAGGCCTTCAGAAATCTTGAGCGCCACATTGCCGACAAAACCGTCGCAGACAATTACATCCACTTTGCCGTTGTATAAATCGCGGCCTTCCACATTGCCCACAAAATTAATTGGCAGTTCTTTAAACAGCGTATGCGCCTTGCGCGTGAGTTCGTTGCCCTTAATTTCTTCTTCACCCACGGAAAGCAGGCCCACGGTAGGCTTGGGATTTTTAAAGATGGCGCGGTAGTACATCTCGCCCATGAGGGCAAACTGCGCCAGATTGTGAGGCTTGGAATCAACGTTCGCGCCTACATCAATCAGCAGAGAAGGTTTGAGCTTGCCGGCCGATGTGGGAAAAACGCTGGCCAAGGCAGGACGATCCACGCCCGGCAGAGCGCCTAAAACCATTTTGCCGGCGATCATCGCCGCGCCAGTATTGCCAGCCGTGGCAAATCCCACGGCTTGACCTTCTTTCACCAGGCGCAGGCCAACATGCATGCTGGAATCGCGTTTGGTGCGTACGGCATGCGCGGCCTTTTCATCCATGCCAATGACTTCAGTGGCGTTCACCACTTCCACCGGCAGATGGCGGGCAGAAGGATGCGCGGCCAGTTCCCGGCGCAGCAACTCTTCCGGCCCCACCAGCAACACCTTTACCCCATAATGGCGAGCGGCCAGCAATGCGCCTTCAACCTCAGGCTTGGGATGCCGATCTGAGCCCATTGCGTCAACAGCGATGACTGTTTCCACTGGCGTTTGCACTTATGCGTTTTCTTTTACCTGCACGATTTCCCGGCCCTTGTAATATCCGCATTTGGCGCATACGCGATGCGGCATCTTCTTTTCATGGCAATTGGGGCACTCTGAAGCGGAGTGCGCCGTAAGGAAGTCGTGTGCGCGGCGGGTGGCTGTGCGTTTTTTTGAGTGCCGCCGTTTTGGATTTGGCATGGTGGTTCCTTTCCCTTTTGGCGCCGGCCTAAACCTGGCGCACAATTTCTCTAAACTTTATCTTTCCAGTTTCTTGCGAATATCTTCCAGTGCCGACCAGCGCGGATCTGGCATGGTGGTCACACAATCACAGCTTTCCAGATTCAGGTTCTTGCCGCACTGCGGGCACAGCCCTTTGCAGTCAGCCTGGCAGAGTTGCTTTGCCGGAAGCGCCAGAAGAATCTGCTCCTTCAAGACATCTTCCAGCAGCATCCCATCACCCTGATAATACCCAATCTCTGTTTCCGCCTCAGAGATAGCCACTTCGTCTCCTTTGGCATCTACGCCCAGAGGCCGGTACAGCAGGTCAAACTTTTCTGCAATCACATTGTCCACCGGATCAAGACAGCGCGCGCAGAACACCTGCACTTCCGTGGACAAACTGCCTACAAATCGTATGTCCTCAACAATGTTACGCCCGCCACGGTCTTCCCGGATCAGTTCTGCGCGACCCGACGTCTTTAGCGGCGCTGTTTGTATCTGATCTTCGCCTAAATCAATCACGCCAGGCGCAAGAGACTCATCAAATTCCAGATTTCGGAGCTCAAGATCCTTTATTTTTATAAACATAAGGCCCGCTCCGGAAATTAACACTCAGTTGACGGGGAGACGCCAAGGACAATATCTAAGGATAAAGGGGGTGCAGATAGGTGTCAAGGAATTGCGCGGCGGCGGATGGGCTCCGCCGCCTCTTATTGCGCAGGTTCTATTAGAGGTTACGAAGATCTGTCCCGGTGGCATCCTTCAAATTGCTGGCCACGTTGTTTACAGCCCGCTCGGCCTGTCCGCGGAACGTGGATACGGTGGAACGAACGCGCTCACGACCCTGGTCAACCATGTCACGCGCTGAATCTGCCAGGTCACTGGCGCGCTGCGAAAGATTTTCCCGCGCGTCTTCTCCGCTCATTGGGGCAAAAAGAATGCCCAGACCAATACCAATTCCCAACCCTGCCAAAAAGGATTTCATAACGTTAAGACTCCTATGGATTTTTAGCAGCAGTTTTGAAATGCCGCCTCTGCTAAGTAGAGATGCGACTTGACTGCCAAGGTTTGCCGCTCTAAGGCGCGATGAGAAAAAGCCGCACGAATGGCGGCTTTTTAGAGAGTATCTGAAATTTTTAAAATACTTATTTCGACTTGGAAAGCTTTTGCGATGCAACCTGTGCTGCCGGGCTCTGCGGATCGTCCTTTTGCAGGGATTGATAGATCTGAGTTGCCTGCGCCGGATCCGTGGTCTCATAGATGGAGGCCAATTCCAACTGTGCTGCTGACTTTGAAACCGTGGCCGTCGGATGGTCTGAAACTTCCTTGAAAACAGCTATTGCATCCGGCACGCGGTTTGATTCGCGATACAGAGCGCCCAGCGCCATCTTGGCCAGAGCAGCTACGTCCTTGTCACCAAGATTGGCGGCCTTCTTCAGCTCTTGCTCTGCGGCGGCCTTGTCGCCAGTCTGTTCCAGAGCCATTCCGCTCATGTAGAGGGCGATTTTGCCCGGAGCGACGAAAGAATATTTATCGGCCACGGCGCTGAACTGCTTTTGCGCTGCCTTGGCCCGGTCCACGGTGGTGGTGTATTTCGGTGTGTCACCGGCAATAGCGGGAGCGTCAGCGGGCGTAAGTGGCTCGTCAAACGTGCGCATGGCCGTGGCCAGCTCGGTGTTTCCCTGCTCCGTCTGGCGGCTATACCAGGTGTAAAAACCCGCGCCGGCAATAATGACCACAAGCACCAGGCCTGCAATCAGAATTACGGTTTGACGGTGACCCGTGGCCCACAGGGCTGCTCCCTGAGCGGACTCGGCAAACTTATCTTGTTTCAACTCACGACGGGTATAACCTGGCACTTTTTAGAAACCTTCTCGGGTGGGATAAGTGGCAATGAAACCTTGAGTTTAGCAGGACAGCGGTGAAACCGTCAAACCGTTCGACCGCAATTGACAAGTGCGAGTTCCCAATCCGATCACCCGATGCCCCGATTACCAGATCACCCGATCTCTAGAAGTTTCCCCAGCCCCCGCCGCCGGGCGACTCAATCCGGATTCGCTCACCCTTTTTCAAGCTCACACTGGTTTTGCCCGGAAGCAGTTCACGTGTGCCCTCGCCATGGACGATCTCTGTTCGTCCAGCGGCGCCGTCAGCGCCACCATTCAGTCCATACGGTCCGCGGCTGCGACGGTCCGCCAGCAGCGTGACTTGTGAATCGGCCAGCAGCTCAACTTCACGGACAATCCCATTACCGCCGCGATATTTGCCTGCACCGCCGCTTCCCTTGCGCAATGAATATTCCGTCACGCGCAAAGGATACGCATATTCCAGCGCTTCAGCCGGCGTATTCAGTGAATTCGTCATGTGCGTGTGCACGCCGCTCACGCCCGCGCGGTCAGGACGCGCCCCCATGCCGCCGGCAATGGTTTCGTAATAGGCAAAGGGCTCGCCGGTGCGTTCGTCTATTCCGCCGATGGTCAGATTATTCATGGTGCCAGACGAGCCTGCCGGCACGCGCTCTGGCATGGCCTGCGCCAGCGCGCGCAAAAGTACATCGACAATGCGCTGCGAGGTTTCAACATTTCCGCCAGCCACCGCCGCCGGAGGACGCGCATTCACCACCGTCCCCGATGGCGCAATCATCTTTACCGGACGCATGAGACCTGCAGCAGCTGGAACATCTTCCTGCAACAGGCAGCGGAAAACATAAAAGCATGCCGAGTAGGTAATGGCGTCCACGGCATTGATGCTGCCCGTGACCTGCGGAGAGCTGCCGGTAAAATCAACCGTCACCAGCGGCTTGGCAGCCGATGCCGGTTGAAACGTGAGCGCCACGGCAATCCGAACAGGACCAGAGCCTGCGCCATCATCGTCGAGAAAATCTTCGGCTTCATAGCGACCATGCGGCACTTTGCTCAAGAAAGCCCGCATCAGCTTTTCTGAATACTCCTGCAGCTCGCCGAGCATGTGCTGAATTTTAGGCAGGCCGTAGCGTTCCACAATATCCAGCAGCCGCGTGGCGCCGGTGTGGCAGGCGGCAATCTGTGCGTTCAAATCGCCTTCGCGCTCTTCCGGAGTGCGCACGTTATTCAGCAACAGGCGAAAAACATCATCCTGCAATTTTCCCGCGACAATCAACTTGATGGGCGGAATCCGTATGCCTTCCTGATAAATCTCAGTGCAGATTCCCATGGATCCGGCATAGATCCCGCCAACATCGGCATGGTGCGCGCGCGAAGCCACATAGAATGCAGGCCTCGCGGAGGCTTTCGATTTTGCAATGGTCTTATAGTTTTCGGTCTTATAGTTTTCGATCTTAGCTTTTTTAAAGCTCTTGCCGATCACAGACTTCTTTCCGCTCAATAAATTTTTGTCATCCAGAAAAACCGGCGCCACCAGCGTGATGTCCGGCAGATGTGTGCCACCACAAAAGGGATCATTCAGGATCGCCACATCGCCCGGGCCAAGAGTGAGTGTTTCTACCGCCGCCCGAACTGACATGGGCATCGATCCCAGATGCACGGGCATGTGATCGCCCATGGCAACAACTTCGCCTGAGCCGTCAAACACAGCGCAGGAGTAATCGCGACGCTCCTTGATGTTGGGCGAAAAAGCCGTGCGCCGCAGGGCAGCGCCCATCTCTTCCGCAATGGAGTGGAAGAGGCTCTTGAAGATTTCCAGTTCAACCGGATCGCGCATGCGGATTAGTGTAATTGAAATAAAAGAGCAACGAAGGCTACTGCGCCTTCACCTTGACGGAGTACTTGCCCCTGGATTCAACGATCACAGGCTCGCCCTGCAACAGAAATGGATTGAGCACGTCCGGCCTGCCCCACTCCATGTCCCATCCGTTCTCAATTGCCACCAGCGTATACCGGCCAGGCACAACATTGGCCAGGGTAAATGTACCGTCGCTGTCACTCTGATCACGGCGAAAAAGGATGGCATCATTCCCCGGATCGGCAGGAACAAGAACAATCATCGCGCCGCCACACCTGCCCCATCGGGCAACGCGGTACCGCTTACCACTCCGTGCCCGTGGACAACTGTCACATCCAGCAGAACTAACCTGAGTATTCTGAGCTATTAGATCATTCTTTGAAGTGAAGAACTTCTATGGATGATGCAATCTTATCAGCAGATCAGCTGCCACAAATACAAAAAACACCACGGCGATCACGCCGTTCATGGTGAAAAAAGCTGCATTAAGCTTACTGAGATCGTGGGCGGAGACCAGTGAATGCTCGTAGGCCAGCAGTAGAGCAACAACTACCACGCCGATTATCGCCAGCTTGCCCAGCCCAAAAACAATCACCAGAGCCACCAGCAATCCCAGCATCAGCAGATGAAGCGTTCGCGCCACCATGAGCGCGGCGGGAATGCCCATGGCCTGGGGAATGGAGTTCAGTGAATTTGCGCGATCAAATTCAATATCCTGGCAGGCATAAAGAACGTCAAAACCGCCTACCCAGAAAGTGACGGCTGCGGTAAGCAGCAGAATGCGCGGATCCAGCGAGCCACGCACGGCGATCCAGGCAGCAGACGGGGCGATTCCAAGGGCAAATCCCAGTACCAGGTGAGACCACCGGGTGAATCGCTTGGTATAGGAATAGAACAGTACTACGGCCAGCGCCACGGGCGAGAGATAGAACGTGGCGCGATTCAGTTCAGCGGCTCCCAGCACAAACAGCAGGCAGGCAGTGATGACAAAAACGGTGGCAAATTTTTGCGAAAGCGTGCCGGCGGGAATAGCGCGCATGGCCGTGCGTGGATTGGCGGCGTCAATGCGCGCGTCAGCAATGCGGTTGAATGCCATGGCCGCGGAGCGCGCAGAGACCATGCACAGGACAATCCAGCCAATCTTAGCTGCGGTGGGCATGCCGCCGGCGGCGAGCATGGCCGCGCAGAAGGCAAACGGAAGCGCGAAGATGGAGTGCTCCCACTTGATCATCTCCAGCGTGGTTTTGATGTTGGTAAAAAGAAGCACAGATTATTTTAATGGAAGCTTGAGAGAATGTGTGGGGGTAAAGAGTTCTTTGTTCTTGGCAATTAGCCATTAGCCATTGGCTTTTGGCCATTGGCTTTTGGCTTTTGGCTTTTGGCATGTTGCCCGAGCTATGGTTGAAGCTATGGAGAAAAAGGTGAGCGCGAAAACGCAGCGGGATTGGAGATTTCCTGTGCCAATTATGTACCAATTCGTAATTGATTCACTGAGAAGAATGCGCTAGAGTAACATTGCCCCAAGGGGTTGGAATGACCGGGATCTTTGAAAAATTAAAAACAACAGATGAAAGATGGGAACGATACCTATTTGCGACCTACTGCCGACCTGGACCGGGCTTGGACGGCCCAAGCACCGTGCAAGC
>DASXZE010000028.1:0-6815 GCA_036502105.1 Candidatus Angelobacter sp. | reverse complement strand
TTGTCGGCGAATAAAATCCGAGGCGGATAAACCGCACTATCACAAAAATCCAAAGCAGGCATGAACTCCATTACCGCTTATGCCTGCTTTATTTATTTTCAGCAGGGCGGTGTTACTTCGCCGCCTTCACGCCAATAAATCTCCACAGCGGCGCGCAGAGTCGACGCACAATCTGGTCGCAGGCCTCTGACGCATCCTGCTGTTGCGTCTGCATCTGCTTGATCACTTCACTGGCGTGCGAATAAAGCTCCAGAACTTTGATAATCCGGCGGCGCACCCGGGCCTGCAATTCCGGCCGCAGCCCAGGATAAATTTCTTTCTGCAAACGTTCGCACAGCGCTGAAATATCGCGCGCGAACCACGCCACGTGCGAAAGGCTGTTGTATTTCTGCAGATGGTTCAGCGTAACGCCGCAACGCGCAAACGCATTCATGTAGTAGCGCTCGCCCCGCGGATAGCCCACGCCATAGTGCCGCGCTTCCTCGCCGGTGGCCAGCTGCCAGTATTCAATCGCCTGGTTGCGTGAGAGCGCTGTAATTCCAGTCAACGCATAATGGTGGTCAGACATCAACTGCTGCGCGCCCCATTTGTTCGGCACCTGCACAAAAATCACTCCGCCCGGCCGCAGCATTGAGCACATGGTCTGCACCATCAAGGTTGGGTCCATCACATGCTCTAAAACATCCTGGCAGGTGATAACGTCAAACAGGCCCATGTTGCCGCGCGCTACGGGATCGCAAATATCGGCCACGCGATAATCGCACTGAATGCCCAGCTCGGCGAGTCGCTGCTTGCCCATGTGAGCGCGTTCCGTATCAATCTCAACTCCGGTGACGTGAGCGCCCTGCTCCGCCATGGAAATCATCATGCCGCCATAGCCGCCGCCAACATCCAGCACGCGCTTGCCCTGGACCGGCATCCATTGGCGAATGGTGCGGACAATCTCGCGCCCGCGCTGAATGTCACGCCGCGCATACTTGCGCCAGACTTCAGCATTGTGGCCGGCCGCGTACTCGCCGGTGGAAAGTCGCTTGGCATACGCCGGCGGAAAATAATGGTGATCGGCCAGGCACTGCTCCATGCCCTGCACAATGCGTGGCAGTTCTGAGCCGGGCGCGTTGGCGCGCAGCCATTCATATTGGTCCAGCGCCAGATCGGCGCAGCCGGAAGCCAGCATGGTCTCCGCCAGAAAAAAGCGCGCTGCACGATCTTCAGGATATTGCGACACCATGCCGTGGGCCACGTCAACTAACTCTTTCATCGATCGGTCCCAGCGACGATAAGCCTGCGCCAGTTTTTCATCTGGAACGCCTGCGACAGCAGCGCTTGTTGTTACGGCCGGCGCTTCTGCGTTTTCCAGCAGTGCGGTTCCGTGATTGTTCTTTTGATCCTGTGACATGCTTTCCTCCACGCGGCAAATTCAAATGAATGACTCGGCAAATTTTGCCGGTTTCGCCGGGGTCCAATTTTGATTACATATATCCGCCAAATGAAGAAGCAATTGTCGTGCCACAATGCGCGGCTATTTGTTTAGTTTTTACTTAAGTGCTGTAGCAGGCTTGCCATGAGAGCGGGAATGTTGCGGTCCCATTCGTTCCAGTCATGGCCGCCCGGCGCGGTATGGAATTCGTATTGAAAATGGCGCGCTTGCAGCATGGATACAAATCTTTTATTCACAGCCAAAAGTCCTTCCTGATCGCCACAGGTTAGAAAAAAATAAGCTGCCTTGGTTGGATCAGCCGAGCGCACCAGCACATACGGATCACTCTCTCTGCGGCTCTGGCTTTTCCATGCGCCAAAAATCGCAGCGTATTGCCGCCACTGTCCTACTCGCTTGATGGAAAACGGCCGGCTCGGAACATCCAGCGCCGAACTCAGTCCGCCGGCAAATACAAACAAATCAGGATGCTTCAACGCCAGCACCACCGCGCCAAATCCTCCCATGGAGACGCCAACAATCGCGCGGTGCGCACGGCCAGCCAGAGCAGGGAAGCGGCTCTCAACGTCGGCAATCAAATCATGGACAATGTAGTCTTCATAGCGATCATCTTTTCGCTCTGCCGCGTTGGTGTAATACGAGTAGTTTCCTTCCGGCATCACCAGAATCAGGCCGCGCTCCGCGTAACGCGCAATGTCAGAATAATTTGACCAATCATGAAAGCCGCCGCCACCGCCATGCAACAGATAGACCACGGGAAATTTTTGTCCGGCCGCAATATTTGCCGGGAGCACAACTCTGTAGGGCATGTCGCGATTCAGCGCCGCAGAGTGAAACGTAATGTCCACCATCTTTACTGCAGGCGTAAGCTGCGGACGGTCTGGAGCTTCCTGCTGCTTGCCCTTGCTGCATGAAGCCAAAGTCAGAGCAGAGACAAGAGCAGAGAGAATCAGCGTGAATTGGATTGCGCGGCGCATTTACCCAATTACCAACTTACCCATTTACCAAATTTCTTTACTGGACTGTGTTCTTGCTGCCTTCCACGGTTTCGAGCTTCTTCTTTACCATCTTGTAAAACGACCACACATTGTCGCCTTCGCCCTCGGTGAGCCGGCGGTGAATCTTCATCGACGGAAAAAGCTTGCTGCCCGCCACCGTCAGGGTCAACGTGGCAAATTGCTTGCCCGGATACGTCTCAATGTCCCAGTCGCCGCCGTAGCGCCGCCGCACCACCTCGCCAAAATAACAGCCCCACATCTTGCACATCTCGGTAAGGTCTTCACTGCTGGGCCCGCCCAACGGCAGGTCCAGCGCAAGCTGGGCCAGAATGCCTTCCAGCTCCATCAGGGAGTTCTCGCTGTAATCAAAAGTGGCATTGAATTCCCGCGCAATCACTACGGCTTTATGCGTGTAAGAATCCACCATGGCGCTGACTGACTCGTGTGTTTCCATCGCATAAAGTTTAGCAGGAAGGCATTGTTTATCATTAAACTTGCACCTACCCTGACGAATCAAATACGATTCAATTCTCACATGGCTATTACTAAAACAACGTTTGCCAATCCTCCTGCATTCGAGGTCATGGCGGAGGTGCGTTTCGCGAATCGTCTCAGGATCGCGGACGAGCGTTTTACATTCCATGAGCTAATCAAGGCCGAATTCCCCTTCGTGGTGATCCCAACCCAAAAGCATTTAGAGTTTGATTTCGGAGACTATACGCTTTATACGGAAAACCAAGCATACCGGCTTGAAATTTCAATGAACTACTTTCGTCTTATTGCAACGAAGTATAGCGGCTATCAGGACTTCCGAGGAATGTTTGCTGCAACGCAATCATTGTTTGCTAAACATTATGGGCTCACACAATTTGGGAATTTTACACTGCAATACAAGAATAAATTTGCCTTGAGAGAGGGCTCCGATTTTTCGGAGTATTTTAAGATAGATATCCATCTTCCTGAGGAGCTTGGGGTTAAGTTACACGCGGGAAGAGGCCTGCTAGCATTTCAACAGGACGAAGGATTGGTATTACTCGAATTTGATCCCCAATTTACAGGAAAGGTTCTTGAGTCTTACGGATTAAATTTGACCTTTGGGATTGAACGGTTGCTGTCTATCACCCCTGATAGGAATGATGTTGCCGACATATTTGATAAAGCGCATACTCGGCTAACCGATTTTTTCTTTGCGATTTTACGACCGAAACTTATGGAGCAATTGAGAAAGCAATGAGCACAAACTTTTCCGAGCTAGGCCAGATGGGGGAACCCGGCCCGTTTAATAAGCTGTACCGCCCCCAAGGCTATCAGCTTGATGAATTGCTGCCGCAAGTGCAATCCAATATTCAGTTTTTACAAAAGAAACTGAATATTGCACCTGCTCATGTTGTTGAGGCAGTTGCGATTGATCCCAGAATCATGCACGGCAATCCAGTTTTTAAGGGTACGCGCATCCCAATTTATCAAATTGTGGAAGAGTTAGCGGATGGTACTTCCTTAGCGGATCTAACCGAGGCTTATCCCGCGTTGACTGTAGACAGCATCCGGCATGGTCTCGATTTTGTTTCGGGCCTCTTGCGAATTTTCGATGATTCAGAAGAAATTTCTTATTGACGAAAACGTCAATCAAAAAGTTGTTCGCGCAATTCCAGCAGCAAGGAAGGGTTTTGACGTTCTATACCCTGAAGCTGGAGGTTATAAAGGCCTTCTTGATGCAGAAGTGCGAAAGCAATCTCTGCAGGAAGGGCGTACTTTAGTGACTTGCGACCGCGACTTTTCGATAACGAATATTTCTATTGACCAAGTCCCCAATGGGGTTTTATGGATCAGACCATCGCCCCGAAATTCCCAGAAAAGGGTTGGCGATCTACTGCAGATGCTGTGTGAGTTTTTACTTCAAACATTCCCTGCTGATCCTTACGATTTTCATGGCAAAATTTTCGAAGTTTACGAAACGGGTGTCAAAATCACAACTCGCGAAGGCCAAACTGCTTACGATTTCTAGTTCTGTTTATCTAAAGTATCTTAAAACATCCGACACAAAATCAGCATGTACCAATTCGCACTTGATGTGCTGAATAAACCTAGCTATAGTCTGCCAGCACTTCAGAGTGCTGAGATGATTTTTGATCTTTGAAAATTTGGCAGTCAGCACTCAGTAGTCAGCATTCAACGAGATTCAAAGGCTAAAGCGAGGCTCGAAAGAGCTTCGACCGCGCGGTCATCGCTCGGTCGAATTGCACTTTAACGTTTGTTTGCAACAAAACGTTAATAGCCGGGTGGGGTCTTTGGCTGAGAGACGCAGGCAGAGGGTCGCAAAAAGATCGGGTGATCTGGACATCGGGTCATCGGGTGATCGGAAAAACTAATTTATTCAGCAGAAAATGGGGTGGCATGGCTTGCGAGTGGGGTGAAGCTGGCGACACGCCTGGGGTAACAGTGGGGTGACATGGGGTGTGAGTGGAGTGGAATGGGGTGAAAGCCGGGGGGTGGGGGATGGCGCAAGAAGTTGGTAATTGAGTAAGTTGGTAAATTGGTAATTTGAACCCCAGCTCTAAATAAATTTGGGACGACATCAATTTGGGATGGCCTGAGAGGGAGCTAAATCAAATTCCTCTCCTTCACTTCCAGATACTGGTTCACCAGTGACGCAGTCAACTTGCTCGGCGCAATCTCCAGAGCCATGGCGCCTTTGTTGCGGACTTTGCCAATCAGCGTCTCGCGCCGGTGGACCATCTCCTGCGCTGCGGCAATTTCGTACATGTCGTCTGCATTCTCGGGTGTGCGCGCGGCCAGCTCGTTCAAGTCAGTCTGGGCAATCACGGTAAAGAGCAGCAGATGCTTGCCGAGAATCCGCGACGCGCTTTCAATCACCTCCGGCGTCATGGACGTATCCGCCAGATCGGTGATCCAAATAATGAGCGCGCGCTGTTTTTGCAATTGCAGCAGCGCGGAGGCGGCACGCAAATGGTCGGCTTCCGCTACTTCTTCATGCACAGACGCCAGTCGCTCCATGATGACGCGCATGTGGCTCAGGCCGCGGCCCAGGCCAACGCGCTGCTGTATGTTGCGTCCATAGACGAGCAGGCCGGTGCGGTCGCCGGAGTAAAGTGCAATCTGCGCCAGTGACAGCGCGGCGTTCACGGAGAGATCAAGCTTGCTCAACTCGCCGACGCGTGCGCGAAGCAGGCGTCCGGCGTCCATTACGATCCACACGGCCTGGCTGCGCTCGACCTGGAAAAGTTTGGTTACGTGTTTGCCCCGGCGCGCCGTGGCCGTCCAACTGATGTTGCGAAATTCGTCGCCTTGCTGATATTCGCGCAGGCTTTCAAATTCGCGGCCCACGCCGCGCTGCCGGATCAAACGCCGTTCCAGTTCAATCTGCCGCGCGCGTGAGAGATATATGTTTTGCCGCTTCGCTTCTTCCAGATCAGGAAATACGCGGACGGTCTGTTTCAATTCGGCTCGGGCCCAGCGTTCAGCAAAGTGTGATCCGCTCTGATAACGCAGATACACCGCTCCCAGCGTAACGTCGCCCCGTTCGAGCGGCCGGACAGTATAGGTCGCAGAGCCAGAATCATTGGCGCGGGCATTAATCTGCAACGTCGGCGGCTCGAGCCGCATGGATTGCGGAACATCATCAATCACGCTGCAGGCAACATACACCCGGCTTTGATTGCGAACCTCGAGCGTTACCTGCGCGTTGTTGCTGAGTGAAACTGCGCCGTCCCAAGAGCGCTCCACGACGAGCCGCTCAGGCTGCGGCAGCCGCGCCAGATCAACGGCCCACGCAATGATGGCGCAAAGGTCCCAGGCAAGCATGATGAGGAGAAAATGTGTGTCCCAGAAAGCAGGAATGGCCCAGAGCAGGCCGAGCAGCGTCAGCAGAAAAAAGCGCCGTCCAAAGCCAAAGCTGAGGCGTTTGCTCTTGTGAGCGCGGACGCTCAACGGCTCGGGCGCAAGCTGCGTTGGCATTATTTTGGGACCTCAACCGAGCCAAGAATTTCCGTCAGCACGCGGTCGCTGTCCAGGCCTTCCAGTTCAGCTTCCGGCTTCATCATTACGCGGTGGCGCAACACCGGCAGCGCGGAAGATTTCACGTCGTCGGGAATCATGAAGTCGCGATTTTCCAGCGCAGCGTTGGCTTTGGCCACCATCATCAGGCTGATGGCGGCGCGCGGACTGGCGCCCAGACCCAGCGCGGGCCAGTTACGCGTGCGACGAATAATTTCCACCATGTAGCGGAACAGCGCGGCTTCCACTTTTACGCCGCGAATTTCCGCGCGCGCCTGCGCCAGCAAATCCGGCGAGAGCGCAACGATGTTGGCAGCGACAAGGTTGTGCGCGTCAAACCCTTCATGGTGGTTTTGCAGGATGGT
>DASXZE010000027.1:0-6911 GCA_036502105.1 Candidatus Angelobacter sp. | reverse complement strand
AGGGCCGGGGCACACGACTGACGCGTTTATCAGAAAGGGGATTTGACATGACGTTTGATAAAATATCGCGCCGCCAACTTGGAAAACTTGGTATCGGCGCATTTACTATGAGTGCGCTTACTTCTCTGCCGGGTGCTGGCCTGGTTGCATCGGCTCAGGACACACTGCAAGAACAGAGTGGAGACCCATCCTTCTTTAAGGGGTCGCAATTGAGGGACGGACTCGCCAAAGCCTATTCATTCCTCAATACCATGATGGATGCTTATACACAGGGGCAAACGCTGCGCCTGATACAAAGCTTCAGCGACCAGATGGGCCTCTTGAGCACCTCGTTTGTTTATGACAACGCGGTCGTAATCAACGCATATCTTGAGCGCGGCACCAACGCTGATATTCAGCGGGCTCTGGTTCTGGGTGAAACTCTGCTTTACGCGCAGCAAAATGATCCTGCAGGCGATGGAAGAGTTCGCCAAGCGTATTTTGTTGCTCAACCGGACGCGAACGGCGTGTTTCTTCAGGAAGCGCTCGCGCCATTCTTCTTTATCGGCTCGGCGACAGGTGACATGTCCTGGACAGGAATGGCATTGGCTCATCTTTTCCAGCGTAGTTCGGACCACCGTTTTTTGGATGGAGCAGTGCGTCTCGGACAGTGGATTGTGAACAACGCCTTCAGCGCGATTGGCCCTGGCGGCTTTACCGGCGGCGTGGACAATGGCAACAACCGGGTAACCTTCAAATCGACAGAACATAATATTGATGCCTTTGCTCTGTTCACCATGCTTGCCCAATTTACCGGCGATGCTTTTTGGACTATGCAGGCGCAACACGCACGCAGTTTTATTGAAGCTATGTTCAACACCGCTGGCGGATTTTTCTGGACCGGCACGCTGCCGGATCAGATCACCATCAACACAAATCCAATTCCGGAAGATGTAAACACGTGGTCGTTTCTGGCGTTGAAAGATAAGAATTTCGCCAGTTCACTTGACTGGGCCAAAACCAACCTGGCGGTTACTGATACGCCGCAAAATATCAACACGTCAGTGGCTGGCAACACCGTACGGATATCGGGCGTCACGTTCAGTAACTTCGCGCAGCATCCGCCGATCGTCGATAACGGCTTGGCTCCTTCTGACCAATTCTCTACGCCGCCAGATCCAGGAGCGGTCTGGCTGGAAGGTACGGCGCATCTGGCTTCCGCGCTGCTTGCCCGCGGACTTTCCGCAGAGCACGATATTCCGGGATTCGCCGGCGACGTGGATACCGCACGCTTCCTGCTGCTCAATAGCCTGGGTGCTCAAGCAACGCAGGGTGTCGGGCAAACGGTAGCGGGAAAGTTGATTACTGCCGGCACGGGATTGGTTGCGGCTTCAAGCGAGCTAAACAACGGATTTGGTTTCTCGAATAAACCGAACCCGCATACCGGAGCAACGGGATGGTTTGCCATTGCTGCCTTGGCGGGCAATCCATTCCAGAGGTGATTGGGCAGAGAGCAGAAACCAGCTTGCTGCAAGGGCGGCAGCTGGTTTCTGCTGCAAATAAGTTCGCGCAGGCGCTATTTCTTGCGCGCGGTTGTCTTCCGTTCTTCCGCAACACCCTGAAAAAGGGCTACAGGACTGTGCTAAAGCGCTTCCACAATCCTCTGTAATTCTTTCGCAATCTCCTCCGGATCGGCAGTCGGCTCAAACCGCACCGGTTCACCGATTGTTACTTGTATCGTATGTGGCGGCGCGTAATGCTTCTTTGCGATCTTGAACGGAAACAGCCCGTCAATGCGCATGGGAATAATTGGCAGGTTGAGTTGTGTGGCTAGCAATCCAATGCCACTCCGAAAAGGTGACATCTCTCCAGTTTCCGTACGACGGCCTTCAGGAAAGATCACGACGCTGTAACCCCGGTCAGCCAATTCGCCGGCAAAGCGGAAACTCTCACGATACTTGGCTCGTTGCGGGAGAGAGAACACGTTGAAAAACGCAGCAATTAGCGCGTATTGCAACTGCTCCCACCAGCGCTTCACAAAAAACCAGTTCTTCGGCGGATAGCGCATGCTCCTGAGCTGCTCACCTTGCATCGCCACGCCCAGCTTGTTGCGAAGATGTGCCGGAAGCGCTGCCATCAGAAATCCAATATCAATTTGTGAAATGTGGTTGGAGATGATCAACGCTGGCCCGCGAATTTTTTTCAATCGCTCGCGGCCCATCACTTTGGGCCGAGCCATCAACAGTATGTAAGGTAGAGTAATCGCGTGATAAACCAGCACGCGAATCCCACGCACCAGCCAGCTCTGCGGCCAGCGCGAATAAGGGTAGTCGGCTTTCTTGGTCTCAGGCGCGGACTTCTTCAGCAGGTTCTCCAGGTCAGCCACTGTGTTTACCTTGCCAAACTCGCGATCCCCCAAATCCACCTGATAATGGCTCTCAATCGCCGCCATCAACTCCACGCGGTCCAGCGAACTCATGTTCAGGTCGTGCTCTAAATGCGTCCCTGAATTTAGATTTACAGCCCTGCCCGCTATGCTGTCTACCAACTCTTCCAGTGCTCCGCTGCGCGTTGCATTAGCTGGAGCCACGTCATCGCCCGCACCACCATTAAATTTGGCCTCCGCCGCGCGCCGGATCAACTCAAGCTTAGGCTTCTGCGTCGATGTCCGGGGAAAGTCGTCATCCGGCCACACAAACCAGCGCCTGATCTTCTGGAATTCTGCCAGCGTCTGGTTCGCATTGGCCACGGCAGTATTGCCTGGATCGCCATTGTTCATCAGCAATACCGCGCATGCTTCAGCGTTGCCGCCTTTTGCCAAGCCGAATACCACGCAGTCGCGTACCTGCGGCTGTTTGCGCAGCGCCTGCTCCAGGTCTTCCGGATAAACCTTCAGCCCGGCCGGTGTGACGATTACATTCTTGCTGCGGCCTTTGAAATAAAGATTGCCTTCTTCATCCATTGCGCCCAGATCGCCCGTGCGGAACCAACCTTCTTCACCTGTCACCGGCTTCAACTCTTTGCCTTGCCAGTATTGCTGCGCCACGTTTGCGCCGCGCACCATAATCTCGCCTGATTCAGTATCAAGCTTCATCTCGCGCCCGGGCAGCACTTTGCCAATCGACCGGCGGCCCACTTTAAATGGATGATTCAGGCTGATGAGCGAACTGGTCTCTGTGAGCCCGTAGCCCTGCACCACCACATATCCCAGCCTGCGCCAAAATTCTTCAGTGTTCTGGTCCAGCGCCGCGCCGCCGGAAATAATCGCCCAGAACTTCCAGCCAAAGCGGCGACGGATTGCGCGGAAACGCCACCAGCGTTTCAGGAACTTTTCATTTTCTGAAATGTCCCAGTTCTTATCGATCAAAGCTCCCAGGTCATCGCGCAGCTTGTTTTTCAGAGACTCCACCACGCGCGGCACCGCCACCAGCACAGAGATGCGCTCGCACTTGATGGCCTCAATAACGTCCGTGGGCTTAAAGCTGTCTTGGAAGTGCACCGTTCCGCCGATCAACGTGGGAATGAACATGCCCATGAATTGTCCAAACACATGGCTAAGTGGCAGCAGCTCCAGAAAGCGTATGGGATGGAAAATTCTTTCGGCACGCCGATACTTAGGAAACTCGCGCTCAATGGGGTCAACACTGGCCAGAATGTTTCCATGCGTTAATACCACGCCACGCGGCTCAGCGGTTGTGCCGGATGTAAAAACAATCTGCGCCGGATCATCGCGGCTAAACTCAACAGGCGCGTAAGTCGCGGCGGAACGCTCGCCCAAAGTTTGATTCAGCTCTTCCAACTCAAGAAAAGGCCGGCCTGCGGTATGTTCTTTCAACACGCTAGAGCAGACAACGAGCTTGGCATCCACATCAGACATCACGCGCTGCGCGAAATCCGGTGCGGCAATTCTGTCCATGGGGACGGCAATAGCGCCGCGCAGCATGCAGCCAAAGAATGTGCCAATCCATTCCGCGCTGTTGTCACCCCACAGCAGCACCCGGTCGCCTTTGCCAATACCGCGCGCTTCCAGCTCACGGGCAAAACGGAATGCCAGTTCGCCCAGCTGTTTGTACGTCCACCGCAAAGTGCGGAAGCCCCGGCGATACACGTAGGCAATCTCATTCTTCCGCGCCAGATGGAGCTGGGGATATTCGGCTAGAGTCTGTGGCATCTACTTCTAAAATACCGATTCAGAGTGGACTACGCAAAGCGGCAAAGAGCGACAAAATAGCTTTTGGCTCTTAGCTCTTGGCCTTTAGCTATACATGCTGCTTCCGGCTTCTTCGCTTATTCAGTCTTGGGCAGACCCAAGCCAGTTGTTTATGATGCATGTGCATACTTTATGCGAGCGCTTTACTGATAGGGTCGAGAGATAAGGCTAAAGGCCAAGAGCTAAGAGCTAAAGGCTATGTTGAATAATCCGCATTAATCCGCACATATTCTGCAGTCAGATCGCACGACAAAAATTCCAACCCTGCGCTTCCCGCGCCCAGCACAATTCTTATGTCATAAACCGGTTCGGACATATAAGCGTGCGCGCGTTTGGCATCAAACGCGCAAGCTGCGCCGTGGCGGCAGATTTGCTGCTCACCCAGATAAATATTGATGCGTTCTGGGTTGATCTTCACGCCCGAATATCCAATCGCCGCCAGAATGCGTCCCCAGTTTGGATCAGCGCCAGCCCAGGCCGTCTTTACCAGCGGAGAGTTTGCAATCGTGCGCGCAATCTGCCGTGCTTCTGGTCGTGAATGCGCCTGCTCAATTTTCAACCGGACGACATGTTTTACGCCTTCGCCATCGGCTACAATCTGCGCTGCCAGTGACCGGCACACTTTCGTCAATGCCGCCTGAAATTCATTTTTTACCTGCTTGAACTGTACGCCGCTCTTGCCGCTGGCCAGCAACAAAGCCGTGTCGTTGGTTGAGGTGTCGCCGTCGATGGAAATGTTGTTGAAGCTCTGATCAGCCGCTTCTTTTAAACATTTCTGGAGGTCTTTCGGATTCGCCGCCAGATCGGTGAACAGATAGACCAGCATCGTTGCCATATTAGGGTGAATCATGCCTGCGCCCTTGGCCACGCCCACCAGCCTGATCTCGGTTTGGTTGTAGGTGATCGGCTGCGAGGCGACTTTCTTGTGCGTGTCCGTGGTCAAAATGGCATTGGCAAATTGATCAAAGGCTTCATCCGTAGCGGCTGCGGCGCTGATTAGTCCTGGCAAGGCGTTATGGATTTTCTCCACAGGCAGTGGTACGCCGATGATCCCTGTAGAAGAAGGAAAAATATTGTGCGTGCTGGCTTTAATTTGCCTGGCCATGATCTGCTTGGCTACTGCCGCGCAAACGCTGGTGGCTGCTTTCAGACCTTGTTTTCCCGTAGCGCAGTTCGCATTGCCCGCATTCACGATCAATGCGTGCAGCAGCCCATTTCCACGGCGCAGATTTTCACGCCCCACCGTTACCGGCGCGGCCACAATCTGGTTGCGGGTAAACATGGCGGCAGCGGAAGCGGCTTCCGGAATAAGAACAAATGCCAGGTCAGGCCTGCCACTGGCCTTGATGCCGGCAGCACAGGCAGAAAAGAGAAAGCCTTGCGGAGGATTCGTACTCACACCGTCAGCTTAACCAGCGGTTTGGGAATCTGCAAATCGCGAACGCCATTGTGATTGGGAATCTCGCCGCGATACATGGCAATTTCGTCGCATGCATTAAATGCCGGGCAGTGAATGCAGTCTTTGTAGATTTTGTCGGGCAGGTCGTCGCGCTTGGCCACACTGAATCCCATGTGGGCAAAAAACGTGGGGATGCGCGTAAACAGGCACACGCACGTCACTTCATGCCGCGTGGCTTCTTCCATCAATGCTTCCACCAGTTTGCGCCCTGCGCCCATGCCGTTGGTCCCGGGTATTACCGCAATGGACCGAATTTCTGCCAGATGCATGCCGTAAAGATGCAGCGCGCCGCAGCCCACAATTTTTCCGCTCGCATCTTCGGCCACCACAAAGTCGCGCACATTTTCCCGCAGCTCTGCGAGTGTGCGCGGCAGGAGAGTGCCGTTGCCGGAATAGGCGCGGATAATCGTGTGGATCTGCTCCACGTCCGGGAGGATGGCGTTACGCGTGCGTACCATGCGCCTCCTTGATAGTGGCAAGTTTGTGGCGGGCGGCCGCAAGCGCTTGTTTGACGTGATGGGGCGCCGTGCCGCCGGGAACATCATGGCAGGCCAGCACGCTTTCCACTTTTAAATTCTCGTAAATATCCGTGTCGAATGCCGGGCTAAACTCCCGCAGTTCATCGAGCGAGAGCTGTTCCAACTCGCACTCCTGCGCCAGACACTTTTGCACCGCCTGCGCCACAACCTCATGCGCCTGCCGGAACGGCACGCCGCGTTTTGCCAGATAGGTGGCCGCAGCCATGGCGTTCATGAAGCCGCTTTCGCAGGCAGAGCGCATCCGATCTTCCTTGAACTTGACCTGCTGCATAAATCCCGTCGCCACCTTCACGCAATGGACGGCCGTATTCACAGCCTCAAACAGCGGCTCCTGTGTCTCCTGCATGTCTTTGTTGTAGGCAAGCGGCAGGCCTTTTACGGCTGTAAGCAAAGCAACCTGATTGCCCAGCAGCCGCGCTGATTTCCCGCGGATCAGCTCCAGCGCGTCAGGATTTTGCTTCTGCGGCATAGCACTGCTGCCAGTGGAATATGCCTGCGGAAGTTCGATGAACGCATACTCCTGCGTGGCAAACAGAATAAATTCCTCCGCCCAGCGGCTGAGATGTATGCCCAGCATGGTCAGGTCGCCAACAAATTCCAGGGCAAAGTCGCGATCGCTGGTGGCGTCCATGCTATTGGCAGTGGGGCGCGTGAAGCCAAGTGCGCGACTCACCAACTCACGGTCCAAAGGCAGCGTGGCGCCTGTGACAGCACCAGAGCCCAG
>DASXZE010000026.1:0-10089 GCA_036502105.1 Candidatus Angelobacter sp. | reverse complement strand
AAGAAGATCTGGGGTCGACATCATGGCCCGCTCTGGCGGAGGCTCCATGCTTGCACCCGGAGATCGTCCTAGCGGAACCATGGAAGTAGCCGTCGCCATCGGCACAGACCCAGCTCTTACTTTTTCTGCCATTGTTCCCGCGCCGCCGGAGATTGAAGAGTTCATCATCGCGGGCTTCCTGCGTCAGAAGCCAGTCGAGCTGGTCAAATGTGAGACTGTCGATCTGGAAGTTCCAGCATCCGCAGAAATTGTGATTGAAGGTTACGTCAAACTCGATGAACTCCGCACCGAAGGACCGTTCGGCGATCACACAGGTTTCTATTCTCTGGAAGACGAGTATCCAGTCTTGCATGTGACCTGCATCACGCACCGCAAGAATCCCATTTACTCCACCACCATCGTAGGCAAGCCGCCCATGGAAGACGCGTGGATGGGCAAAGCCGTGGAGCGCATTTTTCTGCCGCTGATGAAGCTTACCTTGCCGGAAATTGTGGACGTGAATCTGCCCGTGGAAGGCGTCTTTCACAATCTCATGATTGTCTCCATACGCAAGTCCTATCCCGGACACGCGCGCAAAGTCATGAGCGGCATCTGGGCGCTGGGCCAGGCCATGTTTACCTAATGCATAGTTGTGGTCGATGAAGACGTAAATGTGCAGGATATTGGCGAAGTGGTGCTGAAAGTTTTCAATAATATTGATCCTGAGCGCGATATCCAGTTCACGCTCGGCCCAGTCGATTCACTCGACCACGCCTCGCGCCTGCCCAACTTCGGCTCCAAAATGGGTATCGACGCGACCCGCAAATGGCCTACCGAAGGCTTCACCCGCCCCTGGCCGGATGAAATCCTGATGGACGAAGAAACCAAAGTGCAGGTGGACAAGAAGTGGAAAGACTTGGGGATTGAATAATCTAGTCAGACTAGTCAGAATCGTGTTACACTTTTATATGGCTAAATCTTCTGTGGCTAAGCGTCGAAAAACTTCTCCTGCAAAATCTTGGCAATTGCAGGCAGCCAAAGCCCGCTTCAGTGAACTTTTTAGAAAAGCGCGGGCTGAAGGTCCGCAATGGGTAACCAGGCAAGGCAAGGATGCGGTAGTTGTTCTTGCTGCGGAGGAGTTTCAGCGGTTGACTGTTCGCTCCCGGGAGCCAGCGAGTCTAGTTGAGTTTTTTGCTAAATCTCCCCTGGCCGGTGCAGATCTGAACTTAGACAGGGCTCCTGACTACGGCCGGTCGATTGACTTGTGAGCGGCTATCTTCTCGACACCAATGTGGTATCCGAGTTGACCAAACTCCAGCCCGATTCAAGGGTTGTGAAATGGATCCAGGCTACGAACGAGGAATTACTGTATTTGAGCGTGTTGGCAATTGGAGAAATCCGTAACGGCATTGACTCGCTGGCGCATGGCAACAAGCGCTCATTACTTGAAAGCTGGCTGGCGAATGATTTGGTATTACGTTTCAAGGGAAGGATTCTTGGAGTCACCCTCGATATTGCCGAACGGTGGGGTATGATTTCTGCCCAAGCCAGATTATCTGGAATGCAGCTTGCCGTTGTTGACGGACTCATGGCGGCGACGGCTTTACACCACAATTTGACCTTGGTCACTCGGAATATTAAAGACGTGCGGGTTGCTGGGATTACTACCTTGAATCCATGGCAGTTGTAATTCGCCTGAAACCGGGCAAGCCGCTGCCTGAGTTGCCGCTTTTTGAGAGGAGTCTGTCTTTGTCGAATCCCTTTTCCCCCATCGCTTCTGATCTCGGCCGCACCGTGGCGCAGGCAAAAACCTTGCTCATGAAACTCGATAATGCCGACACATCCACCCGCCCTGCCCCTGAGAAATGGGCCAAAAAGGAAATCCTTGGCCACCTGCTTGACTCGGCTTCCAACAATCATCAGCGCTTCGTCCGCGCCGCGCTGCAAGGCAGCCTTACCTTTCCCGGATACGATCAGAATTCGCTGGTCGAGTTGCAAAAATTCGCTGACGTGGACTGGAATTTTCTCGTCGATTTCTGGGCGAATTACAATCGCTTTTTGGCTCACGTAATCAATTGTCTGCCTGCGGAAGCAGCGGAAATCTCCTGTAACATCGGCAACCATGAGCCAGCTACATTGCTTTGGATTGCATCGGATTATGTTGCACACTTAAAGCATCACCTGAACCAGATTCTTGGCCCGGCGTTTGAAACCAATTGGCAAATGTATCCGTGAGGTCAGCCGTGCGTTCGTATTCAACACGTTCGTATTCAACAGATGTAGGATCAAAAAAGGAGCTTGAATTGCGTATGAGCAGGAAGATTTTGTCTTTGGCGGTACTTTGCATTTCCGTGCTGTCGATGAGCGCATTGCTCCAGGCACAGGCTGCCCAGCCCAGTTATCCCAACCAGAAGGAAGGCGATTTCACCGTAAAGAACTTCAAGTTCCAGAGCGGTGAAGTTCTGCCTGAGCTCAAGCTGCATTACACCACGGTAGGCACGCCGCACAAAAACGCGCAGGGGGAAATCGACAACGCCATTCTCCTGCTTCACGGCACCACCGGCACCGGCAAAAACTTTCTCTCGCCCTCGCTCGGCGGACAGCTCTTTGGCTCCGGCCAGCCGCTCGACGCCAGCAAATATTACCTCATCATGCCAGACGGCATCGGCCGCGGCGGCTCGACCAAGCCTTCTGACGGCATGCATGCCAAGTTTCCGCATTATGGCTACATTGACGGAGTGGAAGGGCAGTACCGCTTGGTCACGGAAGGCCTTGGCATCAAACGGTTAAAGCTGGTTCTCGGCACCTCCATGGGCGGCATGCAGTCATGGATCTGGGGAGAAAAATATCCTGACGCCATGGATGCGCTCATGCCCATCGCCAGCCAGCCCATTGAAGTCAGCGGACGCAACATGCTCTGGCGGCGGCTGGTGATTGAAGCCATCCGCACCGATCCTGACTGGAACAACGGCGAATACCAGAAAGAGCCCACGCACTTTGAACACTTTCTGCCGGTCTTCAATTTCATGATCGATAGTCCAGTCCGCCTGCAGGAGCAAGCGCCCACCCGCGCCAAAGCCAACGAACTGTATGACAGCTACGTAGCCAATTTCACTAAAGTCGATGCTAATGATTTCCTCTACTGGTTCGAATCGTCCTTTGATTACAATCCCGCGCCGCAGCTAGGCCAGATCAAAGCCAAACTGCTGGCCGTCAACTTTGCTGACGATGAACTGAACCCGCCAGAGATCGGCGTAATGGAGCGCGAAGTCCCCAAGGTAAAGAACGGACGCTTCGTCCTAATCCCAGCCAGCGACAAAACCCGCGGCCACCAGACACTCACGCAGGCAGTGGTGTGGAAGCAATATGTGGGCGAAGTGCTGGGGCCGGAGAGTAAGTAGGGCACTCATAGTTTCCAATTTCGCGCTTCACCTTTATACTGTTGCCATGTCGGTTTTCAGAGATATTTTCGGCATCGCCAAAGGCATGTCCATCACTTTCCGGGAGATGTTTGCTCCCACCACGGTGGAGGACTATCCCAACAAGAAATTGCCCAATGAGGGCGCGGTCTTCCAGGAACGTTTCCGCGGACTGCACGAGTTGCAGCGCGACGAAAACGGGCTGGAGAAATGCGTAGCCTGTTTCCTGTGCGCGGCAGCCTGCCCCTCAAACTGCATTTACATTGAGGCGGCAGAGAACACTGAAGAGAACCGCATCAGCGGTGCGGAGCGTTACGCCAAGATTTATAACATTGACTATAACCGCTGCATCTTCTGCGGATATTGCGTTGAAGCCTGCCCCACTGACGCTATTACGCACGGCCATGGCTTTAAGCTGGCCACGTTCAACGCCAGCAACCTTGTGTATCGCAAAGAAGCACTGCTGGTGCCGATCCCAGCCAACGCCGGCAAGCCGCTCGATCCGCAGGAGCCAGTGATGGTCCCGGAGAAGCGAGCCTAGGAATTGGTAATTTAGTAATTTGGTAATTGAGTAATTTGAAACCCAGAACTTACCTGACAAGGGTCGATTCTGGGTTTTTCATTTACCAAATTACCAACTCACTCAATTACCAAATTGCCTAGCTTTTCCTAGTGGGCCTGATATTGATCTCGCTCACAAACGCCTGCTGTCTTGAAGTCACCAGCATAGCCACGGCGTGGGCGATATCTTCTGGCGCCAGCATTGTGTCTGTGCCTTTGCCTTCATGCGGAGAGAATTCTGTATGCGTCGAGCCGGGGCAAACCACGCTGACGCGGATATTATGTTCCCGCAACTCCTCAGCCACGGAATAACTCAGCCCATTGAGCCCCCATTTGGAAGCCGCGTAAGCAGCGCGATTTGGCAGAGAGTTTTTCCCGGCCAGGGAGGAAATATTCACAATATCGCCCCCGCCGCCTGAGATCATGAGCGGCGCAAAAGCCCGGATCATATAAAACACGCCGCGCAGGTTGGTATTAAAAACGTGGTCCCATTTTTCTGGTGGTAAAGTGTGCAATGGCCCGCTTTGTACGCCTACGCCTGCGTTATTCACCAGAATATCCAGCCGACCGTAGGTTGCTTTGATCTTTTCTGCCAGCGCTTCCACAGATTTCAATTCAGCAACGTCACAAGTGAAAGGCTCGCTTTCTCCGCCGGCAGAGCGGATCTGCCCGGCGGCGTGTTGCAAGCGGGCCAGGGTGCGTCCGCAGACAATGGTGGTTGCGCCCAGGCTGGCCAGCTTCAGAGCAATCGCTGCGCCAATCCCACGGCCACCGCCGGTTACCAACGCAATTTTTCCGCTCAGAGCAGAATTTGTCATTTTTTGTCTTTTATCTTTCAGGTTTTCTTATGCTTTCGATTCACGCTTCTTCTTATCATCATAAAGGGCGGCATTGTTAAAATGTGACACTTTCCCAATTCCTGCGGAACGATCTCAAGCCAGCGGTGTCTAATCTAACAAGGAGTCCAGCCGGGGATCAAAAACTGTTGGAAAGCCGGGTATTCAGGCGGTTACGCGCTGGCGGATAACTGCCAGAAGCCGCTCTGCATCTGAAGGGTAAAGTGCCATTTTGTGATGTGGCTTGCCTAAAAGTAGGGTTCGTCTTTTATAATCCGTGACTCTAAGTTTTTAGTGGTAATACCGGCCCGAAACAGGTGATGAAATGCAAACATCGGGTCACAAATCTGGCATAGATGGACTGAAGGAGCAAAACTCAATGAAAAGAGTGCTTGTCACGCTTGTGCTTGCGCTAACCACAGCAGCCTGGGGACAGGGAAGTTCAACACCCGCGGCTCAACAGCCCGCCGCTCAGCAGCATGCAGCGCAACAACCTGCGGCTTCCGGCGATCAGGCGAATGTTCCCACCAGCCAAAAGGTGATTAAAGATCCGGCGGAATATAACGCCTATATCGTAGCTCTGAATTTGACAGACCCCGCAGCCAAGGGGCCGGCAATGGAAGCGTTTGTTACCCAGTACCCCAACAGCATCGTAAAGATCGATGCACTGGAACAAGGCATGGGTGCCTATCAGCAGGTATCACAAGACGCGGCGAAGAAGGGATCTGCCCAGGAATCCGCAGCGGCCCAGCAAAAAGTGGAGCAGATTGCCCGGCAGATTTTGGCGATTGAGCCGAACAACGTGCGTGCACTGGCCATTGTGGTTTTCATTGAACGCGGCCAGATCAACAATGCCGCCACCGGCGCCAAAGCGCGCGGCGATGCTGAGCGCGGCCTGCAGGAACTGCCTAACTGGAAAACGCCAGAGGGCACAAACGCGGCTGATTTTGAAAAAATGCGCAACCAGATGGAAAACATCTTTGCCGGTACAGCGGCCTTTGGCGCTTTGCAGCAGCAGGATTATCCGGCAGCAGCCAAGTATTACACTGAGGCGCTGAAGATTGATCCTAACGATCTGGCCAACAATTACCAGATGTCTATTGCGATGCTGCAACCGAATCCCATCAATGCTCTGGGTTTCTGGTATGGGGCCAAGGCGCTTAGCCTTGCGCAAACCTCAAATCCAGCCGCTTTCCAGCAATGGTCGCCTTACTTTCAGTCAAAATACAAGAAGTACCATGGCAGCACGGATGATTGGGCCAAGCGCGTGGCAGCGGCCGCAACCCAAACCGAGCCGCCGGCAGATTTTGTCGCCAGCATTCCGCTAGCGCCTACGCCATGCGATCTGGCAGCCCAGGCCGTCCAGCAGAATGATCCTTCCACACTTTCATTTAGTGATTATGAATCGGTGCTCTCCTGTCGCGATAAAACTCCGGCCAACAAAGATGCAGCCGAGAAGGTATGGGCTTTCATTCAATCCAAAGAAAAGAATGGTGAAGCCAAGCTGAAGATTCCAGTCAAAGTTATCTCCAGCGCGGATGCCAGCTCTTTGGACGTTGCGCTCAGTGACGACAATCAGGCCGCCAACAAAGCTGACATGCATGTGGCCATGGAAAAGCCAATGGTGAAACCGCCGGCAGCTGGCGCCACGATTGATATTATCGGCGTTATTTCTGAGTACACGCCGGACCCGTTCATGTTCACCATGACCAAAGGTGAATTGCCGGTACCCAAACCTGTATCCAAAGCGCCCGCCAAAAAAGGCGTAGCCAAGAAGAAAGCAAAATAAGTTAACAGGAAACTAAAACGAAAAAGCAGCCTGGATGAAAGGGCTGCTTTTTTGTTTGCAAGTTTTTTGTCTACGAGATTATTCACCCAGCATCAGGCGCTGCACGGAGTGGGCGCGTCCAGTTGCACCGTCACAACCAATGAGTACCGCGCAAAACCGCGGATCACCCTTGGCCGCCTCAAAACGTCCTGGCAGCCCGGTAAGAAAACGCTGCAGCACCTGCTCTTTTTGTACGCCGATCACACTGTCATATGGCCCCGTCATGCCCACGTCAGTCTGGTAGGCAGTTCCATTCGGCAAAACTCTTGTGTCTGCCGTAGGGACATGCGTATGCGTTCCCAGCACAGCCGTAACGCGCCCATCAAGATACCAGCCCAGCGCCACTTTTTCTGAGGTCGCTTCCGCATGGAAATCCACTAGAATCACTTTGCTTTTGATCTGCGCCAGCAGAGCGTCGGCTTTGCGGAAGGGATCGTCAGTATCGTGCATAAAGACGCGGCCCTGCAGATTGATGACGGCATAGCTCTGGCCTTGCGGCAGTGAGCCTTCATAGAACCCAATGCCGGGAACGCCCTCAGCAAAGTTTGCCGGACGCAACACCCTTCTGGCCCGGCTCTTCGGGTCGCCATTCGCTGAGTTGAAATATTCCACGATCTCGCGCTTGTCCCACACGTGATTGCCGGTGGTGAGCACATGGCATCCCAGGTCAAAAAGCTCGTCGGCAATGGCCGGGGTGAGGCCAAAGCCGCCGGCGGAGTTCTCCGCGTTGGCAATCACCAGATCGACTTTGTTGGTCTCTATGACATGGCCCAGATGGTCGCGCACAATCTTGCGCCCAGGACTGCCGAATATGTCGCCTATAAATAAAATCTGCATGCGAATCTTTGATACTAACATTTACCGTAGATGCGCTGGCGATAAGCGGTGATAAGCAGAGAGAAAGGCTTATTGTGCGAGAGTTACCGTGGTCAGGAAATCATAGTTTCCCGCCGCGCCGACGTGCAGATTTTTTACCCGCGTGGAGTGCACCACTACGTTATCGAAATACCAGAGATTGATGTAAGGCAGATCGCGCGCCAGAATCTGCTGCACCTGGGCATAAATCTGTTTGCGCTTTTCCTGGTCCACGGTGCTGCGCCCGGCTTCAATCAGGCGGTCCATTTCAGGGTTTGAGTAATAGCTTCGGTTGGCATGCTTGGGTGGAAAGCTGGAAGAGTGAAAGGCGTAATAAAAAATATCTGGGTCTTCATTGCCGCCGATCCAGCGCAAGGAATAAAGCTGGAACGAACCTTTCTGGACGTCAGAATAAAACGTGGCAAACTCAAAGCTGCGTATATCCAGCGCAATGCCAACCTTGCGCAACTGCTGTTGCAGCACCGCCGCCAGCAGGCGCGTGGTTTCCTCCGTGGAGGTTTTCATCGTCAGGTGAAAACGCGTGCCGTCTTTTCCGCGCTGGTATCCAGCAGCTTCAAGCACGGCATTGGCTTTATCGGGATCGTAAGGATAATGCGCCACATCGCCGCTGTAAGCCCAGTGTTGTGGCGGAAGCACGCTGTCCGCGAGCCGGCCTTCGTCGCCAAATAAATAGTGCAGCATGGTGCCCCGATCAATGGCATAGGCCAGCGCCTGGCGTACTCGGACGTCTTTCAAAATGGGATCGCGCAAATTGAACGCCATATATGAAAGCACCGTGCCCGGCCTCTGTTCAATCTCAAGATTCCGTTCCTGCCGGAGCGTGCCAATCATGTCTGCGCTCAACGAGCCGCTCGGAGAAATATCGGCACTGCCTTTGCGCAGCTCCAGCGCGCGCGTGGTGGCGTCGGGCACAATGATGAGGCGGGCGCGCGCAATCTGTGCATGCTGGCCCCAGTAATTGTCATTGCGTTCCAGCAACACCTGGCTATCAGGATCGAGTGAAACAAATTTAAACGGTCCGGAGCCAATAGGATTGCGGTTGAATTGCTTGTCGCTGCCATACGGCACAATGCCGAATGCGCCATTCGACAGGTTGTAAAGCAGCGTACCGTCAGGCTCTGAAAGATGAATGATGACTGTGGAGTCATCGGGCGCTTCCACATGATTTACCAGCGCATAAGTGCTGGTTTTCACCGTAATCAGCGATCCATCGCGGATGCTGTCCAGCGTCCACTTAACATCGCGGGCAGTCAGCGGGCGGCCATCGTGAAAGTGTATGCCTTGCCGCAGATGGAAAACATAAGTCTGCGGATCAGTGACCTCCCATTTTTCCGCCACCCAGGGAACGATGTTGAAATGCTCGTCGCGATGAACCAGCGAATCAAAGATTAGTTCATCAATGCGTTCTGACTGAGCATCCGTGCCTACTCGCGGATCCAGATTGGATGGACTGCTTTCAATAATCATCGTCAGGGTATTTGAGTCGGGACGTTTGGAGCAGGAAAGCATGCTGGCGCAGGACAAAACCAAAATCAGATTCCACCACAGAGTACACAGAGGAACACGGAGAGGCTTTGTTTTCAGAGGGCACTTACTCTGTGTTTCTCTGTGCCCTCTGTGGTTAAACATACGAAACTTTTCCCAGAATCGCAGGCCGCTCTGCGCCGGTGGCTGAGGGAATATTTCCGGGCAACTGGTTCCAGGTCTGGTACGCCAGCAGAGCAAAGGCCATGGCTTCCTTGGCCTGGCTGGGGACTTTGAAATCGTCGGAGTGCCTGAGCCGTAGCTCCAGATTTTCAGCTTCGTGCTGCAGCATTTCCATGAGCGTGGTGTTTTGCGTTCCGCCGCCGGAGACAATCCACTCGCGATATTTTTTCTTGCCCACAACAAAGCGCTCCAGCGCCTGCGCCATGGAGACGGCTGTAAGCGCCGTGGCCGTGGCAATCACATCTGCCTTGGCGGCTTTGCCGCAGCGCCGCAAAAATGCTTCAGCGTACTCTTTGCCAAACTCTTCACGGCCAGAGGTCTTGGGTGGCTTAAGTTTGAAATAGGGCGCGCGTAGCGACTCCGTAAGCACCGGCTGAAGTATCTTTCCCGTGCGCGCCACCACGCCTGCACGATCATATGGCTTGTTGAAGAGCATCTGCATGAGCCGGTCAATCACCATGTTTCCCGGACCAGTGTCGAAAGCGAATATGTCACGCGGATTGGCTGCCTTGGGAATGGCCGTGAGGTTGGCGATGCCGCCGATATTCTGCACAATGCGTCCACGTTCTTTGGAGCGGAAAATCACATAATCAAGCAGCGGAACCAGCGGAGCGCCCTTGCCGCCAGCGGCCATGTCCGCCGGACGGAAATCTGAAACCACCGGTATGCCCAGCCGCGCCGCCACCACGGAGCCTTCACCGGTCTGCCACGTGCATGCGATCTTTTCTCCCAGATACGGCGTGGGAGTGCCCTGATGATAAATGGTTTGGCCGTGGCATCCGATAAGATCGAGTTCCACGCCACGTAGCTTCTTGCGTGCTTTTTGCACCGCTGTTGCGTAAAACTCACCCAACCGAAAATTCAATCGTGAAAGTTCTGCCAC
>DASXZE010000025.1:0-9856 GCA_036502105.1 Candidatus Angelobacter sp. | reverse complement strand
ACTGGGCGCCACAACCAGTCGCCCCCAGGTGAGCCGGCCAACAACGGAAATTTGCGACACATGCTGCCGCGTCTGCTTGATCTCCGTGGCCACGCTCGCCACTTCTGGTGAAGTCTGATTGATGAGCGGCGTGCCATCGTCTTCAAACAAGGCAATCTCCGTGCCTGCTTCCTTGAGAGAGCGATTTACATATTGCTCAAAAGATTGCGAGCCTTCACTGTCATACACCTGCACCGCTGACTCAGCATAGAGATTCAGCGCTTCACCCAGCGCGCCGCGGCGGCGTTCTGGATTGGGATCACTGGTGTAGGAAAACCACAGCATGATATTCAGCGCGCCGATCATTGCGGCGGCCGCCAGCCAGAAGCAGAAAAATATTTTCCAGAAAAGACTGCGGTATTTCAATTATTGCTCTCCCGGCAGGAGATAAACGTAGCCGCTGCCGCGGATGGCTTTCACGCGCTCCTGTTCGCCATCATACGGGCCGAGCTTGCGCCGCAGATTGCTCACATGCACGTCAATGCTGCGGTCCATGGCAGACATGGGACGTCCCAGCGCAGCCTGCGTGAGATCTTCACGGCTGATAATTTTTCCGGGATTGCGCAGGAAGGTATAGAGCAGATCAAATTCCGCGCCCGTGAGATTTACGGCTTTGCCGTTGCACGTAACGCTGCGTGATTCAGGATGCAGATCAACCCCCGCCAGATGGACCGGCTGCGCTGATGATGCGGGACCTCCGGTGGTGGCGCGGCGCAGAATGGCACGCAGACGTGCGACCAGTTCACGCGGGTTAAATGGCTTGGCCAGATAATCATCCGCGCCCAGTTCCAGACCAAGGATTCGATCCAGCTCGCTGCCGCGCGCCGTGAGCATAAGCACCGGCACGGCGCTCTTTTGCCGCAATTGTTTGAGCACATCAAGCCCGCTCATGCCTGGAAGCATTACGTCCAGCACAACCACCGCGTATTGGTTGGTGAGCGCTTTATCCAGGCCGCCAGGGCCATCATGAGCAGCATCAAGTTCGAATTGCTCGCTCTGGAGGTATTCCTCCAGCAGCTTACTCAACTCTGTGTCGTCGTCAATTAAAAGGACAGAAACCATATCTAGCCACCTTAAACCCTATATATCTCAGTAGGGGGTTAAGAAATGTGAAGGCATGATAAACGAATTAACAACTCATAACGTTATTTGTTTTGCATCCGGGTTAATACTGGTGGCAGCCGTTGTTGGGGTCCCAAGAGCACTTGTTGTGCAGATAATGTAGTGCCGGGTAATGTTGCTGCCCTTAGAGGAGCATTTTATGAAGAAGCAATTTTTGATTATTCCCGCCATTCTTATGGCCCTGGTAGCCGGCATAGCGACATCGGCTTTGGCGCAACGTCCGGGGAAGGGGTTTGGCCACCACGGCGGCTGGATGCTGAAACGCATGACCAAGCAACTGAACCTGACCGATGCCCAGCAGACACAAATCAAGGGCATTATGGCCAGTGAAAAAACCAGGATCAAACCCTTGATGCAGCAGATGCGCCAGAACGAACAGGCGCAGAATGCCAGCACCAACGGAACTTTTGACGAGAACCAGACCCGTGCCTTCGCCGGCAACCAAGCCCAGATTATGACTGACTTGATTGTGGAGAAACAGCGCATGCGGTCAGAAGTCTTTGCCGTGCTTACTCCTGAGCAGCGGCAAAAGGCGCAACAACTCATGCAGGAACGCCAGCAACGCCGGCAGTCCCACATGAAGCAGAACGTAGAGCAAACGCAGCAAGCACCAAAGTAGGTCTCCTTCTCCTCCCTCCAGAGGTTTTCGGGCGGCAGTGATGCCGCCCATTTTTTTGTTTTTGATATTTTTTGTTGCGGTGGGAAAAGTTGACTTGGCTACTTTTTAAAACTCATTCGCTACCAGCGTTTCCGATTCCTGCGCATACAGGCAGATGCCGTCCCAGGTTGAAGAAGTGGACGCAGCGAGTTCAACATTCGCATCTTGCGATTCCAGTGCCGGCTGCATTTTTTCCTGGGGCGCTGACGAATTGGGATGTCCATGGCCCGCGCTGGTTTCATTCACAAAGTCAGCAAGCTCGGCAGGATCCACTTTTACCTGAAGCACCACGACCTCTGTTGGCTCAAGATTGACGACCAATACCCGCATGTCCTTGCCCTGGTCCTGCGCGTAAATGTAAGTGCGCTCACCGCTGCGGCGATCGTAAGACTGCACCAGTGGCTGCCAGCCGGAGTCCATGGCACTACGAATCACCTGGTCAAACCGAGTGTCAGAGCCGCTGGCCGCGAATTCACTATTTTCAAAAATAGCGCCCTTAAAACTTTTTACGCCGGCAAAGTGTGAGACTTTAAAAGTGAACCCAGCCAGCCCCATGACGAAGCGATAGTGGCGATGTGTGTGATAGTTCGCTTCAATGTGATGAACGATTTTGCCGAAATCATCTTTGGCGAATGCTGGCTGCGGTAGCGCGAAGAAAGATGCTGCGGCCGCCAGCGTTAGTACGGCTGGGAAGCGCCTACTCTTCTTCATCGTCATGGCTTTCCTCCTTCTTGTGTTTGTTTTTTGGCTTGTCCTTGTCTTTGTCTGAATCATTGGAGCCAGGAGCAAGATGTTTTTCCAGCGCCGCAATTTTATCCACCGGCACATCGCCCACCAGGTTCACCACCGTGAGCTCTTTGGCTTCTGCCACCAGAATCACCACCCCGCTCACACGGTCTCCGTTTTTGAGGAGATAAATCTCGTCATATTCATGGTTGTGCTTATCCACGCTCTGCACGATTTTTGTCCAGCGCGACGAGGTCAGCTGCGACCGGATGGCGTCAATATCCGCCTTGCTGTATTGACTGGCTTCATCAAACTCAAGACTCTTGATGTAAATTCCCTTGAGATTTTTGATGATGTTCTGGAGCTGGGCCACATCCTGATCTTCGGCATCAATTTTCTGGATGAGGTTCACGGCAAATTGCAGCAGCGATCCATCCAGCGTAACGTCAGTAAAGCGGTGGGCCTTGTCGCTGAGTTTGTCCAGACTATCGAGTTGCAGCTTGGCGCCCTGGGCAAAGCCGCGCGCGGAAAAGCAGCACAGAACCAGTCCTATAAAAAGTGGAGTAGAAATTTTAGTAATACGATTCATAAACGTTGTCTCCTGATCTTGTCGTTACCTTCATCGCTGCTGTCAGCCGCCAGCTGGGCATGCTCTAAAACATGATTCAGCTTGGAGCGGGCTATCTCCAGCGCCATGATTGCCTGGTCTCTGGCCTTTTCCGCTTCTTTTAATTGCCGTTGGTTCTCCGCCGCTATCTTTATGTCTTCCCGGTGGCGATACTCCGAATACTGGTATCCGCCCAAGCCAAACGACAGCAGCAGAATGGCCACCACGGCAAAGCTCCATGCCGGACGCAGCTTCCACCATCCCAGCAGAGCGCCGTTGGTTTTCTTCGGTCTGGCTGGGCTTGTTGCTGGCTTGGCGCCTTCAGCCTTGGCCTGATTCACCCGCGCCATCACGCGCTGTGTGAAGCCTGCTCCCGGATCTTTGCGCTCCAGCGCTTTCTTTAAATCGTCTTCAGAAAAATGCATATCGTACCTCTCGAATCTTGCGCGTGAGCCCTTTGCGTAAATCAGCCAGCGTGCGATGCAGCGTGCTCTTTACGGTGTTCACCGGCATTTCCAAAACTTCAGCAATCTCGGCTGGCCCTAAACCTTCTTGAAAGCGCAGGATCACTACCATCCTTTGCCTCTCTGGCAGGCCGGCTACACTTTGCTGCAATTTCTCCAGCAGCAGCGGATCGTTTGCCTGCGAGGGCGCGCTGGGCTCCGGCGCGTCTTCCAGTGCCAGTTCGCGGCGACGCAGCTTTTTGCGTCCCTGGTCAATGCAGCGGTTGGCCGTGACCCGCCGCAACCAGTACGTGAGGTGCGCTGAAGACTCTATGCGGTCCAGGCTCTGGTACAGCTCCAGAAAAACCTCTTGCGCCAGGTCTTCCGCCAGTGAGCGGTCGTGCAGAAAATGATAGGCAATGCTGAAGACCATGCCCTGGTGCTGCTGCACCAGCTCGGCAAAGGCCGTGGAATCACCCTGGGCTGAGAGCGCCAGCGCCGTGGTGAGCCTATCGTTTTCAAATCCGGCAGCGTGTTCCAAATGCCCTCTCTTGAACAGTTATACGTAGCCCGGGCAATTTCGGATGCAAGTTTCTTGTTAAGCTCTTCTTGTTGAATAAAGACAAGCTAAAGAATCAGGAGGTTAGCGCATGGCCGATGGGTCTTTTGATACGGCGTTTCTGGATGAAGTCCGCCGCAGTTTCCGGGGATATAAGCGCCTGGCCGATGGCGGTCTGGCGCAGTTGAGCGACCAGGACTTCTTCCGCGCGCCAGACGCTGAGTCCAACTGCCCTGCCCAGCTGGTGAAGCACATGGCCGGCAACCTGCGTTCGCGCTGGACAGACTTTCTTACCTCTGACGGCGAGAAGCCGGACCGCCATCGCGACCAGGAGTTTGTGTTGACGCCTGCGGATACGCGGGTTGATCTGATGCGCCGCTGGGAAGAGAGCTTTAAGATTATTTTTGACACCATCGCTGCGCTCAAGCCGGAAGATTTTGCGGTGACGGTGCCTATTCGTGGCGAGCCGCATACCATTTTGCAGGCCATTAACCGCAGCCTGATGCATACCGCGTATCACGTGGGGCAGATTCTTTATGTGGGCAAACATCTGCGCGGTGAGGCATGGACAATGCTCAGCATCCCTAAAGGAAAGTCAGAAGAGTTCAACTCCATGAAACCGGAAGACCGCAAGGTGAAGCTGCCGAACCGGCCTTGAGGCTTGACGCAGCCTGCAAAAAGAGGATGATATCTCATCCGCGAGAGGACGCGGCCTGACTCTTGCCACAATCCGACACAACTGAAACCGGGTTTACAGAAACTGGGCTCACAGAAGGAAAGCCTACGGAAAATAAGCTCGTCCGCGGACTGTCACTCACTGACTCCATTCTGCTGCTGGCGGGCGGAATTATTGGGTCGGGCATTTTTCTCACCGCAAAAGATGTAGCCGTGAATACGCGGCAACCGTGGCTCTTTCTTTTTGTATGGGTCATTGGCATGGGCATGGCGCTGCTGGCTTGCTTCGCGTTTGCCGAACTGGGGGCCATGTTTCCCAGCGCTGGCGGGCAATACGTTTACATGCGCGAGGCTTACGGCGACGCCGCCGGCTTCCTGTACGGCTGGATGTATTTCCTGGTAAGCGCCACCGGAACGGTGGCTGCGCTGGGCGTGGGCTTTGACACTTATCTGGGACAGACATTTCCTGCGTTGCGCGTGGAGCAGGTTGTGCTCTCGCTGCGATTTGTGGATGTGACGCGCGGACACATGATCGCGCTGGCTGCCATTGCTCTGCAAACCCTGATCAATATTTTTGGCGTAAAAAAAGGCGCGGTGCTGCAGAACATCGCCACATGGGCCAAGTTCGCGGCGGTGGCAGTTTTTGTGCTGGGCGGTTTGTTTCTGGGGCGCGGATCATGGAGCCACTTACAGCACGCACTTCCTGCCGCACCGGGCTCGGCTTCATTGGTGACAGGGATTGGCGTGGCGCTAATCGCTGTCTTCTGGGCCTATGATGGCTGGGTCTATGTAACGTTTGTTGCCGGCGAGGTAAAAAATCCGCAACGCAATTTGCCCCGTGCGCTGATCTGGGGATTGCTGCTGGTAGGCGTGGTTTATATCGCCATTAACACAGTGTATGTTTACGCGCTGCCGATGAAAGAAATTGCCGCGCAGGAGGCTGTGGCGCAGACGGCGGCCGTCTCCATGTTTTCCGGCAGAGTCGCGCCGTGGCTTTCAATGATGGTGGCGCTCTCATGTTTTGGCGCCATGGCTCCCTGCCTGATGAGCGGCGCCCGCGTCTATTACGCTATGGCGGAAGACGGCGTCTTTTTTCGGTCGCTGGCCAGGGTGCATCCACGGTGGCATACGCCGGTGATAAGCCTGGTGCTGCAATCCGTATGGTCTGCGGTGCTGGCGCTCAGCGGCAAATACGACCAGCTTTTTACCTACGTGATGTTCATGATGGTGCTCAGCTATGTGTTGACTGTAGCGGGCCTGTTCGTGCTGCGGCGCAAGCAGCCGGATACGCCACGACCTTACCTGTGCACCGGTTATCCGTGGGTGCCGGCGATTTATGTGGTGCTGGGCAGCTTGTGGGCGATTAACGCTGCGATGGAAAAGACAAAAGAGACGTTAGTGGGCACCGCAATTGTGGCGCTGGGCGTACCATTTTATTTTTACTGGAAGAAGCGGAAGAGCGCAGCAATGTAATGATCGCCAGCACATAAAAGAAACACAGGGTTCCCTCGAACCGTGCTCGCACAATGGGGAAATCTTGTGCTCCTGCACGGCTCTCAGGATGACGTTGTTTTGATATTTTTGCAATATGGATAATCGTCAACAAGGACTGCTGTATGACCCTTAAAAATAAATTTCAGAATTTTGACCTGGAATATTTCCAATCGCTCTATGAGCGGACGGTGGAGATCAACCTGGCGGATAGCTCTGTCCAGTGCGCCAACGTGAGCGACCTGATGTCCGGTGATGATCCAATGCCGCTGCTGGAGTTGCCGCTTTACTATCCTGAGGTGAATGGCACTCGAGTGCTGCGTGAACGGGTTGCCGCGCTTTATTCCGGTGCATCTGCGGAAAACATTTTAGTAACCGTGGGCGCGGCGCAGGCCAACTGGATGGTTTGCAGCACACTGCTTGAGCCCGGTGACGAGGTGGTTGTGGTTTCACCCGGATACCGTCAGGTGTGGGGGCTGGCCAAGAACCTGGGCTGCCAGGTGAAAGAAGCGCAGTTGTGCCAGGGCAACAACTGGCGGCTTGACCTGGATGTACTAGAGTCGATGGTCACGGCCAAGACTAAGCTGGTTTCAATCGTCAATCCCAACAATCCTACGGGCAGCATTCTTTCTCCGGCAGACATGCTGCGGATTGTGAGCATCTGCCAGAAAGCTGGCGCGTGGCTGCACGCTGACGAGGTTTATCGCGGGACAGAAATGCACGGCGGTGAAACACCGAGCTTCTGGGGCACGTATGATCGCGCGCTCTGCGTGAACAGCATGTCCAAGGCTTATGGGCTGGCGGGACTGCGCATTGGCTGGGTGGTGGCGTCGCCTGAGATGATTGAAGAACTGTGGCGGCGGCATGAGTACGCGGTGATTGCTGCATCTGGTCCAAGCATGACTCTGGCGGAAATTGCGCTGCACCCGGCGAAGCGCCAGATGCTGCTGGAAAGACAGCGCAAGCTCTCGCGCGAAGGGCATGCAATTCTTGAAACCTGGGTGCGGCAGCAGGACGGGAAGTTTTCTGTGAGCCCGGCGGTGGCTACCTCCATCGCGTTTGTGCAATACCAGATGGATATGCCGTCAGTGGAGCTGGCCAATCTTATCCGCGAGAAAGTTTCAGTGCTGGTGGCGCCCGGAGCTTACCTGGGAACGGAGAACCATCTACGCATTACCGTGGGCTACGAGCCGAAAAAAGTGAGGACAGCGCTGGAGCGGATTGGCTCAGCAGTAACGGAACTGGTGGGAACGGCAGTGCGACGCTAACTACATAAGAATTTACCGCAGAGGGCGCAAAGGACGCAGAGGAAAACGGTTCTTGCGCGTTTGGGTACCGGCATAATCTCAAGAGCTAAAAAACTTTACCGCGAATTTTCGCGGATCGTGCTTCGGGATGCTAAGCTTTGCGCCGCTCTTCCAGCTCTTCTGGTGTTTTTGGCCAGTCCTGTTTCAATAACCGGCTGAGAGAACGGTCGGCCAGCAGCTTTCCGGTTGTCTGGCAGTGTGGGCAGTAATTGGTTTCGTTTGAAGCGTAGCGGATGCGCTGGACTTTTTCTCCGCAGGTTGGGCAGGGTTCGCCATAGCGTCCGTGGACTGCCATCTCGGGGCGAAATGCCGTGACTTTTTCTGGAAATTTCTTGCCGCTGCCACTGTCTTGGCGCAGTAAGTCTGTCCATTGCGTGAGCGTTTTGCGCGTGGCGTCATAGAGCCGCTTGATCTGCTCGGGATTCATGCGTTGCGTCAGAAGAACGGGCGAGAGCTGCGCGTGAAAAAGAATTTCGTCCGAGTAGGCATTGCCGATGCCGCTGAACAGATGTGGATCGGTCAGTGAGCGCTTGAGTGTGTGATTGGCTGAGGTAAGCACGGCGCTGAATTGATCGAGCGATGCGGCAAAAACGTCAATGCCACCGGGATCGAGTGCGGTTAGACCGGCTTCTCCTCGGACCAGATGCAGCGATGCGCGCTTTCTGGTGCCAGCTTCTGTGAGAGTGAGCGTGCCATTGTCGAAATCGAAGGCGGCAAGGGTGCGACGGCCGTCGGCCGTTTTGCGCTTCTCGCTCCAGTGCAGACGGCCGGCGATCATGAGGTGGAAGACCAGCCAGAGATCATTGTCGAAACCGAAAGCAATGCGCTTGCCGATGCGTCGGAGGCTGGTGACCTTGCGGCCTTGAATGGATTGAATGGGAGGATCGGCGGTGCGGAGAAGCGACGGGCCGCGAACGTCAAAATTTTCAAGCGTGTGCCCGAGCACACGTTGCTCCAGCGCTTCCATGTAAACGACGATGTCAGGAAATTCCGGCATAGTTACGAACGGTTTCGGAATCACGTTCTTTGCTGGGAATAATCAGTCCTTGCGACGAAAGGCCGATACTACCCTTATCACAACAAGCAAAATCCAATCAGACCGATGAGAGCGTTCAGCTTCCAATTGTCCGTCGGCGGAATAAAGAGAAGAACGCTCACAAACCAAGCCTTGTTGTAACACGACTAGGCTGCTGTGGCCGACGCGACTTTATGCTGACGACCCAAGAAGCGAACAACTGCAATTGCAGCGAAGGCTCCTATGGCAATATATAGGGTTTCGATTCCCATGGTTCTTACGATTTCAAGCGCAGTCGATCCGTTGGGACGAGGAACTGCGAATGCTAATTTGAAGAATGCCCACAGGGAATATGGCATTAGAACCAATACAGTTATCTTCCCGGGCATTCGTCTCTCGAAGCAGCCCACAAGAATTCCCAATATCAAAGAGACAATAGGATCTACCGCTTTCATCATTCGTCCAGCGCGACGAACAACAGCAAACGGATCTTGTCCGACAGCTTGAACCAGTTGCTGGTCAGTCATGTCGTGAGAATGGCGAATTGCAAAGATGGCCAAGCGGCCAGTTGTCGTATGGTCTGTAATGATGTATGTTCCAAACGCGGTCAACAAGAACGAAAGAATTATTCCTACCATTATTACAAGTATTCGCTTTGTAAGCATGTGCTTATTTCCTGTCGTTCTTGCAGAAGTCTGGTCCCCATAGATCGTTCATCCAATTCGGTGGACGTATTGGGATGAGCGTCAGCTCAGCCCCCACTTGAATGCAACTGCAAAACAACTGCCGGCAGTTTTCGTGCGAGCTACAAAGTTTCCTGTCGAAGGCCTGCTCAAGGATTTGTCCACGTCCAGGAGTGTCATTCATAAGGTTGAGATCATTGTTTATCGACTGAAAATTGTCTGACAATCCTTGGAGGCAGTACTATGTACGTATTGAGTAGCTGATCCAATTCATCCAGTCCCTGACTGTCTCGTAGCTTATTTCTTCGCAAGCTCCAGTTCAATCTTCTTCGTCGCGGGATCAAGCTTGCTGATGTGGAAGCTGCGAATCTGTCCGGCAGACGATGCGTCTGGCTTGGCGGCGATGGGTGATCCACCGCTTTTCCAGCGTGACGCCAGCATGGAGCTCAGTGATGACAGATCAGCCGCCTTGGCCGCAGGCGCTTTCTCTTCTGGCGCGGGTTTATCTTCCGTCATGCGGCAGGTGCCCTG
>DASXZE010000024.1:0-16610 GCA_036502105.1 Candidatus Angelobacter sp. | reverse complement strand
CCAGGGATCTGCGACACGAATGGTTTGCCGAACTAGTGAATCCAGGGAAAGATCAGAAAAGCAAAACAGACCTGATTGCTACAGCGCACACGCAAGACGATCAGGCCGAAACCGTGTTGATGCGCATTCTTCGCGGAACAGGCACGCGCGGGCTGGCGGGAATTGCTCCAGAGCAAAAGGCAAAGCATCTGATCCGGCCATTGTTGACCACCAGCCGCATTGAAGTTGAGGCTTACTTGAAATCAATGGGCCAGCGATGGCGCGAGGACGCTTCGAATCAAGATGTCGCCCACACGCGCAATCGTGTCCGGCACAGCTTGCTGCCTTTGCTGGAGCGGGATTTCAATCCGGCGATCCGGCAGACGCTGGCTGATCTGGCCGAACTGGCGCGAGCGGAAGAGGAATATTGGAGCAGTGAACTCTCTCAGCTATTGCCGCGTTTGATCCTCCAGGGCAAACCCAGCCGCAGCGGAAGAAGCACCAGTGGTGATGCGGAAGGCGTTCTGGCTTTGGATATCGCTGCCTTTCACGGACTGCCCTTAGCGCTACAACGGCTCGTGCTTCAGGGAACGGCCGAGCGCTTCGGCGTCTCGCTGGAATTCAAGCATATTCAACAACTTACGCTGCTTTTAGAGCAAGATCGGCCGACCAAGAGTCCAGCTTTACCCGGCGAACTGGCAGTAAATCGCACCCTGCGAGAGCTCCAGTTCAGCCGAAAAGCTGAGAAATCGCTGGAAAACTACTCTTACTCGCTGCCAATTCCGGGAGAAGTTGCCATTCCAGAGTTGGGCTCGACTATCCGGACACGGCTAATAAGTACTGGAAAACAAAAGGTTTCAGGGTATAATGGGGCATCGCTTTTGAACCCCAGCCTGCTGGGCCCAGAGTTAACGGTTAGAAATTGGCGTGCTGGTGACAGATTCTTTCCGGCGCACAGCCAATCTCCAAAGAAAGTCAAAGAGCTACTGCAACCTGATCGTCTGGGGGAGCGTTTTTCGCTTGCCCAGCGCAAGACGTGGCCGGTGATTGAGAGCGCAGGCCAAATTGTCTGGATACGCGGCTTCCCCGTGTCTAAAGATTTTGCCAGCAGCTCGGGCGACGCAATCCTGATTGAGGAGATGGAAAATGAGTGCTGAGGCAAAGGAAAACGGCGTTCAGCCAGAGTCTGGTCCATCTCAAAATCCCAAGCTTGAATACCCCAAGGTAGTGATTTCAGCCGAGCAGATCAGGAAGCGCGTGCAGGAGATGGCGCGCAATATCTCCAGTGATTTCAAGGGTAAAACGGTACATGTGGTCGGCGTAATGGAAAACGGCTTTATTTTTATGGCTGACCTGGTGCGTGAACTGGACTTGAACGTGGTTTGCCAGTTTGTGAAAGCGGAATCCACGGAGACTGACGCCTCTACCACCCAGATTTTCTTCAGTCCAGAGCTCGATGTAAGCGGCCGAGACGTCTTGTTGGTTGAGGCGCTGGTGCAGTCTGGAATTACCAGTGAATTCCTGATCCGGAACCTGGTCAGCCGGGGCGCGGCCAGCGTAAAGCTGGCTGTCCTTTTGGACAAGCAGTCAGCGCGACGAGTGTCATTACAGCCGGATTACTTTGGTTTTCTCATGAATGAGAGTTTTGTCGTAGGCTATGGCCTGGGGGAGCGCCATTTTGGCCGTAACCTGCCTTATATAGCTGGCCGTGCCGAACCGGGGTAATCCTTAGGCACCTCTTAAGCGGTTTTACTGCGTCCACAGTGGCGCGGATAGGTATAAAATCCTGAGAGTGAGAAAGTTTGAGACCGAAAGATAGTTGTCGCGCATCTAACCGGTATTGCCCCACCTGAATAGCATCTGGGGAACCTTTTTCATGGCAAAGCGTCTTTAATATGGATGCGTATTTTTGAAACAGGCAAGTTGGGTCAGCAAATCTTGTGTCTGACCAGGAATTTAGGAGCACTCAGTGAATTCGACATTTAAAACGGTGATCTTATGGGTAACGCTCGTAGGGGTCGCCTTTGTTCTTTGGAGATTTGTTCAAAGCAGCGCGAATGCCGGCAAAGACCAGGAAATTTCCTATACCCAGTTCATGAGCGAACTGAATGATGGCAAGGTTGTGGATGTAGCCATTGAAGGCAATATTGCCAAAGGGAAGCTTCGCGACGGCAGCATGTATCACTCCGTGGTGCCAGCCACCAATCCCGCGCTGCTCACCGCGCTTGACGCTCACAAAGATGTCACCAAGACCACATTCAAAGACAATCAAGGCTGGAGCTGGTCAGTCGTTCTGGTCCAGTTCTCTCCGTTTCTTCTGCTGGGTGTGTTGTGGTTTGTGATGATCCGCCAAATGCAGACCGGCGGCAATAAAGCTTTGAGTTTTGGCAAGAGCCGCGCGCGGCTGCTCTCCATGCAGCAGAAAAAGATTACTTTCAAAGATGTTGCCGGTGTAGATGAAGCCAAGGAAGAGCTGCGGGAGATCATTGAGTTCCTGCGCGAAGCACAAAAATTCCAGAAGCTCGGTGGACGCATTCCTAAAGGCGTTCTGCTGGTTGGCCATCCGGGAACAGGTAAGACCTTGCTGGCGCGCGCCGTTGCCGGTGAAGCGAATGTTCCGTTCTTCAGCATCTCCGGTTCTGACTTCGTAGAAATGTTCGTAGGCGTGGGCGCAAGCCGCGTGCGCGATCTGTTTGAGCAGGGCAAGAAGAATGCTCCCTGCATTATCTTCATCGACGAAATTGATGCCGTGGGCCGCCACCGTGGCGCAGGCCTGGGCGGCGGACACGACGAGCGCGAGCAGACACTGAATCAACTGCTGGTCGAAATGGACGGCTTTGAATCGAATGAAGGCGTGATCCTGATTGCCGCAACCAACCGGCCTGACGTACTTGATCCGGCGCTGCTGCGTCCGGGACGTTTTGATCGCCGCGTTGTGGTTCCACTTCCAGATGTTCGCGGACGCGAAGAGATTCTCCGTGTACACACACGCAAGATTCCTTTGGCAGATGACGTTGATCTCTCCATTCTGGCGCGCGGCACACCGGGCTTCTCCGGAGCCGAGCTTTCCAACATGGTGAATGAAGCTGCGTTGAACGCAGCCCGCAACAATCGCAAGTCTGTGCTGATGTATGACTTTGAGCTGGCGAAAGACAAAGTCCTGATGGGCGCAGAACGCAAGAGCCTGCTGCTTACAGAAGACGAGAAAAAGGTTACGGCCTATCACGAAGCCGGCCACGCCATTGTGGCAGCCCTGATGCCGCATGCTGATCCGCTGCATAAGGTCACGATTATCCCGCGCGGCATGGCGCTGGGCGTAACCATGCAGCTGCCTGAGACTGACAAGCACAACTACACGCTCGATTACCTGAACACACAAATTGCCGTGATGATGGGCGGACGCCTGGCGGAAGAAATCTTCCTCAACCAGATGTCCACCGGCGCGGGCAACGACATTGAGCGCGCTACTGAAATGTCGCGCAAGATGGTCTGTGAATGGGGCATGAGCAGCCTGGGACCGCTGACCTTCGGCAAGAAGGAAGAGCAGATCTTCCTGGGACGTGAGCTTTCACAGCATCGCGATTTCAGCGAAGAGACGGCGCGTGAGATTGATTCTGAAGTGCGTCGCCTGGTCAATACCGGTTATGAGAAAGCCAAGAACATAATTCTGGAAAATCGTGATGCCATGGTCCGCATAGCACTGGCCCTGCTGGAGCGCGAAGTTCTGGATGCCAATGAGTTGAAACTGATACTCGAAGGCAAGCAGCTTCCAGCGCGTGTGATCCCGCAAAAAGGTGACAGCGGCGACGGCGCCGTGCAGCAGGTTCTGAAACCAGAGCCCGGCAGAACGCCTGGAATGGCGCCTGGTAAACCTTCACCAGCGTAAATTTCTTCACATAAAACACATCGGGGCGGCTTAGGCTGCCCTGATTTTTTTGTGCGCAACCGCACCGCTATCAGAATTCTCATCTGCCCAAAATCATTTATCTCTTATCTTTATATTTTTCAGTCAATCATTTTCTACCATTGCTCTTTTGGAGTCCTGCACTCCAGATAGAATTCATAAACGATTGCATATTCAGATCACAAGGCGTATTTGTATGGAGCCTAAAAATCACGTTTGGAGAACCATCAACATGCCAAGCCTTAAAGCCAGTCTGTCGATCTTTGTCTTGCTGCTGTCCGCAGCCTTTGTAACCACTGCCATGGCGCAGGGTGGTGAGCCGGCAAAAGCCGCTCCAGCCGCGGAGAAGATTATTGCCATCCGCGCGGCCAACTTGATTGATGGCCTAGCGGCGCAGCCCCGGCACAATGTGCTGATTGTGATTAAGGGCAACAAGATTGAAAGTATCACTGAGAGTGCCAGCGGCAATCTTCCGCCTGGCGCTACGCTTGTGAATCTGCCGGCTGGAGTAACGGTGCTGCCGGGCATGATTGACACACATACGCATATCTTTCTTCAGGGTGAAGATCCGGCTGAAGGCGGATATGACGTGCAGTTGCTGAGGCATCCTTCCTCGTACCGGGCGGCTCGGGCTGCCGTGGCCGCGCGGCGCGCACTGGAAGAGGGTTTTACCACCTTGCGCGACCTTGAGACTGAAGGCGCGGGCTATGGCGATGTGGGAATTAAAGAAGCGATTAATGATGGCTTTATTCCCGGCCCGCGCATGCTGGTGGTAACGCGGGCCATCTCGGTCACGGGCGGATATCCGCTGGAAGGCTATAACCCTGACATTGTTGTGCCCAAAGGTGCGCAGCTTGGCGATGGACCAGTAGAGCTGCGCAAGATTACGCGGCAGCAACTGGAGAACGGCGCGGACTGGATCAAGGTTTATATGACGCATCGCTCGTGGGTTGATAAAGACGGCCACCTGGTTTCGCAACCCACGCTAACCGTGGAAGAGTTGAAGGCCGTGGTCGATGAGGCGCATGGGCAGCAGAAGAAAGTGGCGTGCCATGCGTACAGCGGGATCGGCCTGCACCGGGCGCTGGATGGCGGATGTGATTCGATTGAACACGGACTCGATCTGGATGATGGCGCCATCGCACAGATGCGGGCGAACGGTACGTGGTACGTGCCAACCCTGGCCGTCTATTACACAGACTGGGCCCCGGCGAATACACCGGACGGCCAGCGCGATCGCGCACGTGCGGCGGTGCATGAAATCTCTTTCAAAAAGGCCATGAGGGCAGGAATCAAAATTGCCTTTGGCACAGACATGGGCGGTATTCCGTGGACGGAGCCTATCGCGAATGAGTTTGGCTACATGGTGAAATTCGGCATGTCGCCCATGGACGCCATTAAGTCCGCGACTTCAACTGCCGCTGATCTGCTGGAGATGAAAGGCCAGATAGGCGTGATTGCGCCCGGAGCATTTGCAGATATCGTAGCCGTGCAGGGAGACCCGCTGGCAAATATTGAAACCTTGAAAGCCGTAACGTTTGTGATGAAAGATGGAAAGGTATACAAGCAGCAATAGCTGGCACTGATCACAAGAGGCAAAACATTCGTTCACATTGATTCACGTTCATTACAAGGGGAGAAAGAATGGCAGGTAAGGGGAATAGCGGCTCATCGTCCATGACCATGGCAGTGGCGCGGATTGTAATTGGCATTATGTTTTTGTTTTTTGCGCAGTACAAACTCATGGGACATGAGTTTGCCCATGGCGGCTACCAGAAATATGTGACCGGATACGTGCAGGAAAGCGCCATTAACGCATATAAGCCGTTTTTGCGGGAGACGCTGAAATATCCGGTGGCTTCAGCTTACGGCGTGGGAGTAGCGGAGCTGCTGATTGGACTCTCCATGGTGCTGGGGTTCTGGGTGCGCCCTTTTGCGATCGCCGGGGCGTTATTTATGTTCAATCTTTTGCTTTCCACGTGGGTCCTTCCGCAGGGCGTACCGGTGTGGCGCTACTTTGGCAATGAGCTGGATAATATTGGCCTGCTGCTGCTGTTCCTGATATTTTTCGCGCACAATGCTGGGCAGACCTGCGGTCTGGATAAAAAATAGAAGACGAGAAATAACTGCAAAACATCGGAGGTAATAAAAAAGCCACCCTGGCAATGTTCGGCCAAGGTGGCGAATAGGAGCTAAGAGAAATTAGGCGTGTCCACCACGGGGCACGGTTGAAGAGAGAAAATCTATCAATTCAATCTGCGGCGTGGGAGAGAGTTTCTGCTGCAGTTCAACCAGCGCCAGGCGAAGCTCATCCAGTTCAGCGGGTGAGCGAGAAGCCTTCCAGCTGTCAAAGTCAGCAGCCAGAGTTCGGCAAGCCATGGCCAGCACGCGCACCGGATATGCATCCAGATGAAGTCCCGTGGAGTTTGTTTTGGGCTGGCTGGCTGGCGGCGCATAAGCCGTCTCGGTTAGATTCTTTGGCGCAGCAGCCTTGGCGCGAATGGCCTGGATAATGCCATCAATGCGCTCCTGATTTTCCGTGGAGATATTCTGGAAGCTGATGCCCATGCCAACCATGGGATAGCTGGTTCGGATAACGCCCGCTGATTCAATGGCAACGCCTTCCACATTCATCTTTACGTAAACTTCAGTGTTGGTTGGAAGTGGCGCGGTGGTTTCCACGTAAACGCCGCCCTGGGCAATATCCTTTACCTGGCCATGGACTGGAAAACCTGAGCCTTCAACCCTCACAGATGCGCCGCCATTGCATTCAAAGCGCGTATGCCAGCGCTTTTCCGGGGCCGGCCGACTTTCAGTATTCGATTCAGATTCTGCTTTGCGCGGCGAGGCCAGTTTGGTGTCCGTTTCGTCAGACGGCAAGCCTATGCCCCATATGTTCTTGTTTGGCTCAATGCTGCGAACGCCGGCCTGGCCTTGCATGGCGCTGCCAGGCGCTCCCATCCAGAACACTTGAAATTTGGCTTTTACGGCGCCGCGCTGGATCTCAATGACCTCTCCTGGTTCCAGCAAAGAAAGCAACCCACCCAAACGGGCAGAGACTTCAGTGAGGTCCAGGGTGTGGGCCAATTGTTTCTCCTGCCCATTTTGCCGGAACACGGTAACCGGCAACACCACCTTGCGGCGCAGACTGCTCCTGGTGGAACGATTTCTGGAAGACATGTGGCAACTCCTTGACCCTTCTATCGGCAGAAAAGGAAAGGACTTGAGTACTCAGAACTCCCCAGTACAAAGGGCCCCTGCGGTGAAGTACCTATCGGGCAGTGGCTGCTATTAATGGCACAATAGGTGTGCCGATAATCCTATGAGAACCGCGGCGGGATCGTATGATTTGCGTCGCCTTGTTTGATCTAAAGCTTTTCTTAATTTAGCTAAACTTGTATTAGCGATTCCAGACGGTAGCGGCAGTGCCCTTGCATTTGGCATGCCGCGAAAGGGATGATTGGTGGCGAAGGAGCCAGTCTTGGCAGAGAGCAATCCGATGGACGGTGTTGATGCGTCAACTCCGCTGCGCCAGTCCTCTGGCCGGGCGGATGTAGACCCATCCTTCGGAGAGCCTACGCAGGCCTGCATTCTTGCCGCCCATCGCCAGCTGGAAGAGATTGAGAAAGCCGACCTGATCGCGGCCATCCAGCAGACCGCGGAAGCGATAGTGATTACTGACGCCTCTGGAAATATTCGTTACGTAAATCCCGCATTCACCCGCATCACTGGCTATACCAGCCAGGAAGTAATGGGGCAGACTCCACGCATTCTTAAATCAGATATGCACGACGACGCCTTTCATGACAATGTCTGGCGGACCATCCGTGCTGGGAACATCTGGAATGGAGAGCTAATCAACCGCCGCAAAGACGGCTCACTTTACACAGAAGAAACAACCATTACGCCGTTGCGCGATTCCCTGGGATGCATTACTGGCTACATCGCCATAAAGCAGGACGTGACGCAGCGTCGCGCGGCGGAAGAAGCGCAGAAATTTCTGGCTTCAATCGTTGATTCTTCTGAAGATGCCATTATAGGGCGGACGCCGGAAGGAATCATTGTTAGCTGGAACAAGGGAGCGGAATCACTCTTCGGCTATCAGCCTGAAGAAATGATTGGGCGGAACATTTCCGCGCTGGCGACTTCAGAAGCCTCCGAAATGGTAAAAGGCGTGATTGAGCGCGTGCGCCGCGGTGAGACTGTCTCGACTTTTGACGGCAGCGCCATGACCAAAGATGGCCGTCGCATAGAAATATCTGCCTCAGTCTCTCCTGTGAAAGACGATCAGGGAAAGCTGGTGGCCGTGGCTTCCATTTTGCGAGACATCACCGAACGCAAACGAGCTGAGGATGCACGCAGCATTCTTGCCGCCGTGGTGGAATCTTCTGAAGATGCGATTGTGGCTGCCTCTCGCGACACTATGATCGTCGGCTGGAACAAAGGGGCTGAAGCCATTTACGGCTATACGGCTGAAGAAGTCATGGGGAGATCCAACAGGATGTTCGTACCCCCGGAGCGTATTGAAGAATACGAAAAAATATTCGCACGAGCCCTGGCCGGTGAGGTAGTCCGTTTTGAAAGCCTGCGGCAGCGCAAAGACGGGCGAAAAGTTGAGCTGGCGCTCACCTACTCTCCCATTAAGAATCCGCAGGGAGAAGTGATTGGAGTATCCGCGATCGTCCGTGACGTTACGCAAACCAAGGCTGCGCAGCAGGCATTGCGTGAAGCGGACGAGAGATACCGCAACCTGGTGAATAACATTCCAGACGTGGTCTGGATGGTGGATGAACAGCAGCGCATTACCTTTGCCAGCCCGAACGTGGAAAAAATGCTGGGCCTGCGGCCGGAAGAATTTTACCGTCGTGGTGCAGGTGCGTGGCTGGAATGTATACATCCCGATGATTTGGAAATCGCGCGCGCCGGCTTTGAACAATTGTTCACCACGGGAAAACTTTTTGACGTAAAAGTTAGAGCTGTACACGCTGATGGCACATGGATCTGGGTGCATGCCCGCTCCGTGGGAACGCACGAGGCCAGCGGGTTGAAATACGCAAGCGGACTGCTCTCAGACATTACTGAGCAAACGCGGGCGCAGGATGCGCTGACCCAGTCCGAACAGAAATATCGCCTGTTGTTTGAGCGCAACATGGCCGGGGTATTCCGCTGTTCGCAGTTTGGAAATTTTCTGGATTGCAATGAAGCCGGCGCAAAAATCCTGGGATATGACTCACGCGAGGACTTGATTGGCCGGCCCGCCTCAGACGCGTTCTTTGATTCAACAGACAAGAACTCCATAGATTTCAGGATGGCCGAGCAGGGCAGCGTATTCAACCAGGAAATCAAACTGCGCCGCAAAGATGGAAGCTATGTCTGGGCGATGTCGAACACCAGCCTGGTGGAAGGGCCCATGGGGCCTGAAGTGGAAGGCACTTTTGTAGATATCACCGCGCGCAAAGAGGCGGAAGAGCAGATGCGGCTGGCGAAAGAAGCAGCCGAAGCCGCAAGCCGAGCCAAGAGCGAATTTCTGGCCAACATGAGCCATGAAATCCGCACCCCGATGAATGGCGTGATCGGCATGACCGGGCTGGCGCTGGAAACTGACCTGAACGAAGAACAGCGCGAGTATCTCACCACGGTCAAGAGTTCGGCGGAGGCGCTGCTGAATATCATCAATGACATTCTGGATTTTTCAAAAATTGAGGCGCGCAAGCTGGTACTGGAGCGCGTGCCTTTCAGCGTGCGAGACGTGGTGCGAGCGACGACCCGCGAGCTGGCGGTTCAAGCGCAACAGAAAAAACTTTCACTGCTCTGCCATTTTTCGCCGGATTTGCCGCAGACTGAGATAGGCGACCCTGGCCGGCTGCGGCAGGTGCTGATGAACCTGATTGGCAACGCAATCAAATTTACCGAGCAGGGCGAGATCCTGGTGCTGGTCAAAAAACTCACGGATGCGTCGGGTGAAAATACGGTGCAATTCAGCGTAAGCGATACTGGCATTGGCGTCCCGGCAGAAAAGCAAAACACGATTTTTGAAGCTTTCGCGCAGGCTGACAGCTCGTCCACACGCCAATATGGCGGTACAGGTTTGGGGCTTGCCATTGCGTCACAACTGGTGGCGCTGATGGGCGGCAGAATATGGCTGGAGAGCGATCCGGGCAAAGGCAGCACATTCCATTTCACCGCGTGTTTCGGCACGGCCACCGAGAATTTGCAGAATGCAACTGCCAATGGAAGCCAGGAACTGCGGGCTGTCTCTGCCGCGGAACAAAAGAAATTACGCATCCTGATTGCTGAAGACAATCTGGTGAATTCGCGTCTGGCCACACGCCTGGTGGCCAAGCAAGGGCATTCAGCCGTGGTAGTGGGCACCGGCAAAGCCGCGTTGAAAGCCCTGGAAGATGAAAACTTTGATTTAGTGCTGATGGATGTGCAGATGCCCGATATGGATGGATTTGAGGCGACCAGCGTGATACGCGAGCAGGAGCGCGGTACGCGGAAGCATTTGCCAATCATAGCCATGACGGCGCATGCCATGAGCGGCGACCGCGAGCGTTGCCTGGAAGCCGGAATGGATGCCTACGTTACCAAGCCCGTGGACGCGAAGAAGCTGCTGGCGGCAATCTCAGATGCGGCCCTGCACTCAGATCTTGGTTTGTAACGCGCCTTTAAGTTGTGACCCAAGGGATGTGCCCCATGGGTTAGGGTCTAAAATCAGATTCACAAATTACGCTTCACCAACCAGGCCGTAGAAATTTGTTCCCCAGAAAATCAGGCCCTGCCGGCTGGCAGGTTTACCGCCAGAAACTCCATTTCTTCCAGTTGCGTGACGGTTGAAAGTTTTTTGTGCAGCTCCGTTACAGCTTTGCGCAGCTCGGCAATCTCGCTCACGGAGCGTGCAGACTTCCAGACCTCAAAGTCGGCAGCCAGAGTCTGGCAAATGTGCACCAGAATTCGGCAAGCGTCTGACTTGGGCGGTTGAGCAGTGGTCTCAGGGGTATTCTCCGCCTGAGGCACGGGCACTGGACCGCGCACTACGGCAAGAGCGGGAACCTGTTGTGCGTCCCATAATTGTTGTTTTAGCTTTTGCAGGGCCTGCAGAACCTTGCGCTGGCTCTCCGCGGAAATCTTATGGAAGGCAATTTCCATGCCTATGCGTGGAGTAATGCTGTTTACCACCCCTAAAGTTTCTACTTGAATGCCGTCCAGCTTTGCGTCAATGGTGACGATTGTTTTCACTGGCAAGGTCGTGGTGCTTTCCACGTAAAATCCACCAACATGAATATTCTTGAGCTGTACGCGCACTGGGTAGGTCGATCCCGGAGCCAGCAGGGTTGCGCCGCCGTTGCATTCATAGCGCGGATGCGGCTCAGAATTTGCGGTGGCAATCGACAGTCCACGCGACAATCCCGTCCCACTCAACGCACGAGCGGAAGTGGCCGTATCGGGCTCGTCCGCAGGAAGCTGAATACCCCATATAGATTTGTTTGGGTCTACGCCGCGGATGCCGGCCTGTCCGGAAAGGGTGCTGGTGGGTTCGCCCATCCAGTGGACTTCAAATTTGGCGCGCACACCGCCGCGCTGGACTTCAATGATTTCGCCGGGCTCCAGCAGCGAGCTCAGCCCTCCCAGACGGGCGGAAGTCTCTGTGATATCAAGAGTATGCGCGAGTTGTTTCTCTTCGCCGTTGCGCAGAATGACTGTTACGGGCAGGACCACTTTCCTGCGAAGCGTACCCCGTTTTGACATAGCAAATCCCTTGTTTCCAGGCGCCAGCGGCCAGGCTGTGCCGAATCATTCGAAATTCATTGAGGGCGCAAATGAGGGTGTCTTCTGTTCAATAAGGTAACTGACCGTTAGGACAATAGTAAGGTGACCCAGGTAACACGGAAAGGTATCTTTGGTAATTAACAAGTTTAATGTCGGCGAGTTGGTGCCCTTTGCTGGGAATGCCGGAGAGGCTGAAGAACCCCATAGATTTTTGAGACTGCCAGCAGCGATAACCATTGCGCTGCGTTTTTCGGCGCTCACAAGAGCGAAAGTTTATGAAAGAATTTCTTTTGGCTACCAGAGACCCTCATTGAACCCGTCCATCCAACTCACCTCCGCGCAGGGCCGACGAATCTGGCTGCATGCCCAGCGTCTGGACACTGCCGAACCCTTTGGCTCTGGCTCGCAAGCCACGCCGGCAGCGGTGGCGCACCTGGGCTACTTGCAGATTGACACCATTTTCGTCATCGAGCGCAGCCATCACCACATTCTCTATACGCGTATTCCGGGGTATCGGCGCGAGCATCTGTATCAGGCACAGAGCATCGACAAGACCATTTTTGAGTATTGGACGCACGCGCTCTCGTACGTGCCAACGGAGAGCCTGCGATTTTATGTGCGCGATATGCGCCAGGCTGGCCAGGATTGGCAGCGCCGCAATGGCTGGTTCGGCACGGTTGCGGATGGCGACCTGCGCAAAATAGTGTCGCGTATTCGCAAGGATGGCGCACTTACCATCCGCGACATATCGGACGAGCCGGTAGAAAAAGACCACGCGTGGGCCAGCCGCAAGCCTTCCAAGCGCGTTCTGGAGCTGGCCTTCTATAAGGGTTTGGTCACGATCAGCCAGCGGGTGGGAATGCTGAAGACCTATGAGCTTATGACCCGCCATTTCGGGTGGGAGCGTCTGCCACATGCCGCTACTGAACGGGAAACTTTGAATTATCTGCTGGATCGTGCCCTGCAAGCGCAGGGAATTGTGAGTGTGGAATCGATCTGTCATCTGGACCCTCCGCGCAAACCAGCGATGAGGCGGCTGGTGGAGTCGCGCGTACGGCGCAAGGAGCTGATACCTGTGCAACTGGGAGCGGGCGAATTGCTGCACTGGGTTCGGACGGATACACTCGACGCGATTCCAGATCCGGCGCAGGAGCAGGTTCATATCCTGAACCCCTTTGACCCGCTGATTATCCAGCGCAAGCGCTTCCGGCTCTTCTTTGATTACGAGTATCGCTTTGAGGCTTACGTTCCCAAGCACAAACGGATATTTGGCTATTTTGTTTGTCCGGTGTTGATTGGAGACCGGGTGGTTGCCGCACTTGACCTCAAAACCGACCGGGTACAGCAAAAACTTCTGGTGCAGAGCTGGAACTGGATTGGCCGGGCGTCCCGCGCGCACAAGCAGCTGGTGGAAGCAGCGCTGCACAGGTTCGAGCAATTTCAGCTAGGGCGGAGTTAGGTCGAGTGGCCATTCGGCGATAAGCGGTGACTATCGCTCCAAATATCTGACTCTCCCCGTGCTATTGGGCGGCTTTGATGACCCTAAAGCAGCAAACGCGCTCACCCTGTAAAATAGTGATAGAGCAATGCTGTTTACTGAACAATACGATGTGGTGGTAGTAGGCGCAGGACATGCTGGCTGCGAAGCTGCCATGGCTTCCGCGCGCATGGGGCTGAAGACCGCTCTCTTTACTCTCAACGTGGATTTGATTGCGCAGATGTCATGCAATCCTGCGGTGGGTGGGATTGCCAAAGGGCATCTGGTGCGTGAGGTTGACGCGCTGGGCGGAATCATGGGCGAAGTGACTGACGCAGTGGGCATCCAGTTTCGTCTGCTGAATACTTCTCGCGGACCGGCCGTGTGGTCACCGCGCGCGCAGTGCGACAAGCAGCAGTATCGCGTGAAGATGCGCGAGGTGCTGGAGAGCCAGCCGAATCTGTTTATCAAACAGGCTGAAGTTGCGGAATTGATTTTGGAAGAAGAGGATTCACCGCGGAGGCGCGGAGACGCGGAGAAGAACTTTTCTTCCGGTGATGGTGACACAGAATCAACGCCTGTACGCAAAATTGCTAAGGGCATCAAGCTGCGTGATGGACGCACCGTGGGCGCGGAGGCTGTTATCGTCACGACCGGAACTTTTTTGAATGGACTGATTCATTGCGGTGAGCAGACATATCCTGCAGGGCGCAGCGGTGAGCCGCCTTCACAACTTTTGGGTGAATCGCTCAAATTGCTGGGCTTGCGGGGATGCCGTTTGAAAACCGGCACGCCGCCGCGGCTGGATGGCCGCAGCATTGACTGGTCGCGGTTTCAAGTTCAGCCGGGCGATGCCGATCCCACGCCCTTCAGCTTTCGCACAAAAAAGATCACGCAGAAACAGGTGCCGTGCTATCTGGCTTTTACCACGGCGGAGACGCATCGCATTATCAGCGAGAACGTGCACCGTTCGCCCATGTATTCCGGGCAGATCAAGAGTATTGGTCCGCGGTATTGTCCCAGCATTGAAGACAAGGTCGTAAAGTTTCCGGATAAGACCACGCACCAACTCTTTCTTGAACCTGAAGGCCTGAATACACATGAGATTTATGTGAATGGCATGAGTACTTCCATGCCGATTGATGTGCAACTGGCGGTGATCAAATCGATTCCCGGGCTGGAGAAGGCGGAGATGCTGCGGCCGGGCTATGCGATTGAGTATGACTCCATTGATCCCACGGAGCTGGAGCGCACGCTGGAGACGAAAAAGATTGGCCAGCTTTTTCTTGCCGGACAGATCAACGGGACTTCCGGTTATGAAGAAGCTGCATGCCAGGGGCTGATGGCGGGCATCAACGCCGCACTCAAAATCAAAGGCGAGCCGCCGCTGATTCTGGATCGCACTGAAGCGTACACGGCGATTCTGATAGATGATCTCATCAGCAAAGGGACGAACGAACCGTATCGGATGTTTACTTCTCGCGCGGAGTTTCGTTTGCATCTCCGGATCGATAACGCAGACCGCAGGCTTACGCCGCATGGGCGGCGCATCGGCCTGATTGGCGACGAGGCATGGGCTGATTTTGAAGCCAAGCAGGCGCGCGCGCAGAAGCTGGCTGCGTTTCTGGAGAAGACACGGGTGTCCGGCGAGTTGCTGGAAAAAATTGAACGGGCGCAGCAGGGGCGGCTGGCGGCGCAGAAGAAAGTGAATGCTGAAGTTTCAGATGATGAGGGTTCAGATTCGGCGGCAGCTTTGCCGATGGCTGGAAGCAATTTGCCCAGCGCAATTGGATCGACGATGGCGCAGTTGCTGAAGCGTCCGGAGATTGTCATTGAAGATTTTGCGGCGGTGGTGCGAGAGGGGTATCCGGAGTTTTTTGCGGGGGTAGATATGCAAAACCTACCGCGGAGGCACGGAGACACGGAGATTGAACAAATCTCGGGCGATGGAAACGCGCAGGGGCTAAAGCCCGCGTCTTTAGGAGATGTGACGGCACGACTGAAGTCGTGCCCTGATACGGACCTGAGCGTGGATGAAGCCAAACTCTCTCTTGCTGCGCGCAATGACGTGGATGAAGCTAGGCTCTCACTTGCCGCACGCAATCATATGGATGAAGGCAAACTTTCTTCTGCTGCACGCAATGAGATGAAGACCGTGGAAACGGAGATCAAATACGCTGGCTATCTTGACCAGCAGCGCAAGTCAATTGACCGGCTCAAGAAGGCTGAGCAGCGCGTGATTCCTGACTGGTTTGATTACGGCAAGGTCAGCGGGCTCTCGCGCGAGATGAATGAGAAGCTTCAGCGCGTGCGTCCGCGGACGCTGGGCCATGCGTCGCGCATTCCGGGCGTTACGCCGGCGGCGGTTTCGTTGATCCATGTTTATATTGAGATTCAAGGTAAGCGCTTTGCGCAGGCCCAGAGTCTGGGATAGCTCATGGCATCGGAGAAGAAAAATTCCAGCCCTATTGATCCTGGAGTGCGCATCGGGCATGTGCACTTGAAGGTTGCCAACCTGGAGCGCGCGCTTGGATTTTATCGAGACGTGCTGGGCTTTGAACTCATGCAGCGCATGGGCGACCAGGCGGCGTTTCTTTCGGCTGGCGGCTATCACCACCACTTTGGTCTGAATACATGGGAGAGCCAGGACGGACACGCGCCTGCATTTGGCACCACTGGGCTTTATCACCACGCGATTCTTTATCCTACGCGCGCTTCGTTGGCGGATGCGCTGCGGCGAGTGATGGCTGCCGGCATTTCGCTCGATGGCGCAGCCGACCACGGCGTGAGCGAGGCTCTGTATCTGCGCGATCCGGATGGCAACGGAGTTGAACTCTATTGGGACCGACCTAAAGAGCAGTGGCCGTTTACTGGAGACGGAAAGCTGGCTATGTTCACGCGGCGATTGGATTTGAGAGGCTTGCTGGGTGAGCCTGAAGCCTCGCAGCCGGTTGAGTTGCCGACTACGAAAGATCTTTAGCTCTTTGTAACTTGAAGATCTTCACAAGCAGCTAAACTGCAATCTTAAGAGCTCATCCAAAAACCCACAAATAAGAAAATATTAATAATCAACGAAAATAGGGACAGCGTCTTCCTTTTTTAATTGTCTAAAGAAGGTCTCTTTAATATGCTAGCGCTAACATGGCCAGTCCAAATCTAGCTCCGAATACAAAAGCTTTACTTAATCAAATCTATAATCTCTATCGTACCGCATTGCTCAATCAATATTATTACTCTGATAGGTTGGAATCTTTTCAACGCCGAAACAAGTGTGTTGAAATTGCTCAAGCTCTGGGAACCTCCTCTTCGATTGGAGCATGGGGGATATTCCACGAAGGTTCTGGTAAATACGCGTGGCTAGTAATTGCGGGAATTGCAACTATTATCAGTATAATTAAGCCTTTTTTGCAGTGGCCCAAAGAAATCGAGAGATATGGACAGCTCAGCATAGGCCATACTGGTCTCTATTTAGACATCAAG
>DASXZE010000023.1:0-7887 GCA_036502105.1 Candidatus Angelobacter sp. | reverse complement strand
GGAACGGCCCCGCGCCGCTTCGGAGCGCGAGTCGCGCCGCATCCCGGAGAAGCTTGCCTGCTATGAGATCACTGCTCTGGTCGGCTGCAGGAGGCGGGAAGTGAGCAGCCTTGATAAGTGCGCCCTCCACACCGAGGTGGACAGCACCGGCTTCCTCTTCGCCTCCGCTTAATGGCTTAAGCCGAAGGATTTCGCCATCGTTGGCCGTAACGACCCAGTCACGACCTCTAACCTGAACTATTGAACCAATCGAATGTGCCGTGCCGGCCGATGCCATGAAACCTCGTGCGACGATGTGATAAGGGGTGTGCCACGTGTTCTAACCCGTATCCTCCAGATCAGACCATAGAGGATTTGCTTGATTCAGTCTGCTCCGTAGGAGTCTGGCAACTAGACATTCTCAATCAACTTCTTCAGGGCACGCACTCGTGCCCGTGCGTGTTCACGGTTGACTGTGTGTTGTCCGTCAGGAGGGGCGACGGACAGATACTGTTCATACGACCTGACAGCATCTTGGGTTCGGCCGAGATGCTCTTGAACCAGCGCCTTGTTATACCAACCCAATGTCTCTGGTGGATTGCAGCCGAGAGCGCTCTCGTAGCACGAGAGCGCCTCCTCCAATCGGCCTAATTCTCTGAGGCAAAGACCTTTGTTATTCCAGGCCTTTGCGAGTCCAGGATCAAGTCCAATTGCCCTGTCATAACAGGCGATGGCTCCATTAAACTGCTTCATCTCACGCATACCGTTGCCTTTGTTATACCAAGCCTGCGCAAACTCGGGATCTAAAGCAATAGCCTCCTCGTAACATTCAATTGCTTCAGGATAGCGCCCAAGTCGGTACAGGCTCGCGCCCTTCGCGTTCCATGCGCCCGAATAGACATATGCTCTTCCATTGTCTGTCCAAGTCTGGTGAGCAATCTGAAGGACCTTCTCGAAACAAGCGATGGCCTCTTCATAGCAGGCAACGCGATGCAGAGTGGAGCCTTTCCCCATCCAAGCCGATGTGCTTTCCGTAGATACCTGGAGCGCAGTGTCGTAGCAAGATATCGCCTCTGCGAATCGGCCCATGCGGCCTAAAATGTCAGCCTTACGCACCAGAGGAAGATAGTTGGATCCGTCTATTTCGGCGGCGTTCCTGTAACATTCAAGTGCGGCCGGCAACTTGCCCAGTTCATCGAGACAGAATCCTTTGTTGATCCAGGCTGATGTGCATAGTGGATCAATCGTCAGTGCCTTCTCGTGACACTCAAGGGCATCTGAATGCAGCCCTTGCGCATCCAGACTGTTCCCCTTACTTGTCCACCATTCCGCATCGTTTAGGTGGTGCTGGACCAGCTCCGCGTCGTATTGCTGTCGCTTAGCTGGATCTCTCAACACGGCGCATGCAGCGTTAAGCCACCTCATTTCTTCTGGGCTCCACTCCTTTGCAAGTTCTCGATACGCATCGTCGATCTGATTCTCATCGGCTCCTTCGGGAACGCCAAGAATTTCGTACCAAGTATTGCAATTGCGCTGCGGACAGGGCTTGCCAAATTGTGCGGGATCAGATTCTCCACAAAACGAGCACCCAGGAGGTAGTCCGGAAGCAACGTCATCAGGCCCGGTCCACACGTGCGGAACGATATGTGGCAGTCTGACGATTCTTTCAGTGGGAATGAGAGCGAAATCCAAATGAAGTACGTCAGGACATTGATCATGGAAACACTTATGTTCCAGACAGAAGAGGAATCGTGCCTCGGGTTCGGTGCAAAATTGCTCCACGCGTTCAAGATCGCGCAATCCACGACTCACGAGTGCCTGTGATCCAGTCCGCGCTAGAGCAGTTGATCGCGCTGGAACTAGTGAACCTTTGCTCTTGTCATCTATGTTCATCTTAGCGGCTCATCTCGCGGTGTTCATTTACGTCGCGTCCAGTTGTCCTTCTTTGCTTCTTTTAGTCATGCCTCTTTAGCGTCGATGATATTCGCTGAGTTCAAGCCGCAGTCCCGAGCGGAGCTTTACGATTGTTCCGTCCAGCTTCCTTATTTTCACAATAGTCACGCGCAACATGGAATTCACCTGTGCGATCAAGTCCTCGACACTTTTCAAATCGTCGGCCAAGAATCTAAGGAGAGTATCACCATCGCAATAGATACATATCGAGCGCTGTCCGACAAGCAATCGCCGCACAAGAATCCCCACAGCGCACATCAGGATCTCTTTCTCATCTACACCAACAAGATGTACTGCCCGCTCAAATGGGTGGACCCCTTCAACTTCGATATATCCCCTGTAAGAATATGCGATCGTGTGCATGTCCTTCTCGAATAAGTTCAGATTTAAAAACCCGGTAGATCGTTCCTCCATGAATGAGCGTAGCGTTTCGTCGATCGACATTTCTGACGAGCGTTTACTCCACAAGCCGGTATCACGATCGTCATTAGGTAGTTCTGACCCATCCTGGAAACTCAGAGACAGGAGCGTACTGCCCGGAGGAAGGCAATCCAGCCAAGAATACATATCAAAACTGTCGTTCTCGAAAATGTCCTGAAGACCACGCGTTACCAACGACGCTCGGACACTAAGCTGCGCTGGTGTATGTAGAATAAGGGACGTTTTTGGTTTTTCTTCATCTGACATCATAGATTTGTACCTTATCAATCGTCGGATCTAAGAAACGTTTCAACACAACCGTAACTTTTCCTTCTACATCATGTGCAATGATCATCGTTTCCCCCGGGGAATCACAGACTCCGCTTTGTTTTCCTTCCTCGACTAACTTTCTCAGCGTGAAAAGTTCTGACGCCTTTAGCCACGCAATCTCCGTATCAATCACCTGGATGCGTTTTCGCGCCAGGCTAATCCGGCGGATAGCCCTCACAAGCTCAGCTGCTACGTCAGTGCCGAGGACGGTATCCGGGCTGCTGTCATATTCATCCAAAATCGCCCGAAGCGCCGCTTCATCACCTCTGGTGTAAGCAAGGTTGGCTTCGGTCATAAGGCGCTCGCGAACTTTCCGATCTGCCGGATCACGTGCCAAGTCCGGGTGCAGCCGTTTTGCTGCGGTCTTATACAGGTCTCGGAGGCTGTCCGAGCGCTTAGGTTGGACGGGTACTGCCAAAGCATCTGTTGCTGCCTTACGTGACTCGTCTGCCTGTCTCCTAGCAGTGCTCGCAGCTTCGGCAGCCTTGGAATCGTTGGGTTGCTTTTGAGCAATGCATTCAGCAATCAAAGCATCCAATTCGTCCAGTTGTGCATAGACTGGTCCGACCTTTGCACAATAGACGCTTTCAAACTCGCTCAATTCCAGACGTAAATTGAACAGTTGGAGCTCCAAGTCTGCAAGCTGCGATTGCAACCCAGTAAGCTCTTCTAATTTTTTGGCGAGTTCGGCATCTTCTGGCCGAAAGGATCTAACGGGTAGGGGCATCGTGTGCAAGATTCTGCTTCTAAGTTGCTGGATTGTCAATGAAAGTTAGCCCCTAGGAATGCCTACAAAAGGGAGCAAATCGAGGAGGCCGCTAGAGGGCCGACAAAGTTTAAATGCCCTGAATATGGTCCTTTTTTTCCGTACCCGAACTTCGAAGTTTTTAGTTTCGCTCTAAATTTGCCTGACCTGTTTCTATGTTGCGTCCTCTTGGTTGGTCACTCCGGAAGTGAGTCTAATAGACTCGAGCTGGACGAACTGTTCGCTAACAGTTCGATTCAGCATCGTTTTCGCGGTTGAAAAAGTGGACTGCCGATTCGCAGAGCAGAGAAAAACGCCCCGAAACCCAGGTTTCTCTGCTACTCCGGGGCTCATTTGATTTTAGGGAAGCAAGAAAAGGCCCGGAATGCGGGCAATTCGCTACGCATCAGAGAAAAATTCTCTGAGCTGCAGACTGAATGGCGGAGAGAGTGGGATTCGAACCCACGTTAGAGTTTCCCCTAAACACGCTTTCCAAGCGTGCGCCTTCAGCCACTCGGCCATCTCTCCGGCGCAGGTCGGGACAAGGACATTATACAGATAGATGAAGAACTCGTTTTGCATGAGCGCCAATCACCTTGCAAAATCGCAGCAACACAGCGGGCGCTGTACGGAGCGTGAACTGGTGGATCATCACTCGGCGGGAAAGACCTGGGCGGCATCTTCACAGCAGTGGCTGCTGCAAAATAACAAAAGCGGCCTCATGGCCGCCTTCATCGTATTCAATCTATCAATAAAAAATTCACGAAATATAAAAATCACGGCAACGCCAGTTGCCATTCGCATTCGTTTAGCCGCATTTCAGGCATGAATGCGAATCAGGCATGAGCGCTCAATTCTGACCGAGCGTGAACGCCGAACAGAATTTACGTTAGCAGCTGGTCGCCATGCTGTTGGTGAGGATGCGCTCGAAGCAATATTCGTCAATGACTGCGGCTACTGTCTTGTGGCCGTTTTCATCTTTCAGGTTTTTCTCATCCAGTGAGCGCACCACGCGGCCGGTGCAATTTACCTGGACATCAGTGTCTGTCCCCAGTACGGAAGCTGGGAGCACAATGCGGAAGCGGATCACGGTGCCCACGTCGAGCACGCTTTTGGTGTGGAACAGGACGCCGCCCGCGGAGATATCTTCGGTCTCCGCAAAGTATTCGTGCGCGTCTGCCGTGCGTACGGTAATGGGAAGTCTGAGCGGAAAACGTACTGAACTTCGTGTGTCCGCCGGACCTGAGCCTGCGATAAGTATTTTGGCTTCGTTCACCCCTGCACCTCTAACTGCGAGAGTACACCCGCTGCAGCAGCGTCCCAAGATTACTTTGGTATTCGCGGCACACCAAAAGGACATGCGCCGGAGTAAATGGCCGAAAACCAGCTCAGAACTTGGTTACTTCAGTGAAGTTAAAACCGCGAATTTTCATGGCCGGCACGACCATATCAAACGCCTCTTCACCGCTGGCACGTACGGGCTGGCCCATGGCTTCAACATTATTGAGCATCTCAATCAGGCTCTGGTTGAAGCGGAAATTCAGCAGGCCATGTTTCACCTTGCCGTCTTCCACCAGAAATGTGCCGTCACGCGTCATGCCAGTGAGGATCTTTTCATATGGATCCACTTCGCGGATATACCACACCCGCGTGATCAGAATCCCGCGCTCCGTGCCGGCGATCATCTGGTCAACGGTCTGCTCGCCGCCGGGCGTGAGAAAAACAATATTGGATGGCCCTTCACCCACCTCATTGGGCAACGGGTAGCCGTGGCCGGTGGATTGAATTTCTCCTACCTTATCTTTGTATTCAGACTTGCGCATCTTCTCCGCGGTGCCGCGCGCATAGACCATGCTGCGAATCACACCTTTATCTACAAGATTCACGCGGCGACGCGCCACGCCCTCACCATCAAACCCGGCGTTGGACTGGAGCGGATGAGTGACATCATCGACAACGGAAATATTTTCACCAAACAATTTTGTACCGATGCGATTGTTGAGGAATGATCGCTGGTCAAGAATAGCCAGGCCGCTGAAGTCGGCGAACATGAAGCCGACGCAATCCAACACAGCTGCTGGTTCAAGAATAACGGTGTATTTTCCCGGAGGAAGCTCTTTAGGATTTTGTGAATCACGCGCTTTTTGCGCAGCAATTTCACCCAGCCGGATGGGATCAATATTTCTGACGTCGGGCGAGTTGGCTTTCTGCCATCCGGAAGAGGTATCTGCCAGCATGGTGATGGAAACCTCAGCCGAGGTCTGGCGATGAAACGCGCTGAGGCCTTTGGAATTTACAATGCTCTCTGCGCTCTGCGTGCTGGAATAAATTCCGGCCGTGACCAGCTTGTTTTTTTTGGCGGCGGCAACAATCTTGCCCACGCCTTCAGCGCGTTCTGCAGGAGTAATGGAGGCCGTCTGATCAAACCAGCGCGACGGAGTTTCCGCGCCCTTGCCTTCACTGGCGCCGGCCATGGATAAAAGGTCCGGATCAGGCTCCTGCACTTTGGCGATGCTCTCAGCGGATTCCACGGCGCGCTTCAGGCTTTCATCGTCAAAGCGGTTGGTGGTGGCGCGAGCCGTTTTGCCATCAAAGGCCACACGGATAGAGGCAACTTCATTCAACTCCGCAACGTTTTGATGAATGGTGTTGTTGGCAAAACGAGTGAGCGCGTGATTGGTGGAGGAATAAATAACTTCTATCTCGTCGCTGGTGGAGTATTTTTTGATGCGATCAAAGATTTCGTTTGCTTTGGTTTGGTCTAGCATGGTGACCCCAGCAATTGGCAGTTAGTAATTGGCTTTTTCTGAAATCCCGAGCAAAGCGAGGGACCCCTATAGCCATGAGTATTTGCAAGTTCACTTTTCATTTTTTCTCAAAAATCTCCGATTCAACATTGCACGCAACCCTTTTGCTGAATCGTCACAATAGGGTTCCCTCGCTAACGCTCGGGATAAAAACAAAATCAATTCCCCGTATACGCCGTGCCAATCTTCACATCCTTAAACCGTGCCGGCGACGCACCATGCCCCGTCCCCATGGTCTGCATGGGCTGGCCTTTACCGCAGTTGGGGGTGCCCCAGAGTGTCCATTGATCGCGCGAGCAGATGGCGTCCATGGAGTTCCAGAACTCGGTGGTGATTCCTGAATAAGACGGATTCTTGAACATGCGACCCAGCTTTCCGCCTTTGATTTCCCAGCCAATTTCGCAGCCGAACTGGAAGTTGTAGCGCTTGTCGTCAATCGACCATGAGCGATTGGTCTGCATGAAAATGCCGTCGTCAGTGCCGGCAATCAACTGGTCAAAGGTGAGCGGCTTTTCTCCGGGAAGAATACTGATGTTGGTCATGCGCACCAGCGGAATACGGTTCCAGCCTTCAGCGCGCATGGTTCCATTCGACCGGTTCTCGCCGATGGTGTGCGCTGTCTCGCGGGAAGAAATGTATCCGGTAAAAAGTCCGTTGGTAATAATGGGCGTGCATTGCGCCAGAACACCTTCGTCATCGTAGGCAAATGTGCCCAGACCAGGGCCGTGCTGCTCGGTGGCGTCTGCCACTACGTTGACCAGGTCACTGCCGTAGCGCAGCTTGCGCAATTTTTCGAGCGTTAGAAATGATGTGCCGGCAAAGTTGGCTTCCATGCCGAGCACGCGGTCCAGTTCAATGGGATGGCCGATGGATTCATGTATCTGCAAACCAAGCTGCGAAGAATCCAGAACCAGATTCATCTTCCCTTCCGGACAACGCTCAGCCTTGTGCAACGCAACGGCTTCTTCGCCGATGCGACGGGCATTTTCCAGCAGCTTCAATTCGTCAATGAGCTCATAACCTTTGTTCTGGTGCTGGCCGCCAAAAGAGTTGGGATATGAACGCTTCATGATCTCCGTGCCCTGAAAGGCCAGCGCAGAAAATCCGGCGCCGGTGATCATGCGCGTCTGGTGTATGTCCGCGCCGTCAGTGCTGTAAAACCATTGCTCATAGCGGCCCAGCTGCATGCTGCTTTCCGCCAGCGTCACACCTTTTACGGCGAGGAGTTCGGCGTCAATGCGGGTGAGCAGATCAAAGTTCTGCTCGATGGAAGTGGTGAACGGATCGATCTTGTACGGCGACGTCCACTCAATCTTTACCGCCGGTTCGGGCGCCAGACGCACCGGCTCTTCTTTTACGCTGGCTGAAGCCTTGGCTATCTCCAGGGCTTGCGCCGCGGTTTTTTCCACGGATTCGCGACTGAGATTGTCAGTGGAGGCAAAGCCCCATGCGTCATTCACCAGCACGCGAATGCCAATGCCCAGAGTTTCCTCGCTGCCGGCGTGTCCGACCTTGCCGTTTTTGGTGGCCAGGGAACGCTGGCGATGGTCAACAATACGAACGTCAGCATAGCCACCGCGCTGCGTGACTACGTTGAGTGCCCAATCAGCAATCTGTTTCATACTCATAACGATTTCTTCTGCTAGATGATAA
>DASXZE010000022.1:0-6246 GCA_036502105.1 Candidatus Angelobacter sp. | reverse complement strand
GATATCAGCGCGCACCGGCCCAATCGGCGTTTTATAACGCAATCCAAAGCCGACCGTATGCGTGAAGTCAGAAAATGTATCGCTAAAGCGCACGTTGGAATAAATATTGCCGCCGTCATAAAAAGCCGCGCCGCCAAGACTGCCGCCGACCACGGGCAAAGAAATCCCCAGCGGAAAGCGCAGCTCAGAATTAAAGATCACCAACTCAGTGCCGCCAACCGGCACGGCGATAGTGTCAGTACATGCCGGGTCGCTCGCAGGACACACAGAAACCTCGCGCTGCGGCCCTGCGCCATTCAAGCTAAAGCCGCGCAGCGTGCTGCCACCGCCAGAGAAAAAGCTTTCGCTAATCGGAATATGCGCGCCGCCAAAGGCATGCTCAAATCCCAGGCGCAGGCTGTTGGCCCAGACCACTGAAGAGTCTTTGGTCAGTGAGCGATAGTAAGCCGTCTGCCCCAGGAAGCGCCCAAAGTTTGTGCTGGAGCCCAAAAAGTCCGGGCTCACATCCACCTGGAAACTTTGATATATGCCCTTGTGCGCATCCAGAGGATTATCGCGCGAATCGCGGCTGTAAGATGCTGAAAGCGATGACAGCCGCACATTCTGGTCTTCCGGCAAAACCAGATTCGGAATTACGATGTTCGTAAGCGTAGTGCGACGGAAGTCATAGCGAAAGATCAAAGATTTTTGCCGGTCTTTATCCAGATAATGTTGAAACTGAATTCCCGCGCCGCCCAGCCTTGCCGTAAAAATGGGGTTCTCACTGGTTCGTTCGCCGGAAAACGTGACCGTGGAAGTCCACTTGGTATCAAAGAAAGAAGGATCAACCAGACTGGCAGACGCACGCTGGTCCAGCCGGCCCGCAAAGCCGGAGAGCGCCAAGGTTTCGGCGCGTCCCATAAAATTTCTGCGCGTGTATTCAATGGAGCCTTCCGGTCCCCAGAATGTCTGCTGGCTGGTGGAAAAGTTTGTCGGCAGGCCGACTGGCGGAAGCCCGGGTAGCGCAATGGTTCCACTGGGAATACTCCCACCGCGATTAATCACCTGGAATCCAAATCCATACGTCACAGTATTTCGCTTGGACTCATGCAGCTTGATCAGCACCTCGGCATCAGGGTCATCCGTGACCGGCCGGCGCGTATCCACGCTGGCCCAGTCGAATATGCCCAACGTATAAAGCTGGCTCTCACCGCGCAGCAAGTCGGTTTCACTCAGCGGCTTGCCCTGGCTTACAACGGCATTGTTCTTGATTACATCCGGCTTGGTATGCACGGCGCCAATCGAATCCACGCTCACCGCGTGGATCTGCGGCCCTTCATCAATTTCATAAATGACCTGCACATGATGAGGATCGTCTTTTTCATGCTGCACCGTCGATTTCAGCGTCATGGTCAGATATCCGCGGTCCAGATACGTCGCCATGATCTGGTCGCGATCTTTATTCAGCAGCTGCGTGGAATAAGGCTTGCCCGGCTCCAGATTCATGCCTTTGGGTGAAATCTGCTGCTGGTTCAAAGACTTGTTGCCTTGCACCTGTAGCGTCTCCACCAGATCGCGGACGCCTTCATCCACCTGAAACGCAAGCTTCAAATTACCGCCATTGCGCTCAACTTTAGATGTAACCTTCGCCATGCTGTAACCAGCGCCACGGTAGAGCCCTTCAATATTTTTCGCGCCCTTGCTGACCAGTTGCTGGCTATATTTTCCGTGCGAAAAAGGTAGATACTTGGTGCTCCTGGTTACCTGCACGTGAGATCGCAGATCTTTGTCGCTGAAATGATCATTGCCGTGGAACTCAATTGACTCCACCTTGCCACGCTTGCCGCGTTCGATCTGATACAGAACGGTCACGCCGGAATCCTGCTTTTCAATCTTGCTTTCAACCTTCGCATCAAAGAAGCCCTTTGACTGGAAGTAGGAAGTCAGGTTCTGCGAGCCCTCATTCACCAGGTCGGCGTCCACTGCATTTTCCTGGTACATGGGGATAAGCTTTTTCTGCGTGCGTCCCCAGACATGCGCTCCGGCCACGGTAATGGTTGTCTTTGGCCCTTCGGTCACTTCAAACGTAACGTCAGCACGGTTCGTCTCCGGGTTGTAGAGCGTGGAAACCAGCTTCACGCGCGCAGCAAGATAATGTTGCGATCCCAGCTGTTGCTGCAGGAAGGCAGTGGCTGCGCCAACTTTTTTCAGCGAATATGCTTTGCCCGTCTTCAGGTAAGCGCCTTTGATCCGCCCGCGGATGGAATGCAGCCCACTATTCAATCTTTTGGTCTCCGCTTCCGGAGCGCCTTTAATCGTCACTTCGCCAAACTTGGCATGCCGTTTCAGATTAATGTCGAACACCACATTGACCACGCCGTGCGCCTGGTCATTTTGTAATTTCGGTTCAACAGTCGCCGTGAAATAGCCTGAACGATGAAAAAAGTCCAGCAGGTTTGATTCTGACTCTTCCACTTGTTCCTGTGAGTATGGCTCTTGCTTGGTGTAATTCGCGGTTTGCAGCAGCCGCGTATAGCTAAAAATTTTCTCCGCGCGAGAGAACGTATAAATCCCAAAATAAGCCGCTGGCTTCAGGACAAAAACCACGCGCACGCCTTCCGCCTGCGGTGACACCTGAACTTCCACATCTTTTACGCCAGCCTTCTTGAGCGCCGCCACCGTCTCATCCACTTTGGCCTGCTCAAAGGCCGCGTTCACGGGCTGCGTGATCAGCGTGCGCAGTTGCTTGAGATTGCCATCCACTTGCCCGGCCAGCTGCACTGAAGAGACCCGCTGCCCTTCATAAGAAATAACCGACGCCGTAGCCTGAATCTGCTGTGAGTGCAGTGCGGACGGCACAAGGGTAAGCCCCACTGCCGTCGCCACGATCAAAGTGCCGATCCATCCGCAAAGATTTTTCATTGTGCCTGAGAGTCTCTCGCCATTCCCGCGGCCTGGGAGCCGCCTTCCGCTAACACGAACCCACATTGGGTTAGAGTGCCGGGAGAGAGTTCTTGTTGTATGAGCGAACCTCTTCATTTCATTTGCTGGATGCGCCAGCAGAGCTGCTGAGTCAGACCGGCACCGCGCGAAGGCTTGCAATCCAACTTTTCCGCTGCACGGCTGCATCTAAATTTTCAGTTCAGGTGAGTTGACTCTGGGGAGTTCGTTTTCAAGAGGTTCGTTTTCCGAAAGGTAAAGACATGCTTTGGACAATTTTTGCCATTGTGATTCTGTTGTGGCTTTTAGGATGGGGTTTTCACATTGCAGGCAGCCTGATTCACCTGCTTTTGGTGGTTGCGCTGGTGATCTTCCTGATTGAAATCATCACCGGACGAAGGGCCGCTATCTGAGCACGCGTTCTCGCCATCGCGGCTTCTCCCGGCTCTGCCGTGGGCTGGCTGGCTTGTTGTTTAGCCAGCGTTCTTCTACCCAGCGGTCTTCTACCCAGCGATCTTTGGGCTTGCCAGCTTCCGGTCAATTTCACTCAAGGCCTGCCGCAAAGATTCCGTATAGCGTTCGTTGGTGGAAACCTCAATCTGGCTCACCACATACGCGCGAGAGAGTTTCAGGTTATCGCGCTCGATCTGGTCTTTCCTCTCGGCGTCAGTAAGTCTTTGTTTCCCGCCCGCTGCCTGCTCGTCTTTTGCCTCTTCCATTTGCGATTCCACCGATTTACTTTCCCATCCTCTTGCCATACTCCAATTATAAAGATATTCGCGGATTCCGAGCTGCTTTCCTGTGCAGGAATTTATAATCCACGCACCATGAAAATTACTCTTATGCTGGCCTGCCTGGCGACGCTTCTCTGCTCCGCGGCTCTGGCCCAGCCCCAAAACTCTCTGTCACCGGAACATCAGGCCGCGCACGATATCTTTAAACAACTCATTGAGATCAACACCACTGACACGCCCGCCGGCAACGTAACCACAGCGGCAGAAGCCATGGCTGAGCGCTTTCGCGCTGCAGGTTTTTCGGCTGAAGACGTGCAAGTAATTGGTCCGCTGCCCAACAAAAAGAACCTTGTCGTCCGCCTTCATGGGCGCGGCCAGAGAAAGCCTATCCTCTTTCTTGCTCATCTTGATGTGGTAGAGGCGCTGCGTAAAGACTGGTCCATGGACCCCTTCAAGCTCAATGAAGTGGGCGGATTCTTTTACGGACGCGGCACCTCTGACATCAAGCAGGGTGACACGCTGCTGGTAGCCAATTTCATCCGCCTCAAGAAGGAAGGCTGGGTTCCCGCGCGCGATCTCATCATTGCCCTCACCGCTGATGAAGAAGGCGGAGAATCCAACGGAGTCCAGTGGCTCATCAAGAACCATCGCGAGTTGATCGACGCCGAATACTGCATCAACACTGACGCCGGAGATTTTGAAACCAAGAACGGCAAGCGTCTTCTCTTGGGCATGCAGACCAGCGAAAAGAATTACGTCGATTTCCGGCTGGAAGTAAAAAGCAATGGCGGACACAGCTCGCGTCCGGTGAAAGACAACGCTATCTACCATCTCGCACAAGGTCTTGCGCGCCTTGCCGACTTTGAATTTCCCGTCAGCCTGAATGAAACCACGCGCGGCTATTTCGAGCGCACGGCGTCCCTGGAAGCGCCAGCCACAGGCGCAGATTTTCGCGCCGTGATTAGCTCTGATCAGGCCGCAGCTGCAGCAGCTGCCAAACGTCTCAGTGAAGAGTCGCCACATTTCAACGCGCTTCTGCGCACCACCTGCGTAGCCACGCGCCTTGAAGGCGGACACGCCAACAACGCGCTTCCCCAGACCGCAGCCGCAAATGTAAATTGCCGCATTCTGCCTCAGGATTCATTACAAGATGTGCAGAGCACTCTGACGCGCGTGCTTGCGGACAGCAAAATCGTGGTGAGCATTGTGGGTGAAGCTGTGCCCGCTCCAGCTTCAGCGATTAATCCCGCGATTGTCAGCAAGCTGGAAGCGCTCAGCGGCAAGCTCTATGGCGGCATTCCCATCGTGCCGGTCATGGACACCGGCGCCAGTGACGGAAAATATCTACGCATCGCCGGTATTCCTTCTTATGGTGTCCCCGGTGTTTTTGGAGACGTGGACGATGACCGCGCGCACGGCAAAGACGAACGCATTGGCGTAAAAGATTTTTACGACGGCGTGGATTTTTATTACGAGTTCATCAAGTCTCTCGCAGGCGGACAATAAAATGCGGCGCAAAATCCAATCATCCCTGAGTGGCCACTGATGCCAGAGCAGCATAATGCGACGGCCACGGTGCGCCGCTCCGAGCTTGCCTGCCCGGCACACTCACTGAAGATGATGGCCAAGGCCGCCGCCAGCGAGGCCGACGAAGTGGTCTTCGATCTGGAAGATGGCTGCGCGCCGTCACAGAAAGTTGCCGCACGCAAAACGCTGATTGAAGCTTTCAACACTCTGGATTTTCGCGGTAAGATCCGCGCCTTCCGGCCCAACAGTATTCATACCAAATTTTTCTATCGCGATGTGATTGACGTTGTGGAAGCCGCCGGCAGCAAATTGGATGTCGTCATCCTTCCCAAAGTTCAAGACGCAACCGACGTACTCTTTGCCGATTTGTTACTCACGCAAATCGAGCAGAACATCGGCCTTCCCGTTGGACGCATCCGTCTGGAAGCCCTGATCGAAAGCGCCAAAGGTGTTTTGCATGCAGAGCAGATTGCCGCTTCCACTCCGCGATTGGCCGCGCTGATCTTCGGCGTGCTGGACTACGCCGGCAACATCGGCGCGCGCGATCCCATCCGCGAGCAATTTGCGCTCTACCATTATCCCAAAGCCAAGACGGTGGCTGCTGCACGGGCCGCAGGCATTGATGTGATTGACGGCGTCACGTTCCAATTCCGTGACTTGCAACAGTGCGAGCATGACGCACGCTCCGCCGCGCAGATGGGCTTTGACGGCAAATGGGCTATTCATCCCGGCCAGGTGCCGGTCATCAACCGAGCCTTCACGCCGACGCAAGAAGAAATGACGCGCGCGCAGGAGATCATTGATCTTTACGAAAAGTCTGATGTCGATTCAGGCATCGGCGCGATGATCTATAAAGATGAAATGATTGACGCTGCAAGCCTGCCGATGGAGCGCAAGAAACTGGCCATCGCCAGGAAAACCGGGCTGCTTAAATAACTGGGTTGCTTAAATAACTGGGTTGCTTAAATTGGGTTGCTTAAATTGGAGTGTTTAAATAAAGAACTATGGAAACAAGAACCGAATCTCTGCTGCAATCGCTCACCAGCGTAAAGCTGTACGATCTGGC
>DASXZE010000021.1:0-4024 GCA_036502105.1 Candidatus Angelobacter sp. | reverse complement strand
CGCCATAAAGTAATACACCACTCCCAGCGCCATCAGGATCAACCCAAAGCCTAACTGGCTTACGCTGCCTAGGCGGCCAAGATCCAACTGCTCTCCACGATTCTTGATCAGTGCAATCAGCAGCAATGCTGTGGGACCAATGCCGACGGCAATCGCGCCGAACATGCCTCCCGGCACTCGAAACGGACGCAGCAGTTGCGGTTCACGGATGCGCAGCACGATTAGCGCCAGAAATTCCAGCACCAGGCTTGCGCCGTAAAGAAGGATATCGAGCATGATGAGCTTGTCAAAGCTCAGCCCCAGCGAGGCCGCCCATGCGATGCCTAAAACAAGAATGGCAACCCAGGGCGCTCCGTCTTTTAGTTTGCGTGTGAAGATTTTGGGCAGGTGTCCATCTTCCGCCATTGCTACGGGAAGCCGCGAGTAAGACATCACCAGCGAATTGAACGTGCCGAATTCGCTGATCATGGCCGCAGCCACCAATGCTGCGCCGAGCCATGGTCCGACGACCATTGAGGCAATGCTGGCCCAGCTTCCGGCGGACCAAACTTCAGATTGCACGTGCAAGTGCCATACGGCAAGCACCGGAATAACGTAAGAAAGAAAGATCGCCGCCAACGCCAGCAGCATCACACGAGGATAAGTCTTCTGCGGATTCTCAACTTCATTGGCCACCGTGGATGCGTTGTCCCATCCCATGTAATTCCACATCGCCACCAACATGCCAGTAAGAAGACTGCCCTGTGCAGGCGGCGTTGGCCCAAGCGTGAGATGACGAAAAAAAGCATAAGCAGTGATGATCGCGAACGGTGTCAGCATGAGCACGCCCAGCAGAACTGATCCGGTGCCCACGGCTTTTGCGCCCAGCAGGTTCCACGCCAGGCAGATTGCGATCATCGCAGCGGCGATAGCTATGCCTCGATGTCCCGCAACTCCCGCGGGCCAGAGCCTTCCCAGGTAAAGGACAAACAGCGTGGGGTAGATGGCCATATCAAAGATGCTGGCCACCAGAGAAAGCCATGCTTCCTGAAAGCCCCAGAACGGCCCCATGGCGCGGCGCACCCAGACGTAAAAGCCACCCTCGGCGGGCAGCGCGGCGGCGAGTTCGCCCACCATCAGCCCCGTGGGCAGGCTCCAGATCAGGGGAATAATAAAAAGGATGACGATGGCGAGCTTGTAGCCCGTATCCTGGACGAGTTCTTCTACGCCATACGGGCCGCCGGAAACCATGAAATATGTGGCCGCCGCCAGCGATAAAACAGTCAGCTTGCGCCGTGGACCACTCTGAGCTTTTCGCATCTTGGTGAAATGCAATATAGCATCGCTGCGAACTGCCGAAAAGTTTTTGTCGCCGCAGATTGCGCAGATATGCGCAGGCCGACAGAGACCCCCGAATGGACACGAAGCTCCGCGAAGTTAGTTATTCGTGTTTATTCGCGTGAATTCGCGGCTAATCAAAACAACCAAATCAGGTAAACTTAACTGTCACTGAGGGGCACCATGACCGACGATCTGCTTCGCTTCCGCTCCGAATTTCCTATTCTTGAGCGCACTACTTACATGATCAGCAACTCGCTGGGCGCTATGCCTCGCGGAGTCTATGACTCAGCGCGCGAATATTGCGACATATGGGTCACCCGCGGAGTGCGCGCCTGGGAAGAAAAATGGTGGATGATGGCGCAGGAAGTTGGCGACGCCATTGGCGTGCTCATGAATGCCGCACCCGGTTCGGTGAGCCCGCACCTCAACGTGACCACATGCCAGGCAGTGGTGGCCAGCTGCTTTGATTTTGGCGGCAAGCGCAACAAAGTCGTTTATAGCGACATGAATTTTCCTTCGGTCATGTATTTCTGGGAGGCGCAACGCTCGCGCGGCGCGCGCATACAGATGGTCCGCACCGATGACGGCATTCATGTTCCGACCGAACGGCTGATCGATGCGATCGATGAGGAGACGCTTCTTGTCCCCATTTCGCACGTCGTGTTTCGCAGCTCTTACATCAAGGACGTAAAAGCCATCATCGAAAAAGCGCACAGCGTCGGGGCGCATGTGGTAATGGATTGTTTTCAATCGCTGGGCAATGTTCCGGTGGACGTGCAGGCGCTGAACGTCGATTTTGCCGTCGGCGGAGTGCTCAAGTGGCTGTGCGGAGGAGCAGGCACATCCTATCTTTATGTGCGCCCTGATCTGGCAAAAAAGCTGGAGCCAAAATTTACCGGCTGGTTTGCCCATGAGAACCCATTCGCTTTTGAGATCGGCGCCAGCAAGTATGGCGAAGCTCCGTTTCGCTTTATGCAGGGAACATCCAACGTCCCGGGATTTTATACGGCCATGCCGGGGTTGAAAATTATTCGCGAAGCCGGCGTGACGCGGATACGCGAGAAATCGAAGAAGATGACCGCCCGCCTGATTGAGTTGGCAGACCAGCGCGGCTGGCGGGTGAATGCTCCGCGTGATCCTGAGCGTCGCGGCGGCACCGTGGCCATCGATATGCCGAATTCCAAGGAAGTATGCCAGGAACTGCTGCGCCGGGACGTGCTGGTGGACTGGCGTCCGCAGGCAGGCGTGAGGTTTTCACCGCATTTTTACAACACAATGGAAGAGATTGAGCGGGCTGTTGGCACAGTGGATGAGATTCTGAGCCAGATGCCTGCGGGGCTGGCGGCGCAATAAAAAGTTGAGATTTTTGGTTCATCTGCACAATTTCTGTTGATAATTCGCCTTTGATTCGTTAATATTTCGCTTGTATGGCAATTACAAAGCGACAACGGCAAGTTTACGACTTCCTTCAGGAATTCATCCAGCGCAATGGCTACTCGCCTTCTTTTGAAGAAATTGGCGATGGGCTGGGCTTGAGTTCACTGGCAACCGTGCACAAGCACATCTCCAACCTGGAGAAAAAGGGCCTCCTTAAGCGCGACTATAACCGCAGCCGGTCCATTGATGTGCTGCCGGTGCGCGGGATGTTCAAGCGGACGCCACCCAGAGATCTTGCACTACCATTGATGGGTCGCATCGCCGCCGGACAGCCGATTGAGGCCGTGGAAACTCCAGAAACCATCTCCCTGGGCGACATCACCCGTTCCAAAGACGTTTTCGTGCTTCAGGTAAAAGGCGAAAGCATGAAGGACGAGCACATTGTGGACGGTGATTACGTTTTGGTGGAGAAAACCCAAAATGCCCACGATGGCGAAATCGTGGTGGCGCTGGTGGAAGGCACAGACGCAACGCTGAAACGGCTGTTTCGCGAAGGCGCGAACATTCGCCTGCAACCTTCCAATACCGCCATGAAGCCGATCATTGTCCCCGCAAAATCAGTGCAGTTGCAGGGAAGAGTGATTGGAGTGCTGCGGAAATACTGAAAAAATTGGCAGCTGATGAAGTTCTTGTTTTTTTCGAAAATACCGCCCGCGCAAACGCGGGCGGTTTTGTTTGCCCAATAGATTTTTTGCGATGTTTGGCAGTAATCAAAAGCCCGGCATGGGACCGGGCTTGGCTGAATGGCTTTGAAGGCAATTTAGCTGACGTGCTTTTTCAGGGCTTTTTCGATCACGTCGCGGTTCACATAACCCACAATCTGTTCCTGCACCTGGCCGCCTTTAAAGATCAGCAGGGTAGGAATACCGCGCACGCCATACCGTTGCGGAGTTGCGGGGCTGCTGTCCACGTCCATCTTTCCGACCTTTACTTTGCCTTGGTATGCCGCGGCCACTTCGTCCACCACGGGCGCCAGCATCTTGCAGGGGCCACACCACGCTGCCCAAAAGTCGATCATCACTGGCTGATCGCTCTTGAGTACCTCCTGGTCAAAATTGCCATCGTTTATTTCAAGAATTCCAACGCTCTCCATGAAGTGCCTGCCTTGATTAAAATTTGTCACGCCCAGAACGGCTATACGATCTCTATCCTAGCAAATGTATTAGATGATGCTGCTCCATTTAGGTTGCGAAAATCAGCTAAATAGCTGTAGGGAAAAGAGATATTATCGCGGCAGCGAAAGTTACCAAAGTGACGTGGACGGAAG
>DASXZE010000020.1:0-4954 GCA_036502105.1 Candidatus Angelobacter sp. | reverse complement strand
GGTTCGGTCACCTCGGCTGATATTGCGGAAGCACTGGAGCGCAAGGGCTTCAATATTGATCGGCGCAAGCTGCAACTGGCTGACCCAATCAAGAGCCTGGGCGAATTTGAAGTGCCAGTACGCCTGCATCGTGACGTGATCAGCAAGATCAAGGTCACGGTGGAAAAAGAAGCAGAAGCGTAAGAGGTTTCAAGAGAATTTAATCGCGGATCAACGCGGATTGACGCAGATCAAGCGTGAATTCGTGTGGGTTCGCGGTTTAGTTTTTGCGGATTAATCCGGGTCCAGGCCCATGATCTCAGCCAAAATGAAAATTGGTAACAATACAATGGCGCCAACGATCGCCAATGGCCACACAACGGTTTTGGTCCAAACAGGATGGCGCTCTGCGAACCCTGGCGGTTTAGAGAAAGTACGGGCTGGCTCAACTTTGATTGGGAGATCAAAAGACAGAGATTCATCTGCGATATTTCCCTGGCTGTCGATGATTTTGTAGCGAACGGTTCCGGCCAGTTTGCGCTCACCCAGCGTTGCATCAGGAGATGCGGACACCGTAACAATGGTTGAAATTTCCTGCGCCTTTATGATCGATGCGCCGACCGTGCTCAGATCCAGACGGGAAACCTCAACCGCTCCAACGTGCGCGGTTAAGCTCTGTTCATTTTGCACCTCGAGAGTTGGCATTTGTTTTCCCAGAGCAGGCGACTCAGTGAAGACGTAACATTTCTTTCCTGCAAACTTCTGTGCTTCAAACTTCAGTTTTATCCGCATAGTACTGTCTTGATGCAGTACTCGATGTTCCACCTTTACCTGACTTAGTTTGAGACAAGGCGCTGATTGCTGGGCCTGGACAAATGATGCCGCCAGCGTAATGGCTAAGAAGATCAAAACTCTCATATTTCCTCCTTGCGTGTACTCGCATGTGTTGAATATCGCCGGGAGGAGGCTGGGCGACAATGCACCAGGCATCAATCGGAAGTTAACTGGAGGTAAAGAGCAGTTGAGGCGTGTAAGTCTTTGATTTCTTGATGCGTCTGGCGGCGAAGTCTTAATTTCAGCTTCGCCACCCTAATGTAAAGGAACCGACTGATCGCGGAGACACAGCTATTTGCCGGGACAATCCTTCCGTCCTGTATCGGCGACGCTGGCGATGATCCATTTTCCATCGGTACGAACCAGGTTGAACAGATCGGTGCCGCAGTGGTCAACTTTGCCGTCCACCAGAAATTCAAACGGAGCCCAGACCATGGCGAGATCGTTGTCGATCCGCACCAGAGGATCGTGGATGCGCTCTTCAATGTGCGCTTTGCCAGGTTTGCCCACCAGATCGGCGAAGGCTTCAAAGGTCATCTGCGTGGGCTTGCCGTCGCGCATCAGAACCATGGTGCCGCCGGGCAGCACCGGCTTCTTGATGGCGGCGGCGTCGCGTTGTGACATGCCGTCAAACATGGCCTGAATCGGCGCCAGAACAGCCTGCTCTTCCGGCGTGGCTGCGTGCAGTGATGAAACCAGAAAACCGGCTGCAATAGCTCCGGCAATAAACAAACTGAATCGATTCAGCATCTTCATGGTCACAGATTGTAAACCTGAAGGCATTCATATGCGAAAAGGCCCATGTGCGAAAAAACGCACTGCGAAGCCCTTGTGCCGGGAAAGCGCATGGGCGAGAAAGCACCCGCACGTTACTTTTGGCGAATGACCTTCAGCACTCTAACAGCAGCAGCTCTGCCGTGATAAAGAATATGTAACGTTTTCCGATATCAATTCTTAGCTCATTTGTCTCCCAGACAAAGTGTGGTTGCGCCACGTTGGTTTTGCGCCACTTTGGGGATTTGTGTGTTTCAAGAACAGGCCGGACTCGGGGTGAAGTGTATGCGTTACGTCAAATTCTTGCTGCCAATGGCTGGTCTGGCTCTGCTCAGTGCTTGCAGTGGCTCTCACTCTCTTAATATCGGAACTGGCGGCAACTCCGCTTCCGGCGCAAGCGGCGCTATCAAGGGAGTAGCCTTTCAGCAGGCATCAACTGCCGTAAGTACATCCGCGGAAACCACCTCCACTTACCGTCCGGAAAAACTCATTGCACTCACCTTCGACGATGGCCCACGCCCATACGTTTTATTCGGCAACAAGGGCGAACATCCCACGCGGGGGCTGGCGAATATCCTCGATCAGAACGGCGTTAAGGCGACATTCTTTGTCGTCGGCTGGCGGCTCACGCCCAGGACGTGGGGCGAACCCAAGCATGAAGACAACATTGGCGTGACCTGTCTCGACGCAGCGCAGCAGTTGATCCGGCGCGGTCACGAGTTGGAAGACCACACTTATAGCCATCTTGAATTGCGCACCGCGGAAAAGAAAAACGGCGAGCAGTGGGTGATGCATGACGTTGACCGCGGCGCCGAAGCCATCAAAGCCGTGACCGGTTCGCAGCCCCGCTACCTGCGGCCTCCGGATTGGATTATCCCTGACGATGCGCGGCGCGAGCTGCAACAACAGGGCTACCACGTGCTGACCATCTCGTCACAGAATCCCATGGCCATGCGTGACGTGAACTCGCTCGACTATCTCTGCGCCGGCAAAAATCCGCAGGGATGCCCCAAGCCCTCTCTGCCAGACGGAGTTCTAAAACAGATTGAACAGCGCGAGAAAAAAGGGACCTACACGCATATCCTCGCCTTCCATGAACTTTCATCCACGGCGGCCATCATGCCTCGGCTTATCAGCGACCTCAAAGCCCGTGGCTACAAATTTGTAACGCTGACGGAATACATGAAGCTGGTGAATGCAAAGCCGGTTGAGCTAATGAAGCAGGCAGCGGTGACAAATGCAGCGAGTGGAGTGGTAAGCCGGTAAGCGAGTTTTTTCCACCGCCACCAACAAGGAGCGAAAAGGGTTAGCCACTCGCGTAAAAATTGCTGATGATCTATTTTTTCACTTTTTCAGTGTCCATAAGCTATTCTGATGGATAGCTTTTATAATTTGGCGATCATTGAACAGGGTATTGAAATCGTAAGAAGCTCGAAACGATTCCGCACTTGGCAAAGTCGGCAGTCTGCTTACAAGCTCACACCTTCACAAAAATCTTCTTCCTATAAAACGCCCACGCTATCAGCGTCCACAGCACTACATAGCTGATAGAAAACGCGAGAGATGCATTCTCCGTCTTGCCCAGAGGCTCGAATAAGTGTTGATAAACCCAGCCTTGCAGGCTGATGGAGTGCGCTCCGTCAGGCACGTTAATGATTCCGCCGAGCTTGGAGGCGAATGAAGAAAGCGCGTAGATCAGGATCGCGTTGGAGCCCAGCCACATAAACGGTCTGGCCCAGGCGCGCCAGCTGCGCATCTCAATGAGCCACCAACAGAGCGCCAGAGAGAGACATGCGGCGCCGGCCATAAAGAGAACATAGGAACTGGTCCACAGCGGTTTATAGATGGGAAACCATGGATGCCACGCGTATCCGGCAATGACGCCCACAACGCCAGCAGTGACGAGGCCGCGCAGTTTGCGCGCCAGGCTTGCCGGGCCGCGGAGAAATTCTCCGGCAAAAACGCCGAGCAGCGTGGTGGCAATGGACGGGAATGTACTCAGCACGCCTTCAGGGTCAAAGTCTTTGCGGTAAAGATGGCCGAGCATCAGCTTGCGGTCAATAAATCCGGCGAGGCTGCAATGTTGCGTCATCCATCCGGAGGGATCGCAGCCCGGCACGGGAATGAAGCGCATCACGGCGTAGTAGCCAACGAGCAGGCCGACGATCCACAAGATGCGGCCGCGCGCGCCCGTCCAAAGAGTAATGATGGATGCAAACAGATAGACTACGGCGATCCGCTGCAGCACGCCGGGAATGCGCATGTGAGCGAAGTCAGCATATGGCAGAATGCGGATGGCATAACCGATAACCAGAATCCACAAAGTCCGTTTTAACGCGTGGGCCATGAGCAGCCGGCGCGAATCGCCACGCGCCTGCCGTGATGCAAATGACAGCACCATGGAAACGCCAACCAGAAACAGAAAGAACGGAAAGATCAGGTCGGTGGGCGTCCAGCCGTTGGCCGCTACCCACCATTGGCCGGGATACCCGCCCGCAGGATGCTCGCTCATCATCTCGTCAGCATGATTGAGCGGCCAGTATGAAGGGTCAGCACCGGGATTATTGACCAGCGTCATTCCAGCAATGGTCAGGCCGCGGAAGACATCCAGCGACTCCAGCCGCGGCCGCGCAATGTTCACTGTGGCGCTGGCAGGTTTGGCAGGCGTGGTGTTGGTAATCGTCGCCATGTTGTACTGATATTACTCCCGTAAACCGCTGGTTGCGTTGATTCCAGTTGCCTCAGCCGCCTTCTACTTCTACTCTATAAAGTAGGCCTTATGCGAGTGTAATCTTGCTTTCGGGCGGCCCAAAAAGAGAGGCGCGTTAGCTATATTGTCAGGTGGTCAACGAGCAGAGTGCGCTTTTTGCTGGTGATATTTTGGACAGGGAGTCAATGCAGAGATGGCGGAAAACAAGACCAAACCTACCAAGTTAAGCGCGACAGCGTTTATTGCGGCCGTGGTAGATCCGGTGCGGCGCGCGGACGCGAAGACGCTGGCAAAGTTGATGCAGAGCGCGACCGGTGAGAAGCCGAAGATGTGGGGGGCAACCATCGTCGGGTTTGGCAGCTACCACTATAAGTATGAGAGCGGACGCGAGGGCGATATGCCGTTGATTGGCTTTTCTCCGCGCAAGCCGGCCATGGTCTTGTACGGCATGAGCGGATTCAGCGGCTCAGATGCCCTGCGCGCCAAGCTGGGTTCAGCCGACAAGGGCTGTCTCTATATCAAAAAACTGGCAGAGGCTGACCAGAAAGCGCTGGAGACGTTGATTGTGAAATCTGTGGCGGCGATGCGGAAAAAGTATGGGAGCTAGCTTTATGTAGGCGCTTATCGCTAGCATGCGTCTTCACGCAAGAAAACGAT
>DASXZE010000019.1:0-14881 GCA_036502105.1 Candidatus Angelobacter sp. | reverse complement strand
GCATCACCGTGACCAGAACTTCTTCCGGCAGCGATAGAAACTGCTTATCAAAGTTGCCAATGATCGCCGACGGCCATTCCGTAAGATTCACTACCGTGCTTAACAGCGCAGCATCTTCACGCCAGCGCGCGCCAGGAACAGTGCGAGTAACCGCATCCAGCGCTTTGCGTATCTTATATTCGCGGTCAGCAGTAGGCGCGATAACGTGCGCGCCTTCCATCGCCGCAGAATATTGCGACGGCGCAGAAATTGTGACCTCAGCCGGCCCCAGTATCCGATGTCCACGCGACTGCTGGGCTGCCTTGATGCCTGCAAACTCCAGCGGAATCACTTCACTATCCAGCATGGCCACAATCCACCGTACCGGACGCACAAACCGCTCCGGCTTCCCCGCGCGCCAGTACATATTCTTGGGCCAGTAGATTCCGGCAATTTCTTTAGGCAACAACTCAGCCAGCAGCTGCGCGGCTGGCTTGCCTTTGTTGGTGACGGTCGCGGCAAGGTATTCGCCTTTGGGCGTGGTCACCGTCTGCAACTTGGAAACGTCGATACCGGCTTTCTTGGCAAAGGCATGTGCAGCCGGTGTGGGCTGGCCATCTTTATAAGCGACCTTGGTTGCCGGCCCGGTGAGCTGCTCTTCTACATCCGGCTGCGTTCCGGGAATGCCCGACGCAATCACCGCCAACCGACGTGGCGTCTCTAAACGCTTTACCTCTTTATAAGGCAGCGCATTCTTTGTCAGCAGGTCTTCAACGCGCTTCAGCAATTCCTGGCTGGCGTCTTGAATCATGCGTGAAGGAATTTCGTCAGCACCAATTTCCAGAAGAAAGTCAGGCATTTAGGCCGCTCCTCCCTTCTGCGATTTCTCTGCTTCAACGGCAACATTCTGCTGCGCCACGTACGCCTTGGCCAGGCCCACGGCAAGCTGTCGGATGCGGGCAATCACGCCTACACGCTCTGTAACAGAGATGGCTCCGCGCGCATCCAGTAGATTGAAAAGGTGCGAGCATTTCAGGCATAGCTCGTAAGCAGCCAACAGCGGGAAGCGCTCTTTTTCTGCGACGCTGGCATTCTTGTCAGCAAAAAGTGCGTTGCCCTGCGTGATCAGCGCCTGCGATTCGCTTTCATACATTTCCAGATGCTTCCATGTCTTTTCGACATCGGCTTTCTCAAAGTTGTAAACCGAAAGCTGAAGCTCATCCTGAAAACGCACGTCGCGATACTTCACCGTATTACCCGTCAGCGGATCGCGCGCCCAGACAATGTCATAAATGCTGTCAACATCCTGCAGAAATGCTCCGATGCGCTCCAGCCCATAGGTCAACTCAGCGCACATGGGATCAAGATCAATGCCGCCGCACTGCTGGAAATATGTGAACTGCGTGATCTCCAGCCCGTCGAGCATTACCTGCCAGCCCACGCCCCATGCGCCCAGCGTCGGCGACTCCCAGTTGTCTTCTTCAAACTTAATGTCGTGCTTGCGCAGATCAATGCCCAGCGCCTCCAGAGAGCGCAGATAAAGTTCCTGCACATCGTCCGGCGGCGGCTTCAGAATTACCTGCATCTGCATGTGCTTATAAAGACGGTTGGGATTGTCGCCGTAACGGCCGTCTGCTGGCCTGCGTGATGGCTGCACATAGGCGACCTTGTACGGCTTCGGCCCCAACGCGCGCAGGAAAGTCTCCGGCGACATGGTGCCCGCACCCACTTCCGTGTCATAAGGCTGCTGGAGCACGCATCCGCGCTCTGCCCAGAAGTTTTGCAGGCGAAGGATAAGTTCCTGGTATGTAGGGGCCACGGTCTTAGACATGCGAAGTAACTAATTTATCAGAAAGAGCAGTCGGCCATCAGCACTCAGCATTCAGCCGTTTTCTTTAATCCCGAAGCGAAGCGAGGGAATCCCTATGATCTTAGAATCTTCTGGGGCTACCATGCGCCATTCCGAGGGAGCGCCAAGTAATCTTTCTCATCTTATAAAAGCTTCTGCGCGGACGAGGAACCTGCTCCGCCCAAGTTTAAGGGAAACGATTTCGGCAAACAAATCCGATCGTCAAGACTCACAAAGCCCATAGGGTTCCCTCGCTCAGCTTCGGGATTGCAGAAAAACTAAATTCTCTCCAGCATCGCCGCCGTCACCAATTTGCGCTCAATATGGCGTTCAATGCGCTGCGCCAGAAAACGACGTAGATCAGCGCCGCGGCTGCGCTGCCATGGCTCATTTTTCAGACGATTCAACGGCGAGCGAAACATCTCTGCGGCTGTGGCGCGTGAGTCGGCGGAGATTTCTGTGCTGGCCAGGCGCTTATCGTCGATGCAGAGCAGGCCATCCGCCAGCGGGTGGAAATAAGCTCGGCTGCCATTCAGGCCATTGCCGCACATCACGCAGGAATTCAGGTCTGGCAGCAGACCGATCAGGCGGACAATCCACAGATCGAAGTAGGTGAGCGGCATCCAGACCGAATCGGCTTTCAGGTGATGGACCACGGCGAGCGAGAGCCGGAAGATATCGTCGCTGGGTTCATGGTCTGGAAGAAGCTGGTCGATCACTTCAGACACGTAACTCAACGCGACCAGGCGCGGATACGTAACTTCAGTGGCCAGCGGTGAAGAGATAATGTCACAGGAATCAAGCCGCACCAGCTCCTGCTTTTCTTTTACTTCCCAATGTGCGGTCACGTGGGTAAGCGGCTCCAGCGCGCCGCCAAATCTCCGCTTGGATTTCTTGGCAGCCTTCGCCACGCCCCGCAGCTTGCCCTCCACGCGGGTAAAGAATGTCACCAGCAGGTCCGATTCCTGGAACGGATATGTGCGCAAAATCAGGGCTTCAGACTGCTTGGGCATATAGAAAAGAATCGCAAGTCCATTATCCATGAACCTGCGTATACTTTGTTACAGTTTCAACGCCTTGGTTCCAGTAAAGTGCCTCTCGACCATAGTTTTTGAAGATTCATTTTCGCTTCCTCCAAAATCTTACGTGGCGATTTTGCTCCGGCCCCGTCTAACCGAGTATGAAATGTCACTTGCGCATCGGGTTAGGGGTCTTAGGTTTTTTCTTGTTATGTGCTGTGCAATCAGTCTGGGCGCAGTTAGAAAGCTGCCCTTTTTCGCCCATTCCTGCACCCACTGGCAAATTTTCTGTAGGCACATTCATCTTGCCCGTTCAACGCCTGCACGGCACAGGATCATCACGGCAGGTTCAGTTCTGGTATCCGGCGCAAGCCTCTCCCAGGGCAGAGTTATCAGGATACGTGCCGGATATACAAGCACTGAAGGTCTTCAGGGCAGAAAAATTTCTGGACCAGCCGGATTGTGTCTTCGATGATTGGGCAAAATTAAAGACAGCCGCCAGAGAACACGCCGAGCCTTTGCATACACGCACAAAATTTCCATTCATCATCATTTCTCCTGGCGCAGGAATGCCTCGCAATGCATACACAATATACGCGCAACAGTTGGCCAGTGATGGCTTCGTCACAGCCACCATCGACTACGGCGCGTATGGTTTTTTAGTGAGTGGCGGCAAAGGGCTTGAGGAAGGCCCGCAGGACGCAACCGAAGCGGCATTTGCCCAGGTTGCGGAAGACTGGGCAGCGCACATCTCTGAGCTGCTGGACGGAATGTCCAGACGGCGCGCCTCTGATGACAAACTGGGGCAGGAAATTTCTGGGCTAATCGACTTTAAGCACATTGCCGCCATTGGTCATTCGCTGGGCGGAGAGGCTTCTCTGTTCGCCTGTGAAAAAGACCCGCGCATTCAGGCATGCGTTGATTTTGATGGTGGGTTAGACGGCAGCAGGCTTGCAACCTCCGGGATTAAAACCACGGCGCTGATTCTTAGAAGTCATCCTTTGTATAGTGAGGCAGATCTGGCAAAACGGCATCGTACCAAGGAGGAATTCGACAAAATCGGCGCAAAAGCTCTGGCCGATACGCGAGCACTTTTTGCCCATCCTGGGGGAGAAGCCTGGGTGCTTTCGATTGGCGGCACTGGGCATTTAAGTTTTAGTGACGCTCCTTACACTATGCCCACTACAATATCCCGTTTTGGCGGCACGATCATTGCTTCTGACCGTCTCTTCAAAATCGTAATTCATCTCCTGGAAAGCTATTTTGCCCATGAATTTGGAGGCACTCCATCTTTTCGAACAGATGAGTTCCCTGAGCTCACGCTGCAAGTCTCCAGAGAGAAATCAAAATGAAAAACGCGCAACCAGTAAGCTGCGCATCTTCAAGAAATTCTTGCCGCTTTTAGCGGCCGTAATGCTTGGCATTCTTCTCGGTAAATTCTTTCCATTTTTCCGGCAGGTCGTCCAGGGCAAAAATGGCGGAAACCGGACATACGGGCACGCAGGCGCCGCAATCGATACATTCCACAGGATCGATAAACAGCATGTCCGTTCCTTCGAACTGCGGCTCGTCCTTCTTTGGATGTATGCAGTCCACCGGGCATGCATCCACGCATGCGGCGTCCTTGGTCCCAATGCAAGGCTCTGCAATTACGTATGCCATAAAAATTTAGTTCTCCGTGTAAGCTGATTGAAGCAACAAAAGATTTTAGCAGTTATTGGAAACTGCGCCAATGTTTCTGCTGAATGGGTGTTAGGCAGCATTGAAAAGCAGTTCCGCTACTTAGACCGCGCCTTGGCCGCCAGCGCTTCCATCTGTCGGATATAGCTCTTGCTGTCAAACTTTTTTGACGTGCTGTTAAACGACATGAAGCGGATCTTGCCAAAGATGGGCCGCTCAAACCACGGACGGTCATGCTTGCCGACAATCGCCCAGGCGATGCCGGCATAGCCGTTGGGATCGCGTCCATCGAGCTCGTATTTGTCATTCAGGTAGACCGCCATCTGGTAGGCGCGGGCCGGCGTCTTGCTCCATTCCAGAATCTTTTTTGCCCAGTACATGCGGACGTAATTGTGCATGAAGCCAGTCAAGACCATCTGGCGTTGCGCGGCGTTCCAAAGCGGATCATGGGTCTGCGCGTCTTCCAGTTGGCACTCGCTGTATATCTTTCGCGGATCGCCAGCATGTTCCGCCAGGCTTTTGTGTGCCCACGGCGTGCCTGATTCAAAATTGTCATAGTCAGGATTGAAGCGGACAAAATTAATCGCCAGCTCGCGGCGGACAATCAACTGTTCCAGAAATGCTTCTTTAGCAGCCTTGGGTGCCGAGGATTTCTGCACCGCCAGCGCCACGGTGTGCGGGCCAATGTGGCCAAAATGCAGATAAGCAGAGAGCCGGCTGGTGCCATCGCGCTCTGGCTTGTTGCGATCTACGGGATATTTCGCCAGACCATGCTTGATAAACCGCTTGAGCTGCTTCACAGCTTCGTCCGTGCCGCCAGAGATGCTATCTACCGGAGCGACGGAGCGATCCAGCTTCCAGCCTTCTGTAATGTCAACACCCGGTGCGAGCGATTGCAGATCGCTTGGTGCTTTCCAGGCAGCTTTGGCCCGCGTATTCCCTACTGGCTTCAAAAATTCCGGCAACAAACGCCTGATCACCGGACGCGCCGTGTAAGCGCCATATTGCTCTTTCATCAGCAGCTTGGATGGAACGATCACGTCGGCATCCACGGTCCAGGACGGTATACGAAGCTGCTTGGTCACCACCTCTCGCCAATGCTCGGGCTCGCGCATGGGATTCTCATCGCCCACAACTAGAGCGGGGTTCACTTGTTCACAAAACGTCAGCAGATGATGGTCAGGAAAGCGCCGCAACACAAAGCCAATGCCTCGCTTCTTCAATCCCGTGGCAATGGCGGGAATACCCTGATTCAGAAAGCGGTAATGGCGCAGATTGGCATGCGGATAAAACGGCACAGGGGCAAGAAAAACCACACACGGCAGGCGCAGCAGATTGGCTGCCTTTACGGCAACCTCAAGCGCGGGATTATCCAGTGCGCGCTGGGCCCGCTGCATCCAGTAGACAACGCATTTGCCATCGCCGGCCGGCGCATCGTCACGACGAACTGTAACGCGGGCGTTTGAGCTCAGGCGGCTGAGTTCGTCCATGCTCTAAGGATTATCATGAGCGCCCAACTTGCGTCTGTGTGGCAATTGTTCTTTAGCTTAAAAACGTGATTATTAGAGATTTTAATCATCTTCTGCCATTCAGCCCGCGATCACTGCAAACATTTGCGGCTGCAAGTGATTGTATTGAATGCCCTTTACGCAGAAATGGAACATTACAATCTCCTTAAGCAATTATTAAAAACGTTTACTTCTCGCACGGTACTGGCCTACAGTACATGTACTAAGGCTAAGAACTTATATTGATCTGGTGTTCAGGGTGCACGCAAGCTGTTTGCGCAAGTTCTCCTGAATATTCAACTTACAAACCGTCAGTTTGCTGGGAACTGTGTGCCGACCTTTAGCGGGAAGCAAAAAACCAGAACCGGGCTTGATGAATGCATCGGGGATACCACAAAGGTGCAGATTTGAGCCAGGGGTAACAAACTAGATCGGCTTTACCGAAGTTGAGCCCGGAAGAATACTGGGTCGGTAGGGAGTTGCGACTAACGAACAAACAAAAATATCGAGAGCGCAACAGAAAGAGACCAAACCGATGAAGCACGCTTCTTTGACTTCCGGCAAAGAAAGCATTCTTGTAGTGGATGATGATCCAGATGTGCTGCTTTACACCAAGAGTCTGTTGGAATTGGACCATTATCGGGTGGAAACCGCTACATGTGGCGACGAAGCCGTTGAACGTCTGCAAGATGGCGCAGCGCCTGACCTGATCCTGCTGGATCTGGCCATGCCCAAGATGGATGGCCTGCGCACGCTTGAAGCCTGCCGGCGCAAGCGGCCCCAGCAAAAAATTGTCATGCTCTCATGCCTGAGCAGTCCCAGCATGGTGGTTGAAGCCATGCGCTTGGGCGCGCTGGATTACATTACAAAGCCAATTTATAAAGCTGATCTTGATGCGCTCATGAACCGTTGGCTTACGCCTATGGGCCGTTGTGAACATAAAAGTCCGGGCGATTGCGAAGTCATTGACGACAATGCCTTTTTCGTGGCCAGCAGTCCGGCGATGAAGAAAATTCGCGGGCAAATCGCACAGTTGGCAAAAGTCGATATCCCGGTACTGCTGCTGGGAGAGAGCGGCGTGGGAAAAGAAATCCTCGCGCGCCTGATTCACAAGCTCTCGCCGCGCGCCAGCCGGCCTTCCATCAAAGTAAACTGCGCCGCCATTCCTGCGGAGCTTTTAGAGAGCGAGCTCTTCGGCTATGAGAGTGGAGCTTTCACCGGCGCTACACGGTCCAAGCCGGGCAAATTTGAACTTTGTGACCAGGGCACCATTCTGCTGGACGAAATTGGTGAGATGAGCCCGCTTCTGCAGGCCAAGCTGCTGCATGTCCTGCAAGATGGCACGTTCTCGCGCCTGGGCGGACGCTCCACCATTACGGCTGACTTCCGGGTGCTTGCGGCGACAAATATCAATATTGAAGAAGCGATTGCAAACGGATCTTTCCGTGAAGATCTTTATTACCGCCTGAATGCATTCACGGTGCGCATTCCTCCATTGCGCGAACGTCGTGAAGAAATTGAGCACCTGATGCGGCATTTCCTGGCGGATTTTTCCGCGAAATACTGTCAGCCCTCGCCTCTACTTACGCCGCAACTTTTAGAAGCCTGCCTGCAGTATCGGTGGCCGGGTAATCTGCGGGAGCTGGGAAATTTCGTGAAGAGATATGTGGTCTTTCAAAATGAAGACCAGGCAATCTCTGAACTGGAAGAAAAGACGCGCGACATGGGACCACAACCAGAAGCTGCGCATGCTGAGGTTCAGGTAGATGGCGGCGCAGGGTTGAAGTCACTCATGAAAGACTTAAAGCATTCGGCGGAAGTAAAAGTGATTGAAGAAGCGCTGACCGCCACGCACTGGAACCGCAGGCTGGCTGCCTTGCGATTGAAGATAAGCTGCAAGGCGCTCCGCTACAAGATCAAGCAATATCATATTTCTCCGCCAGAAGTTCCTCAGCCCGGCGCACTGCGCGCCTTACGAGGCACCAATGGGTGAGACAGATGTGCCTCTGGTTAAGGCAGTCATTCATCTGGCAGATAAAACAATTGTCAAAGGGTATCTCAAAGATACCACCGGTACGTGGAGCGACCAGGGTGCGTCAAGCGCTCCGCTGCCGGAAGAGTTTGAACTTGGGCTGGCCACCGGCGGCAGCGCGATTATCTGCCTGAGCCAGGCCAAGGCTGTTTTCTTTGTACGCGAATTTCAAGGGCAGTCAACGTATGACGAACTGCGGTTCTTCAGAAACGTGCCCGAATTCCCCGGTCTATGGGTGCGTCTGCGCTTTGCCGACGACGAAATCACCGAAGGCCTTGTTTATAACTCGCTCCCTTTGCTCACCGACCGCGGTTTTTTTCTGAAGCCGCCTGATCCCAAGAGCAATAACAAGATGGTGTACGCTTTGAAGAAACATTTGGTGGATTTTCAGGTTCTTGGCGTGAAGTCAGAATACTGATCGCATTTTTTCAGATCATCTTTCCCGTTATTTCTTAAGAGCACAATTCCAAAGCAATTTTTTTGCGCAGGATTTTTAACGTCTGCGCGAAATTCATTTTGCAGAGGCCCATTTGGGGAAATTTTATTCCCCTGTGGCACGGGAAAAAAAGTTCCCCTTCTCTCTTCTGCTGATGTCTTTCGATCTTCCGCGAATCACGATACCGCTTCGCCGATCCCCTCAAGTAGCAGATACGAACCACGTTAGCCACAACTCTTCACCAAAACAGCAGACCGCATACGAGCCCACATCAGCTTGGCAGTGCATGTGCATTAGTAAAGAACAAGTTCATTGCTCATGGCTGCGCGATGAATCCTTTTGCTGGTCGGGGACGGCGCTCACCGTTCCCGGCCGGCCTTTTTTCCCCAGGAGGAGATTCCAGAATGAGTCGGCAGGTTACACTCAAAAAAATTGTCGCGGTATTCGCGTGTTACACAGTTCTGACGCTCAACATAAACCCGCTGTATGCCAGCGGCCCAGCTACAGCTAGTGGTGCCCAAACTTCAGGTGGAAGCGGAACAGGCAGCGGAGGCGGCCGCAATATGGCGTCGCTCAAGACAGTTGCCGTACCCGGTCCCACAGCCGCTGAGTTAAGCGGTGTAATAAGCAATAAGACAGCAGCAATCGCGCTGGGCAAAGCGTTTTTCTGGGAGATGCAGTTTGGCAGCGACGGCAAGACAGCTTGTGCCAGCTGCCACTTCAACGCCGGCGCAGATAGCCGTTCATTCAACCAGACTGATCCCGGACTACGCCGCGTAGATGCAAATGGCAACCCAGCCGCTGACTCCAACACCTTCAAGCCCGGGTTCGGCGCCGACCATCAGCTCAGCTTAAGTGATTTTCCTTTGCATAAACTGGCGGACATCACCAATCCCAGTTCGACTGTGATTTCTGACAATAACAATATCGTCGGCTCACAAGGCGTATTCCATTTCACGTTTAATGATGTGATTCTGGCGCAGGCGGCAGAAGACGAGACTTCCGTTGCTGACCCGGTATTCAGCACCGCGGACGGCAATGGCGGCTCAATCAACGTTCGGCGCAGCACGCCACGCAATGCGCCTTCAGTGATCAATGCCGTTTTCAACTATCGCAATTTCTGGGATGGACGCGCACAGAACATTTTCAACGGCGTGAATCCTTTTGGCACGGGCGATCCTAAAGCCCAGCTGCTGCACGTGGATCCTTCCGCGCCGCACGGCGTTAGCTCGGTCAACTTCCGGCTCTCCAATTCCTCACTGGCTTCGCAGGCCGTTGGACCTCCGGGCAACGATGTTGAGATGTCCGCCACCGGGCGCTCGTTTGTGAAGATGGGCAAAAAGATGCTCACGCTCACGCCTCTGGCGCAACAGATGGTCTCAACGAATGACAGTGTTCTGGGTGGCCTAAGCGCCGCGCCGGCCAACGGACTCACACAGAATTATGTCACGATGATTAAAGCTGCATTCCAGCCGCAATGGTGGAATTCAAACGACATTGTGGATGCCGACAGCAATTACCTGCACACGGGTACTCCGGCCAACACAAACGAATACTCCATGATGGAATACAACTTCTCCATGTTCTGGGGAGTTGCCATTCAGATGTACGAATCAACCCTGGTCTCTGATAATTCCCGCTTTGACCAGTTCATGGACGGCAACCACAACTCGCTCACATCACTGGAACAGCAGGGCATGAGCACCTTCAACGGAAAAGGCAACTGCACACGCTGCCACAGCGGAGCTGAGTTCAGCGATGCTGCGGTCTCAAACATTGCCACTGGCACGGTAGAAAAACTGCCGGGCGGACGGTGGCATGACAAGGGTTTCCATAACATCGGCCTGCGTCCGACGGACGATGACCTGGGACTTGGCGCTCCTGATCCTTCAGGGTTAGCGTCTTTGTCACTGGCGCAGTTGGCATCTTCTGGGTTGGCCAGCGGCACCGCAGTTCCGGCAGGTGCACCGGTAAGCGTGAACGGCGCTGTGAAGACGCCGGGACTGCGCAACGTTGAGTTGACGGCTCCCTTCTTCGCTAACGGAGGCCAGGGCACGCTGGCACAGCTGGTGGACTTCTATAGCCGCGGAGGCGATTTCCCTTCAGTGGATATGGATCCCAATCTCGAGCGGGCAGGCTTCAGCGATAACGACAAGAGCGCGGTTGTGGCCTTCTTGAAATCATTGACGGACGAGCGCGTACGGGCACAGAGCGCGCCTTTCGATCACCCATCCATTGCTCTTCCGAATGGAATGGTCAAAGTCAACGGGGCCTGGGTCGAGCAAACCATCAACATCCCCGCAACTGGGGCAGCAGGTGGAGCATCGATGGGGAAATTCTGTGATTCCCTCTCTGGCGCTACCAGCCAAACATGTAACTAAACAGATTCCAAGTCTGTCACCACGAATGAGAGGCCTATTCCGGAGGCCTCTCATTTATTTTTGGTGGCGATCATTTGTGGTGATCATTTAAGTTCCGCGATCACTGGCTCAGGCTCTCCTTCGCTGGTAACTACTTCCTGCTTGCCATTTTGCTGCTGGTTCTTGGGAAATATCTCTTTCAATGCCGCCACAATAATAAAACTGATGATGACCAGTAGCATCCATGAGCTGATTTTGGTTGGCCCCACAATGGCCCATTGCCGCTTCTGGTTGGGATACTGCCATGCGCCGAAATAGGTGGCGATATTTTCCGCGATCCAGATAAAGAAGCCGATCAACAGAAATGAAAGCGCCAGCGGCATACGGCGTTCAGCTCTGGTCACAGTAAAGCGGACTTGTGTCCGGCGGAACAGCAACAGCACACATGCGGCACGAGGCCAGCGCAGATCAACTATGTAGTGATCGGTAAAAAAGTTGGCATAAATTGCGGCGCACAGCCCAACGGCGATTGCGCTGAGAAACAGGAAATCATATCGCGCCAGACCGGGAATGGAGATGTGACTTGAGATGGCCAGCAGAAAGAGAAATGATCCGGCAAAGACGCAGGCTGTAGCCTGCTTAAGGCCAAAGAGCAGAAACTCGTAAATGCCTTCACCCAACTTAGGGCCGAAGATGCGCGTGGCGAAGTTTTCTGCAGCAAGAAGCCGGGTAGTGGGTTTCATCTGTGGTTTTCAGTCTTGTGGTGTTATTCCATAAATGCCTCTGCTAATCAACTGCAATGAGCCCTGCGCCCCTCGGATAAAATGGAGTTGAGCAATCAACGCTGCTTTACAAGGAGCCTCAGGTGCTTGTTTTGGGGATTGAGCTGGTTTTATTTTTTGCGGTTATTTCTGTGGCGATCCATTGGCTCAAGAAAAATTCTGGTTCTTCATCCATCCCGCAAAAGCCGCAGCCTAAGAAAGATGAACCCGACGATGCTGTGAGCGGCGGGCATCACTAGAGCCCGACCAAGTATGATGGAAAGTGGTAAAACAAACTCCCATCCGGCTCATAGCCCTCGATATTGACGGCACGCTGACTGATCCTAACTATCAGATATCCGCGCGCAACATAGCCGCGCTGCGGGCCGCGCACCAGGCGGGCGTTGAGATTGTTCTGGCCACCGGACGCCGGCACGATTACGCAATGCCGATCGCGCATGAGCTTGGCTTCCCTCTTTACCTTATTAGCTCGAACGGAGTGCTGATCCGCTCCAGCGTGGGCGAAACTTTTTTTACTGACAAATTACCCGCAAGTACAGCGCTCGAACTCATTCAATATATGAGCGAGTTTCGCGGGTCAGCCGTGCTCACGTTTGATCGGCCCACAAATGTGGAGGGCAATGATTCTTTGGTGCTGGAGAGCGCGGACGAGCTCAACAAGTCGATTGCCCGATGGATGGAGTTGAACCGGCCTTACATCAAGTTTGTTTCGCCGCTGGAAGCTGCGCTGACGGAAGATCCGCTGCAGGCCATGTATTGCGGCCGGGTGGCATTTATGGACGGCGTCCAGCAGCGGCTCAGCCAGGCCGGTTTTCTGGACAAAATTACCGTAATGAAGACCCAATATGACCATCGGGATCTCTGCATCCTGGATATCCTGAACCGGGAATGTTCCAAAGGTCACGCCCTGAAGCGCTGGGCGGCCCAACAAGGGATCAACCGGGAGCAGGTTATGGCCATTGGCGACAATTACAATGATCTGGAAATGCTTGAATTTGCAGGACTTGCGGTTGTCATGGGAAATGCATCCAAGGAGATGAAGCAGAGCGGCTGGAAGGTGACGGCCAGCAACGCTGAAAGCGGAGTAGCTCAAGCGGTGGAAGAGATTTTGGGGCTGGCTTTCAAGGGATAATTGGGTCAAAATAAGAGCCTTGCGCCTTGGCGTGAGCAGTGCAAATTTTTATGTCGATATTCAGAAAGACCGTGGTGATTGGAGCGCTTGTGGCGCTGGCCCAGCTTTCCGCTTTTGCCGGAGAGATTGCCGTGCTGCGCAACGGTTTTTCCATCCACTTTGACCGCAAAGAGCAGACTGGCAATTCCACGCGGCTTTATATCGGCAAAAGCTTCATGGATATCGCCAGCGACCAGATTGAATCGTTTCAACAGGAAGAAACTCCGGCCAGTCCACTGGCGCAGGCTGCAGCGGAATCTGGAACGTTGCCATCAAGCCAATCTGCAACTCAGTCTGTTGTTCCGCCAGCCACGGCGATCCAGGTAGCTGATCCGGCAAAGACGGCGGCGGCGGTTGATCTTGATCAGGTAGTCCGCGACGCGGCCAACAGAAACAGGCTTGATCCGGACTTTGTGAGCAGCGTGATCAAAGCGGAGAGCAACTTCAAGACCCACGCAGTCTCAAAAAAAGGCGCGCAAGGCCTGATGCAGCTTATGCCGGGAACTGCGGCGAAGTTGGGCGTGGCGGACCCGTTTGATCCCAAAGCCAACGTGGAAGCGGGCACATCTTATTTGAGCTCGCTGCTGAACTTGTACCACGATGATCCCATCAAGGCGCTGGCTGCCTACAACGCCGGATCATTCCGGGTAAAGCAGTACAACGGTGTCCCGCCTTATAGAGAGACGAGGGCTTATGTCTCTAAGATTGTCCGCGACTTCAACGCCAAGAAGCGTGCGCAGATGAAAGCCGCAGCCGCTGCTAACAAAACAGCAACTCCCGCTAAGACCGCTACGGCAAAGAAGACGGCTGCTACGCCGGCCAAAGCGTCGAATCGCACGCCAGTGAAAAAGACCAGACCGCAGCAGGCCAGCGTGACCAAGACCGGCAATCCTGTGTAGCTCAAATCCTCCATAAGTTCAGGGCGCTCTGCGTGCCGGTGCTAGAATCCCCGCATGGGAAAACAGAGTGAATCAAAGACTCCGGGACAGTACGTGAAACATATTCTTGCGGCCATTGTGGCCCTCTTTCTTATCTGGTGGCTGCTCCGCGTGTACGTTCACTAGCCAAATCGCCACTTGATCCAAGTGCGCAGCGCGATTTTTGTATGATCTATATTCGGCTTAAATAATGAGCAAAAAACGATTTCTTATCACCACCCTGGTGCTGGTTGTGTTGGGCGCGCTGGTCTATCTGCAGATCAGGACGTGGAAAAAATTCGACTGGGCACGCTTCTGGGCAGTCACGCACACCACGAACAAGATCTACATTGTGGCCGGGGTGGCGCTGATTTATATCGACTACGTTCTGCGTGCGGTGCGATGGAAGATTCTGCTGCGTCCGGTGTGTGCAGCCAAAACCAGAGACCTGGTTGCGCCCACGATGATCGGCTTTGCAGGACTGTCATTGCTCGGGAGGCCGGGAGAGTTTATACGGCCGTATCTGATAGCGCGCAAAGTGAATCTCTCCATGTCATCGCAGCTGGCGGTGTGGACGGTGGAGCGCATCTTTGATACCGGCGCGTTTGCGCTGATTATGGCCGTAAATATTCTGTGGTCAAGAAGCGATCTGAGCCAGCTTCCGGGCTTTGTGAACTCACCCAAACATCACTTTCTTGGCTATGAATTCTCAGCCTTCACCTATTTTGAAGTGTTTGCCATTGCGCTGCTGTGCGGCGTTGCGTTCATTGCGCTGGTGGCTTTCAAGGTGCGGCAGAATCCGGCGGTGGCGGCGAAGTTTTTTGAGCGGATGTTTGGCGTTATCTCGCCCAAAGTGGGCCACGCCGTGGGCAAGCGCGTGCATGCCTTTGGCGAGGGGCTCAACACGGTGAAAGACATGAGCTCATTCTTTCAGCTCGCTGGACTTTCGATTGTGATCTGGCTGTTTATCGGGTTTGCGTACATGGCGGTGACGCATGCGTATTCGATTCATCATCTTTCGCAGATGACGCTCTCGCGGGTATTCCTGCTCACGGCTGCCAGCGTGGTGGGCGGCGTGCTGCAGTTGCCGGTGGTGGGCGGAGGATCGCAACTGGCGACGATTGGCATGCTGCGCGGCGTTTTCAATT
>DASXZE010000018.1:0-4319 GCA_036502105.1 Candidatus Angelobacter sp. | reverse complement strand
TTTCCACCAGCCGGTTCGTTCGCAGCGAAGGAGAGGTAATCCGCCACAACATGGTTTGGACTCTGGCTGTGCTGGGTTATCTGATTCTCATCGGATTGCTGTTCTACTTCGTGTTCCCGGCTCAAATGAGCTTGAAAGGCTAAAGCGCTGCTGAGCGCATTTATGGGAACCTCTCATTAACACCAACACACCGCCGGCAACGGCGGTGTGTTGTATCGGTGCGTATTCTGAGATATTAACGATTGCCGAAGGTATTTCAGGGACAGCGCACTATTTAGGGCTTCGGTTGTAAATTGGAGTTCAATTGGACAATGGCGTGTTGCAGTAAATTGAGCGCAACGGTCCATCGGCGCACCGGGTCGTGGTCACTGTCTCCAAAGCCGGTTACATACATTGTCAGGCAGAAACCGGTGACGGAAGCGTTAAGCCCGTCCCAGTTATTAGGCACAAACTGTCCCTGATAGTAGTAACAATGGCGAATGACCAGCTCTACCATTGCGGCGATTTCAGGGGTATGACCAAGCAGACGGCAAAGCTCTTTAGCAAACGCTTCATTCTTTTCAAATGAGCAGCGATCTTTTTCCTCCACAAAGAACAGGTCAATATAAGAAGCAAATTTTCTATCGCCGAAGATCTGTTCTTCCGGAGCGACTTCACTGCTGGACCATGCATCGCATTTGGCTGTGGCCAGCGGGAATCCAGCGCCATTAATGCGTGATAGAAACGAGCCAAGTTCCGGATATTCGACGGCTTCAGGGATTTGCAGCACCAGCTCAGGATGAATTTTAAGATCATAGTAGCGGACGCGGGGATCGTCGGAGCACCATGGAATTTCCAGCGCCGGAGCGTCGCCGCCCAACTCGACGGAGAAGTCGGCTTGCATCAACTCATTCCATGATGCTGGAAGAAATGTATAATCTGGCGCTCTGCCCAGCGCCCGTCATAGCCGTTGGGTTGCCCAAGAAATGCGCAATGGCCGCCATGAGCGGTTTCCAGCAGCGTGATGTGCGGATTCGCCAGGATTTTAGCGCGAGTTTCCGGCAGTAGACGGATAAAAGGATCATCCATGGCATGGATTACCAGCGTGGGAAGAACGATTTTTTCAATCACGCGGTACGCGCCAGAGCGGGTGTAGTAATCCTGCGCATTTTCAAAGCCGCAATACCGAGCGGTGACTAGATCGTCAAATTCGCGAATAGTGGCGGGAAAGCGGTCGATCTTTTTATATCTTCCGGGAAACAACTTGCGCTTGCGCTCATAAGTGCGCATCAGGCTGATAAGAAATTTCCATTCGTAGATACGGTTGCCGCCCACATGCATTGCGTCCGCCGATGCGGCCAGGTCTGCCGCCGGAGAAACCGCCGCTACCGCTTTCAGTTGGGCAGGCGCATCCGCGCCTAGTTCTCCGGCAAGCTTCAGCACCAGGTTGCCGCCCATCGAATAACCAATCAGTCCCACGCGCGAAATCTTTCGCTGTTCAATCACGGTGCGCAGCACCGCGCCCACATCGCTTGAAAGGCCGGAATGGTAAAGCGTCGGTGTCAGCTTTCCCGTGCCTCCGCACGTGCGCATGTTCATCCGAACAACGTTCATGCCGGCGTCCCAGGCTTTGGCGGAATTGCCAATCACGTATTGTGACAAGCTTGAGCCCTCCAGCCCATGGACGATAATCACCGTCGCTCGGCGCTCGGCGTCTGCGTGCCAATGGCAGTGGCACAAGACCTGCGTATCGGCATCTACTCGATACAGGCATTCTTCCGGGGCAGGCAGGTTGTTTTTGCGGCGAAGGAAGTTGCCGGCCAACGTCATGGCGTGCCGATTGCGTAAATAGCGGCGCGGAACAAATGGATCGAAAATCGGGTCTTTCGGGTTTTCAGCCATGGTTGGTGTTAGCTTTTGCGCGTTCACCTAATATCGTTCGCCTATAATAGTGATGCTGTAATATTTTAACTAGAGCCAGCAATATGCCAATTTTTGAATACGTCTGCCGGCAATGTAACCACCAGTTTGAAGCCATCGTATTGAGCAAGCAAAAAGCCGCCTGCCCCAAATGTGAGAGCAAACGGCTCAGCCGGCAGTTGTCCAGCTTCGCCGTGGGAGGCGAAAAGTCCCGCGCGGCGGCTCCAGCCAGCGGTGCGTGCGGCAGCTGTGGCGACCCTCGCGGCCCCGGCGCCTGCAGCATGAATTAGCGGGATTGCCATTTACAACCACATGTCCAGCAAGCGCATTGTCACGGCGTGCCGCTGAAATCGTGTAAAATGGGTTTCTAGCCTTTACGGTGGGTATAGTTCAGTGGCAGAACGCCAGACTGTGGCTCTGGATGTCGTGGGTTCGACCCCCACTACCCACCCCAATTTCCTAACTTAAATCACGCGATTAGCGGAAGTGTACGATGAGACGAAATACGCTCGTCACCGTCCCGTCGTCAGCACCACTTTGCCTATCGACTTTCGTTGCCGCAGCAGCTCCATGGCTGGCGCGACGTCCTTGAGATCAAAGTGTTGCGAGACATGCGGCTTGAGCTTGCCTTCTTCAAACCAGTGCAGCAGTTTGGCGTAAGAATCGCGCAGTAGCTCGGGCTGGCGCGCATGGTAAGAGCCCCAATAAAAGCCGATCACGTCAATATTTTTGACCAGCAGGATATTCGCTGGAATCTGGGGAATTCGTCCGGAAGCGAAGCCAATAATAACGATGCGGCCGCCCCACGCGACGGAGCGCAAGCCAGCGTCAAAGGCGTCTCCGCCCACCGGATCATAGATTACGTCCGCGTTGTGGCCGTCGGTGATAGCCTTCACCCGCTCACGAATGTCCTCGCGAGAATAGTCAATAAGATGGTCCGCGCCGTGCTCCTTGGCGATTGCAAGCTTTTTCGGGCCATTGGCGCACGCAATCACATGCGCTCCCATGGCTTTACCAATCTCCACGGCTGTAAGCCCCACGCCTCCGGCAGCGCCGAAGATGAGCAACCATTCGCCCGGCTTCAGATGCGCGCGCCAGTCAAACGCGCCATGCGAAGTGCCATAAGTTACGGGAAAACCTGCGGCAGAGATGAAGTCCATGGAGTCAGGGATCTTATAAACGCGATTAGCGTCAACTACCACTTCTTCCGCATACGCGCCGGTGCCGGTCAGCGCCATTACCCGGTCGCCAGCCTTTAAGCTGCTCATTCCGACGCCGGCTTCCATCACCGTGCCGGAACATTCCATGCCCGGTGTGAATGGAAACGCGGGTTTCTCCTGGTATTGGCCGGAGATCAACAGTAGGTCGGCAAAGTTGATGCCTGCGGCCTGCACCGCGATCCGCACTGCGCCATCTTTGATGGCTGGCGAAGGAATGTCTTCGACCACAAGTTTTTCCGGTCCTCCCCACTCTTTGCACAGCACAGCGCGCATCGCGATCTCCTTTTTCAAACGCGATATTGTAATTGACGGAGCGAACCCACGGCAGGAGCAGGCATTTATGCCTGCGTACAATCACAAGTCTGATCGGGTTTAGCCGCTGAAGTAGCTTCAGTTCTGCGGTAATCCGCCATTCCTCAACTGCACTGAGATTTTTATTGTCGCCAACGGCTTCCCGTCTGCGCTTGCCGTGCACTCGATTTCCTGCCGCTCTTTGGTCTCCGCCTTCGGCGCATCCAGCAACACTTGCCAGTGATAGTCACTCTGCGGCTCAAGTGAAAGATTGCCTGCGCCGCTTTCTGTCGTCCATCCATCGGGCAGCTTCACCGCGATGCTGATATTCTTGGCCAAATCGGTATGATTGTGCAACTCCAGCGGCACCAGCAGCGTCGCTCCGCGCTTAATTGCGATCTCCGGTTCTTTGGCCTTCGGTAATTTTGTTATTCCATGCGCCTGACGAAACTTTTCATAGAACGCCCATGGTCCGCCCAACTCGACAGAAAGCGCCGCAGGTTGTGGATACGCTTCACTTGCAAGCGGCACAAATGCAATCTTTCCCGGCGTGATTCCTTCAAACACATCGCCTGTGACGCTCCCAGGCACCAGCGACTTGCCAAAAACAAAGCTTCCTTCGCCGCCCCAGTTCTTCTCCTGCTCCGCAACCTGCTTCTCGTCCATCTTTTTCAAGCCTTCAATAAAGTTGCGATACTGCGTCAGGTGATACTTAAAAGTCTCAAAGCCTGCTCGCCAGTAAGGAATCTTCAGCGTTCGCGAGATCCCATTCGTCTGATATGTCGGGCCAGTGCCCTTAAAGATGTCATCTGCTGCGTCAGGAAAGTAGTAAAGCTTCTTCGCCTGCCACGGCTGCAGGGCGTCCAGCAGCGTTTCGTTTACTTTTACCGGCCCTGCCACCTGCGCGGG
>DASXZE010000017.1:0-5357 GCA_036502105.1 Candidatus Angelobacter sp. | reverse complement strand
AACTAGTTGTAATTTATTCTTTAAGTAATCAAAATCACGCAATCAAAATACGGAGAAGAAGCACCCAATGAAAAATCAAATGCAGCAATTGAAATCACTCCTGAAAGGCAAAACGCTGGCAGCAGCGCTGCTACTTGTTTTAACAGCCTCCTTTGGGAGCTATGAATTCCTGAAACCCGCCGCGGCAAGTGCAGCAAGTGTTGCACCAGCTGCTTCGGCCTTAGACGATAACAGTGTGAGCGCTATCACGGCGCTCGATCACGCGATGGAAACGCTGGCGGCCCATGTAACTCCCGCAGTGGTCAATGTGACTGTGGCCTCGCGCGCAAAACAGCAGCAGCTCTCCGGGGACCAGGACGAACTCCAGCGTTTCTTCGGACCGTTCGGCATTAATCCGCAGCAGCAAGGCCGCTCATCCGCTCCGCGCATTGAGCATGGGCTAGGCAGCGGAATCATTATTTCGCCCGATGGTTACATCGTAACCAACAATCATGTGATAGACGGGGCTACTGACATACGGGTAACGTTGAATGATCGTCGCGTTCTTCCGGCGAAATTAATTGGCGCCGATCCCATGACAGATCTGGCGGTGATCAAAATTAATGGCAGCAATTTCCCCAGCCTGCCCTGGGGCGACTCCACCGCTCTGAAGCCTGGACAAACCGTTCTGGCTTTCGGCAATCCGTTTAACTTCCGCTTCACCGTAACGCGCGGTATTGTAAGCGCGTTGAACCGTCCAAACCCTTACTCTGACGACGCGCGCAAGCCCGGTGAATTCATACAGACCGACGCAGCCATCAATCCCGGCAACTCTGGCGGACCGCTGGTGAACTCGCACGGTGAAGTGATTGGCATCAACACTTTTCTTATCTCCGCATCCGGCAGTTTCTCCGGTATGGGATTCGCTATCCCCACGCAGATCGCCCGCCCAGTGGTTGACACGCTGCTCAAGGACGGCAAGATTGAGCATGCGCGCATCGGCATTGGCATTAATGACGTAACTCCTGAAAACGCTGAGTTCTTTCATCTGCAGGACGCCAGCGGCGCACTCATCAGCCAGGTTGAGCCTGACTCTCCTGCGTCAAAGGCGGGAGTGAAGGTTGGCGACGTGATTACTGAATTCAATAACAAAAAAGTCGATAGCTCAGGACAGCTGCAGGGCGTGATCAGCGCACAGCGTCCGGGGAACAAGGTGACGCTGGGCATTCTTCGCGACGGCAAGAGCATGAGTCTGCCAGTCACTCTGGAAGGTCTCAACAAAAAGAATACCGAGGAAGCCAGCGCCGGCAGTGAAGGTCATGGCAAAGCGCGCTGGGGCGTAGGACTGCAAAACCTCAGCGGTGATCTGCGTGATCAACTGCAACTGCCGGAGAACGTAAAAGGTGTTGTGGTGGCCAACGTTGTTCCGGGCAGCCCCGCGGACAATGCCGGTATCAGCCGCGGTGACGTGATTCTTGAAGTCAATCGTCATCCGGTGCAGAGCGCGGACGATGTAAAGCGCGAACTGGGCAATGTTCCTCAAGACAAAGACGCCATGGTGCTGATCTGGTCCAACGGCGGCAGCTCATTCCGAGTGATGCACGCCACTGAGCCGGGCGCGGACCAGAACGGCCAATAACTTTTCAACGCTCCATTTTTCATCCAATGCTCCACAACTAGCAGCGCACTCCGCAAGGGGTGCGCTTTTTTTGCGCGACATTATTCCGTGCGCGAGACATTTTTCTGCGCGCGACGTTGTGCGCGCAACGCTGAGTATTTTCTTTGCTCTGTGAGTTTGGATGAAGTTCCATCAGACAAAAAAATGGGCTGGCAAAAAAAATGTGCCAGCCCGCAAATGTCGCTCCGTCGGGAGGTAACAGTTACGGTGTGATGGTCAGTGTACCGTTCGAGATAGACACTGAATAATTGCCAATATTGCCGGATGCGTCCTGCAATGTGGGAACAATAGTATAGGCGCCAGCCGCGCTATCAATAGTAGCCGCGCTGTCTTGAGTTGCTGTAATGGCATCACCGTTTTTGAGTCCTGCAATGGATCCGGTGAAGGTGGGGTTGGGGCTGCCAGCGCTGCGCGTCATGTCATCCGCAATAATGATGAGCGGCGCAGGAGTAACGATTAAAGTGCCATTGTTTACAACCACTGCATAGCCGGGCAGTTTGTTGTCCGGGTCAACCAGGGTAGCAACGATCTGGTAAGATCCAGCCGCACTGGTGGTGTTAGCCACCGTGGCGTAGGTTACCGTGATGTTGTCACCAGTTTTGAGGCCAGTGATTGTTCCGGTGAAAGATGGATTCGGATCACCGTAGAATCGGCCAGCATCCATCGCGGTTACCACAAGCGTGGTTTGCGCCTGTGCGGCCACAGAACTAACCATCATGGCCAACAGCAGGGTTGTAATGAACAGGGTTAAGGACTTTAAACGTGTAGAGTGATGCATTTTTGTTTCTCCCGAATGTCTCAGTTGAGACGGACAACGGCGATCTTCACATTGAGATCATGAGACCGCTTTTTTCGGCCTGGCCAAACCGCGCCAGGCACGAACCTGTGGGGATTCGAGTTCCGGAAGAATACTGCTTTCTCTTGTCCCATGCGCTTCCGCAACGCCGGTCAGGGCGGAGTTTGGCGCAACAATACTGAATGCATTTCTGCTTCGTAAAAAAATGTAAAGGGATGGGAGCCCGGAGAAGTATTGTCTCTTACCCTTGCTTCGGATGAAGGAACCCGGAAGGGCGAAAATATTTTCACTTCATCGCGACGATCAAACCTTAAGGATGACGGATTAAATCAAGATTAAAAAGAGATTAGAATTTCTAATACTGCGACGGCCCTTTTTTTCGCGATCGCGACTCCTGTACCTGACTGTACTGTCGGGCAATGCCTATTTTCTTTTTCTCGCATGGACCATCAAGACATGTACGCGAGACAAGAATTTTTCCGTATGCATTCCATCGTCGCACTGCGTCGCGTCTTTCTTTTGCATTGTGTGAACGCTCTACATGCATGAAAGGAATAGTGTTCTATGCACGCTTAGAAGCGCAGCCAGCTCTGGAGCAGCGCTATAATTGCGCCGCTTTCAGCAGGCTGCGCAAATGCGTCGGCACTCGTTCCACGCTGAAGCAATTTAGTTTTTGAACCTTGAACGGAGAACGACATGGCATTTATCTTTGCGGAAAAAATAATCCAAAAAAAGTTTTCAGCGCGGCCAATATGGGCCGCTTTTCTTTTTCTGTTAACAATTGCCGCCAGCGCAATGGCTCAGGTTCCCACGGTCACCACCAACGGAAACATCTTTCGCGGTTTAGCTGCGCCGGGCATGAATGAATTTCTGGGCATACGCTATGCGCAGGCTCCGGTTGGCAATCTTCGCTGGCGAGCGCCGCGCGCACCCCAGCATGTCAGCGGCATCCAGGATGCCACCCAGTTTGCCAATCATTGTCCGCAGCCGGCGTCGCCGTTTGGACTGCCCAGCATCACAGAGGATTGTCTTTTCCTCAACGTGTTTACTCCCGCGCAAAACGGAGCTGCTCAGAATGGAAAAGGCCACGGTCTGCCAGTCATGCTCTGGATGCACGGCGGAGCGCTCGTCGTGGGTGAAAGTGACGACTACAATCCTCAGCGCCTGGTCGCGCAGGGAGTGATTCTTGTGACCATCAATTATCGGCTGGGCGCGCTGGGTTTTCTGGCGCATCCGGCATTGAGTGCTGAACCCGCAGTTCTTGACGAAGCCCTTGATGATGACGAAGTGTCTCAAGCGCCGGGCTCCGGCAATTACGGCATCATGGACCAGCAGCTGGCGCTCAAGTGGGTAAAGCAAAATATCGCGGCTTTCGGGGGTGACGCTCACAACGTGACCCTGTTTGGCGAATCCGCCGGCGGACTCAGCACCTTCAGCAATCTGGTTTCGCCCTCGGCCCACGGGTTGTTTGCCAAAGCCATTGTAGAAAGCGGTGCTTACTCGCTCAGCCTGCCGACTCTGGCTACCGCCGAGGCCCAGGGCACAGCCTTCGCCACCGATGAAGGATGCACCAGCCAGACCGCCGCGTGCCTGCGCGCTCTCAGCGTGGTGCAGGTGTTGACGCAGGAAAATCCCGCCGGCTACGTCACCAATATTGATAACCGCGTGCTGCCGCAATCTATTAATACGGCGCTGGCCAGCGGCGCGTTCAATCATGTGCCGGTGATCAACGGCAGCAACCATGACGAGTGGCGCTTGTTCGTCGCCTTGAATGATGTTTTTGCGGGCGTCATTCCCACGCCCGCCAACTATCCACAGGTAATTGCCGCCACGCTGGGCATTCCTGCGGCGGCCACCGGGCCAATCGTCGCTCTGTATCCACCGGGCGCAACCACTCAGAGCACTGAGCTTGCTCTGGGTGCGTTAGGCACGGACGCGATCTTTGCCTGCCCGGCACACTTTGCCAGCGAGCTTACCTCCAGGTTTGTGCCTACCTTCGCTTACGAATTCAACGATGAAAATGCGCCTGAGCTTTTTCTACCTAATGCCGGATTCCCCTACGGCGCGGCGCACGCGTCGGAAATCCAATACCTGTTTGACGTGCGGCCCTCCGTTCCGCCCAGGCCACTCAACGCCACCCAACAGCAGCTCGCCGGCAACATGGTTGACTACTGGACAGCCTTCGCCGCCAACAGCAATCCCAATCACCTGAACACGCCAGCATGGCCCCCATTCAATGCCGTGACGGGAGAAATGCAATCGTTCGTGCCGCCTACTTCGGTCAACGAACTCACCTTTGCCATCGACCACAAATGCGCGTTCTGGGACGCAGCCTCAGGTAGGGTATTGCCGTAAGCGGATACTGCCTTAAGCCAGAAATTCCCCGAACCAAAATGAAGTGGGTGGAAGATGAAGTGGGCACCATCCTTTCGCGCAGTTTGCGAAAGGGTGGGACTCCATAATGCCTGAACATGACTATTCCAGAGAAGATAAGGGAATTTTTAGTACATCTCTCTCGGTCGGTGATTGCCATCTGAATTGTTGAGCCATTTTCACCCTAGGCCCCTTAGAATCCAGACCACCTGCGGCTTTTCTTTGAGCATCTCTGGTTTTAGTTCGAAAGAGGTGTTCCATGTCTCGCAAGATGTTTCGCAAGATTTTTCTGCTCGCTACTCTCATTTGTCTTCAGGTTTCACTTTATTCGCAAAAGTCTCTAAACAACCCGGCCGCTGGACTCACTACTCTGCCTATTTCATTTGAAGAAAATCATGGGCAGGTAGCTTCGGATGTCCAATTCCTTGCGCACGTCGGCAAGAGTGCAGTTTATTTCACGCCCAACGAAACGGTGCTGGCTTTGTATGCACGCGATTCGCAAAAAAAACCTGCAGTCTCCACCTTGCGCAT
>DASXZE010000016.1:0-2985 GCA_036502105.1 Candidatus Angelobacter sp. | reverse complement strand
ACTCATGCGCCTTTTCACCCATGCGCTGGCAACGACCGGGATCAGAAAGCAAACTGGCAAGGGCATCGCGCAGACCGTCTGTATCTTTAGGATCTACCAGCAAACCGTTCTCGCCGTGGTTAATCACTTTGGGAATTGCGCCAACGCGGGTAGCCACCATCGGCTTGGACGCAGCCATGGCTTCAAGAATTGTCATGGGCAAGCCTTCATTCAATGACGGTAAAACAAAGATATCCATGGCCGCATAAACAGCGGGCATATCTGTCTGCTGGCCTGCCAGTATCACGTTTGATTGCAAGCCGAACTCCTGCACCATGCCTTCAATCGCTGCGCGGTCCGGGCCTTCACCCACAATCACAACCTTGAGTTCGCAAAAAGCGTTGCAGAGCTCGCGCGCCGCGCGCAACAGATATTCAAAGCCTTTTTGCAGATCAAGGCGGGCGACCATGCCTACAACTTTTCCGCCGATAGCACTCAGCGCTGGCAACGCCCGGCCATGCTCAAATGCCGCCACATCAATTCCGTTCGCAATGGTCTTGATTTTTTCTGTGGGCACCCCAGAGTCGATAAGCCGTTGCGCCACTTCGTCTGACACCGCGGCCAACGCGTCAAATCTCTTAAGCGCCAGACGGTCCAGGTGGTTATAGATTCCCAGCGTAGCCGTGCCTCCAACCCAGTTGTGGCAGGTTGCAACTACCGGCTTATTCGCCCGCCATGCAGCCAGAAATCCATACAGATCTGCCTTGTAGCCATGGGCGTGAACAACGTCAATTGCATCCTCCTGGATATATTCTTCAATCTGCCGGACGGCGCGCCAGTCTGCCCGGCCTTTGCAATGCACCATGCGGACAGAGATCCCACGCCGCCGTGCCTGTTCATAAAATTCAACGTTCGGCGTATGCACGTTATAAAAAAGCAGCAGGCTATTCTGGCAGCCAGCAGCCTCCTGGCTCGCGCAGAGATTCAGCAGCATGTTCTCCGCGCCGTAATAGCCGCCGCTGCTGATCAGTTGTAAAACTTTTACTCGTTTCACTTGCATGCTCTCAGTACTGTGTCTCTTGCTGCCGCGCTGCTTCAAATTCGTTATAGCCAGTGAGCCGGCACCATAGGCGGTGGTACAGATCGTCTCCCACCATGCCAACAATTCCCTGCTTTACCTGCGCACGCATTTTCATCTTCCAGAGCGCGCTGCGGTCTCTCTGGACCATTTTTTGCAGCTCTGTGTTCGTTGTGGTGCGTCGCACCATGAAGCGGCCAACGACTTCTATGCCCGCTATGACCGTTGCAATCCACGGATCGGAAACATAAACGCGCTTGTATCCAGCGGCCGCGCACGCTTCAATCACGCGCTGGTTCCAGCGTCCGCCAGGAACGGAAATTTCTGTTACCGGCAGTTCCAGCTTCTCTTCTAAAAGTTGTTTTGAGGCTCGCAGCTCATGCGTGAGTTCGCTATCAGAGCAGAACGTAAGAAACTTGTGTGACCAGCCGTGCGACTGAATCGAGTGCCCGGCATTCTGCAGCGTCTTCAATTCATCCCAGCCTAGAAACTTGGCGGCTGTACCAATCAAACCTGGAGTTACAAAGTAGCGCGCTGAGATTCCGTGTTGGGCCAGCAGTGGCTTTGCGTTGTGCAGCTGCGAATGCTCACCATCATCAAAGGTGATTTCGACAGATGCTTTTTGACCGCTGCTTTTTGCCATAGAATCAAACAGCCGCAAGTGATCAGCAAACGCGTTGGACGTAACGCAGTAGGCATAGTTCGATTCCGGCATGATCTCGTGATAAGCCAAAACGGAATTTTGCAGCGCGGGTTTGGCCATTAGATGTGCCCTCTACCCTGCATGGCTACCTGCGCGCGTTCAGCAGTTTCTTCATGGCTCATTTCACTGGATGCAAGCGGCAAGTCCTTATTTTCCTGGGCTTCCGTAGCCATCACATCACTAAAGCGTTCAAACTTGTGGCGCTGCAAAATCGAATCTACCTTGTCGCTCATGCGGCCCAGATTGGTGTAATGCCGCAGGCGCGATTTCAACGAACCCTGAATTCGCGGCTGCTCCGGATCAACTTCCCACGGGTGCAGATAAACCACAACCCGCTCGCGATAGCTATTTTCAAATTTGTTGAAGCCAAATTCCGTAAAGGCCGAAGGAAAGATGCGCAGATAGCCACCACCGGCAACGGGAAAATTCGTAGCCATCATTCTCAGGGTTGCCGGAGGATATTCGCGCAGCGTCAGACCATTGCTGCATTTATATGTGTACGGAAACCGCTTGGCGCCCGGCACGCCGTAAAGATCATGATGAATGGGATATATGCTCGAATCGTATGTAAAACCTTCTTCAGCCAAAATGTCCAGCGCCCACAGACAGGTTTTAGTAATGGACCAGCTTGGAGCGCGATATCCATTTACCGCAACGCCCGCTGCGTCTTCAATTACTTGTTTGGCGCGCTGCGTGTCCAGGCGAAATTCTTCTGGAGACAGTCTGTACACCGTCCGATGCCAGTAGCTGTGGCAGGCCAGTTCGTGCCCTCGGGACTGTATCTCACGCACCAGATGCGGAAACTTCTCGGCGACCCATCCCACAATAAAGAAGGTTCCCTTAGACTGATGACGGTCAAAAAGCTCGAGCACACGCAGCGTATTGGCCACCACGCGAGAAGGCCACCGGTCCCAGCTCTCGCGGTCAACCGATCCGGCGAAGGCCTCAACCTGGAAATAGTCCTCTACATCCACAGACAGAATATGGATGATTGGCGCGTCTTTGCGGCTCTGTTCCTTCAACAATCCCTCTTTGGGCGGGACACACGTGCCCCGCTAGCATGAGTGCAAAGCAGATGCCGTTATGTTTTTAGTGAAACAGTATTGTTTTCAATGATTTACCAGAGGAATGGCAGAATGAATTCAGATTGAGTGAAAAAGATTGCATAGGCTGGGCAATCTGTTTGTCTCTTTGGATACCGCTTGCCAAGCTCGTGCTGCGGCCG
>DASXZE010000015.1:0-6072 GCA_036502105.1 Candidatus Angelobacter sp. | reverse complement strand
AGGTGGTTTACCGCAAACTGGCTGGCCGGCTCACACCGATTGTCCCACGCATTTTTGCCACGCTCATTGAGCCGCGCCAGGCCAAATTGCTGGACCGCTACCAAATCTCTCTCCCCGATTTGTTTACCTCGCCGGAGAAGGCGCGCGAACTGGTGGGCTCACGTGCCCTTCCAGACAGCATTCTAAAAAGTTTTGACCAGGCGGCTGAACATCTGGAGCAAGCACTATTACTGATTCAATCGCCACTGGAAAAACTTGACCGCACGTTGATTGACGCCGCAGAGCACGCAGGAACAAAAATGCGCTACCAGCTACAGGGCATCCGCGATAAAGCTGCACGCGCCGAAACACGCAAGAATACTGAAGTCATGCGCCACGCTGATGAACTCATCACCATGCTCTATCCGAATAAAGACCTGCAAGAGCGCGAAGTAGGCGCGGCTTACTTTCTACTGAAATATGGGATCTCGGTTGTGGAGCAGGTGAAAGCTGCGGTGCAGACTGGATGCGGTGAGCATCAGGTAGTGCGGATAATGGCTGGGTAAAATTTTGCCGCAGATTTGCGCAGAAAAACCCACCACGGAGCAGAGGCACGGAGGAAAGCTAGCTTCACAAAAGACTTTAAACACTAAGAGTGAATATCCGACAACAACGTTGCTTCAAAGTCCTGTCGGTACTGTTTTTAAGCTCCGGGCACGAAAAACCGAATCGCCCAAAAAGTAAGGGCTGCTACTACGGCAGCGGCGGGAATCGTAAGCACCCAGGCCCAGACAATCTGTTTTGCCACTCCCCATCGCACGGCGGAAAGACGGCTGGTTGAACCAACACCCACAATCGCACCCGTAATCGTATGAGTAGTACTCACGGGAATACCATGATAGGCAAGCAGGAAGAGGGTAATAGCACCTGCGCCTTCAGCACAAAAACCACCGACAGGACGGAGCTTGGTGATTTTTGATCCCATGGTGTGGACGATGCGCCAGCCGCCAAAGTAAGTTCCCAGCGCGATAGCCGCATTCGCACCAAGAATAATGAACCACTTGTAATCTCCCCAACCTGTTGCGAACTGCCCAGGCGTGAGGTATCCGCCAGCCAGCAATGCGCCGGCGATGATGCCCATGGTCTTCTGCGCGTCATTACCGCCGTGACCAAGGCTGTAGGCTGCGGCAGAGAGAAGCTGCAATTTTCGGAACAGTTTATCTACGGTGCGCGGAGCTGTTTTTTGAAAGATCCAGGAAACGGCGACCATCAAACCCAGGCCGAGGATTAATCCGATGAGTGGCGCAAGCACAATGAAGATCAACGTCGCCATCCACTTTTCGCCCAGGCCAGGAATAGTGCCGATGAGAGGCCAGTGCAATTTCGGCTCGCGCACCAGCACATGCCATCCGGCGCGGGCAATGGCTGCACCAGCGAGACCACCAATCAGCGCATGCGAAGAAGAAGTCGGCAAGCCCCACCACCATGTGAGCAAGTCCCAGATAATGGCGCCGGCGAGAGCGGCGAGGATCACATACTGCGTTGCCTGTTTAGGATCGACCAAGCCACCAGCAATGGTTTTGGCAACAGCTGTACCAAAGACAAATGCGGCAATAAAGTTGAACGCAGCAGCCCAGATCACAGCCAGTTTAGGCGAGAGTACGCGCGTGGAAACCACAGTGGCAATGCTGTTGGCGGCGTCGTGAAAGCCGTTGATGAAATCGAAAGAAAGCGCGATCAGGATGGTGACAGCAACCAGCAATCCGCTCAAATGCACTTAACTCGTCCTCGCGCAGGTGGAGTTTTCAAAATACTGCATACTACGCGCTCTTCAGCACTACGCCTTCCAAAACGTTGGCGGCGTCTTCAGCTTTGTCCGTGGCAGTCTCAAGCACTTCATAGAGTTCTTTGAGTTTAATCAGCGAAATTGGATCTTTCTCTTTTTCAAACAGCACGGCAATCGCCGCGCGCGCGACGCTGTCCGCTTCATTTTCCAGTCGATTGATCTCAACGCAATTTTCCAGCACGTTGTCATGCTTCTTTTCCAAACGGGCCAGCGCGTCAGTCAACTGATCAGCTTGCTTCACAATAATGCCTGCCAACTGCGACGCGGCCGGCGGAGCAGAGGTAATCTTGTACATCACAAGCCGAACGCCGGCGGCGTAAACGAAATCCAGAACGTCATCAAGCGAAGAGGCCAGGCGGTAAATGTCTTCGCGATCAAACGGAGTAATAAACGTCGAATTGAGCTTGGTAAGAATATTGTGGGTCATATCGTCACCACGGTGCTCAATGTCCTTTAGCTGCTGGACGCGATCATCAACGTTGGTGAATTCCTCCAGCGTCTGCTTGAGTAAACGGGCGCCATCGCCCAGGTTACTGGCCATTTCGGCAAACATATCGAAAAACTTGGTATCTCTGGGGATAAGACGAACCATGTAAGGTGGAACACTCCTGATGCATCGTTAACGCAACGTTAATGTCGACGGAGAAATATCGCATGCTGACTGCAATCAGGTCAAACGGGGAGGCTCTTTTGAGGCAAAGAAAAGCCGCCTCTCGGCGGCTTTTAACTAATTGATTCTAAACCTCTTACAGCGTACTTTCAATTTCAAAACCCCATGCTTCTAAAAGTGGCTCGGGGATATACTTGCTGTTTTTATTTCGGCGTGCCCACTCGCGCAAACGAGTAGACCGGATGTATTGATCAGGAGTCAGCTTGAATTCCTTGACTGCCTGCTCAAATGAAGTAACTACGGGGATAACTGGCCCGATGGGCTCAGGCTTGCCCCAGTTAGGATTACCGCGTCGCCTTGCCATATTAGGTTTCGCCCTGCCTTTGGAAAGAAAAATGCGTATTCTACGTACCTTTATGATCTATTATCTTTGATTCCTGAAAGCTGCTTTTGGTTTCAAGTCCTGGCTGAAAAAACCTTAATTCTGACTTGCTCAGTGGAACCTATAAGTGCCGTAAAAACCATTCATTATAAAGCCTTTTTAGGCCATTTGCAACGTTTTTCGGCCATATCACCTAGGGTTATCTCTCCCTCGATTAATTTACACACTATGCGCTTCTAAGCTAAACATTTTAAAAGAGATAAATACATCCAGCCCCATTCGGCGTACCCAAGCCCGCTATTAAGGCTTCGTCTAAGGTTATCCTCGCCGGAACCAGCAGCCGCCTGACCGGTTGCCGGGAAATATATTCATACTCTTATGCGCGTCCAACGTGTCCATTCTGCATTCGTCTCGTTGCCGAGACCCTATCCTTAGACATCAGTTCCCTGTAAAGGTTCCCGCCTTATCTCGACGGTCAGCTTTCCCTGAAAAAGGGGAACCGATACTCGCCACAATCTAGATTCTTCCGACAAAATAACTTCCCCAAGAAGCTGAAGCCTCCACTGCCAGCTTGCCCATCAAGTTATAAAACTTCCAGCAGCGTCCTGCACAATGCACTCTCCTCATAAGTCGCGAGTACACTTGCAGCCGAAAACTGTTCGCCTAAAAATCTCCACCGCGCCACTGTCATAAAACACTTCCCCACTCGCCAGCGACCTTCTGCAACTTCTAGTATGATGGTGTCCCGAGTTTATTACCCACTCGTTCAGGAGGAAAGAAATGAAGTTCGTGGCGCGTGCTGTTGCAGCATTGATTTTAGGGGCCCTATTTTTGACGCCCGCTTTTGCGGATGATTCTGCCAAAGCGTCGGCAAACTTGACCAGTTCTGAGGCCAGCGCCCCAAACGCTCCCACTGACTCCACCGGCTACCTGGCTCCCACCATTCCCATGTCACCACCGCAAGCCAAAGTGAATGGCCCTTCAAGCGGCGACGAGTACCCTGCCGTAGATCTTTTCATCGGATATTCTTTTATTCGTTTTAATACAAATGTCAGTGGCGCCAAAGAAAATTTCAACTTACATGGACTTACCGGAGCTATTGCCGGCAATGTAAATCGCTGGTTCAGCCTGGTGGGCGACTTCGGAGTTTATCGCATTAAAGATCTGCCTCCTGGAGTCAGCGGCAGCGCGTATACGTATTTATTTGGTCCACAATTCTCTCACCGTGGAAAGCGCTGGACTCCCTTCGCCCACGCCCTTTTCGGCGCAGCGCGTCTGGCAGATATCCAGGCAACAACCATCCCCAGCGGTTCAGCATTCTTCAACCGGTCATTTAATGAAAACTCTTTTGCTACCGCGCTCGGCGGCGGCATTGACGCCAACTTTAATAAACATATTGGCGTCCGGATTATTCAGGCTGAATACCTGATCACCAAATTCACTGACGGCAATAACAATAAGCAGAACAACATCCGCCTCTCCACCGGAGTTGTTCTGCACTTTGGCGGAGCGCCACCACCACCAGCCAATCATCCGCCCACAGTAACTGTCACACCAGATCCTCCCAAAGTTTTTGCCGGATCGGGTGACAGCATCGCTCTCAAAGCCGTGGCCAATGATCCTGATGGTGACACCCTCAACTACAAATGGTCTGCCACCGGCGGAGGCATTGAAGGCACCGGCGCAGAAGTCCGCTGGAATTCAAAAGACGTGAAAGAAGGAGCCTACACAGCCACCGTTACCGTTGACGACGGACGCGGCGGAACAGCCAGCGCCTCGGCTGATATGCAGGTCGTGACCAAACCCAACACGCCTCCAACCATCAGCTGCGCGGCCAATCCGGGCACCATCACCGTGGGCCAACGCTCCAGCATCGCTGCCACAGCCAGTGACGCAGATAATGACACTCTGACCTATAGCTACAAAGCCACTGGCGGACGCGTAAGCGGCTCCGGCGCGAACGTTCAGTTTGATTCCACCGGCGTTGCTCCTGGCACATACACCATCACTTGCCACGTAAGCGACGGACGCGGCGGTGAAACCGATTCAACCACGCAGGTCGCCGTACAGGCAGCCGCTCCGCCCAAGGAACAGGTCCAGCTTGAGCAGCGTCTCTCTCTGCATAGCATTTACTTCGCAACAGCCAAGCCCACGGTCATCAATCCAACCGGCGGACTCGTTGCCAGCCAGGAACGTACTCTTACCGCTCTGGCCGCTGACTTCCAGAGCTATCTGAACTTCAAGCCAGATGCTCACCTGATTCTGCAAGGCCATGCTGATCCACGCGGAGGCTCTGAGTACAACAAGCTGCTCTCCGAGCGCCGCGTTACCCGCACCAAGGCGTTCCTCGTTGAGCACGGCGTAAAAGCAGACGCCATTGACACGCAGGGCCTGGGTGAAGAACAGCCCATGAGCGCTGATCAGGTCAAGCAGGCCATCGACCAGGAAAAGGACCTGAGCGCAGCCCAAAAAGCCCAGCTCAGCCGCAACGCCAATGTTCTGGCACTCGCCCAGAGCCGTCGCGTTGACGTAACCCTCAGCACCACGGGACAGACCTCTGTCCGTCAGTTCCCGTTCAATGCTGAAGACGCACTCAACCTCATCAACCCTAAGGGCACCGGCACAGCGAAACCCGGCACCAAAGGTGGAACAGCAAAAGCCGGAACTTCAAAAGCCGGCACCAGCAAGGCAGGAACAAAGAAAGCCCCGGCCAAGAAACAGTAAGTTTTCGACGGGAATCTAGCAGACAATTTGCGGCAGGCTCCTTAGGGCCTGCCGCTTTTCTTTTTGCAGCGACTGAATAAGTATGCTGTCAAAGAGACAAGCTGAACCATCGTCCTACGGCTCCCATGTTTTTACATTTTTAGAATCACGGCTCGGGCCGGGCGGTGGGCCAGGTTCATGTTGACATTCTACCTGAGAAAATACATACTCATGTAGAATGTCGACCCGAGACGATAAAGATCGCATCGCATTACTGCAGGGCACGCTCGATTTGCTGATTTTGCGCACGCTGCTTTTTGGCCGCCAGCACGGCCAGGGTATTGCGCGCGCCATTCAGCTGCTTTCCGGAGACGAGCTGTTGGTGGATCATGGCTCTCTCTACCCTGCCCTTCAACGATTAGAAACGCATGGCTGGATCAGCGCCGAATGGGGTACCAGCGACAACAATCGCAAGGCCCGCTTTTACCTCCTCACCAGGACAGGACGAAAACAGTTGGTCCATGAAACCGGCCAATGGCGGCGCCTGGCGAC
>DASXZE010000014.1:0-3263 GCA_036502105.1 Candidatus Angelobacter sp. | reverse complement strand
GATTGCCGTCGTCACTGAAATCCGGCACGTTGATGGATTGATACAACGTACCCAGCTTGTCGCCATTTACGTCTTTCAAGACCAGATCAAGCCGGTAGCGCCCCGGACGCAGAGGCAGCGCCTGCTGATAGAGTGAAACATTCCCGCTCAGCTTCTCAAAGAGTTCGGCTGGGACATCCAGCTTGAGCGAATCTTCAAACGTGTTCACGATCTTTCCACCCAGCGTAGTCACGCGTCCATAAATATTGACAACTGCATGCTGCACTCCGTCTTTCAACTGGTATGTAAGATCGCGGTTCGCCACCTGAAGAGTGATGGGCACCAGTGCCGTGTCGGGCGAGCCTTTCAGGAAATCTATCCGCGCGTCAAAAGGTAGAAGGTTGTAGCGCATCTTCACGTCCACTACTTCCTTTAAGTCTTTATATTTCACCGGCGGAGGCGCCAGCACCAGAGCGTTCCGCTCAATGGCGTCAAATTGCTTTGACGGATTATTGCCAAACAACGATGCGCTGCCGGTCAAAGCGTCACGGCTGCGGTCTGCCTTGCTGGAGCGTCCCAGCAGTTCACTGGTGGTGGGTCCGGCATTGGGCACGTGGCTTAGCGCGTCCTTTTCACCGGGATCGAGCGTGATGTGATATGAGCCGCACATCCATGTGTCCACGAACTCAATTTCAACTTCCTGCCCAATGTGGTCAATGTTGCGGTAGCGCCATATCTCAAAAGGAAATGTGCTGGTCTGGCCTCCACCTTCTTCCGCGGTGCGCTGGTACGGACCGCCGGCAGGATGAGCGTCAATGGAATCTGGCTTCCCATGAATAATGTAGACACGGCCACGGTCGGTCCTTGATCCGCGCACGCCTGCGCCAAAATGTTCATCAGCATAGGCAATGCGGCGATAGTGCTCTTCTTTGAATTCGTTCTCTTCCGTGTCAGGTGTGGGATCGCGACGCCGCCAGAAGGCTTCAACAAAATTGTCGCGCTCAGTGCTGTTGCTGAGCTTGCGAAAAGCCGCTTCTTCTTCTGGAGTGATGATGTCCCGCACATCATCCTACAGCCACTTTTGATAGGCCTTCTCCAGCTTTGCCGGTTTCTGGTCTTTCCGGGGACGCGTGAGCGGATCGTCCTGCACTGGTTTAGCAGGATCAATGGTCTGCGCCGGAAGCATAACTCCCGCAGAAGCTAAGACAATGCAGACTAGAAACAGACGGCTGGCATGAGTAGTCACAATCACGTAAGCAACCTCCACTGGAGCAAGCTCAAACAGAGAGACGGGTTCCTGACGTGAGTAGAACGATGGCTCTCAGCCAACTTGCAACATTTTTTACTTAGAATTTGCCAGTAGACTTCGATGGGTTCTGCATTGGTGTTCTTAACTGGCTCATCTATACTGGCAGCGAAGAACCCTCTATGCGTTTCCGCTTGAGCCAGAATAAAACCATCGCCCTGCTGGGCTGCCTTCTGGTCATCCCCTGGGAGTTGTTCCTGATTTTTGGCTTTACGTTTTCACTCACAGGGCGTGAATCGCTTTGGACATGGGCCTTTATACTATTTGCCTTCCTCTTGAATATTCCGGCTATCATGCTGAGTTGGTTCAATCCTAAATTGAGCGCCTATTGGCTGCTTGCGAACATGGCTGTCAGCATGGCCATTGGCGCTGGATTTCAATTGCGGGGCTACCTTGAAAATCCGCACAGTACGGAAAGCCTGACATCTACCCTGCTCTCGCTCTTTGCTCAATCAGTCGCCACGATTGTGTTTCTCTGGTTTGCTCCTGCCGTTTTTGCTTTTGGAACGCTGATCGTCATCTATGCAGAGCAGCATGAGTCCAACCGGCTGCAGTCGACCGGGCTTGAGTCGTAAATCACCAGGTCCAAAAAATGAATTTGAGCAGGTAGAATGCATTGACTGATTCATTGGCGTGAGGACCAGCATTTAAATGATCCGCATTCTCTGCATTGCTTTTGTCTTTTGCTTTTCATGGATGGCCGCGTTTGCCCAGGCCCCGGTCGGTATTCCGCGTGACCTGGCGCGGCAGCGTGCGCAGCAGCTAAAAGATGTCCGCTATGAGCTGGCTTACAACCTGCGTCCGAAGGCGGATTCCATTGCAGGCCATGAAGATCTGCGCTTTGTGCAGAATGCTTCTATGGATCAGACAAACGCCGGCGGCATTCTGCCGGAATGGCTGGACTTTCGCGAAGGATCTGTCAGTACGTTGACGATCAATGGCCATGTTGCGCCGCCTGCTATCCAGAATGGACACATCGAACTCCCAGCCAAATATCTAAAGCTGGGCGAGAACCTGGTGGAGATTGACTTTACCGCGCCTGTGGCGCCAGCGGGCAAGGCCATTACGCGCTTTGAAGATAAAGACGATGGCAGCGAATATCTTTATACACTGTTTGTCCCTATGGACGCTGATATGGCGTTTCCCTGCTTTGATCAGCCAGACCTCAAGGGAAAATTCAAGCTCACGATAACTGCGCCGCTGGATTGGAACGTGATATCCAATTCGGTTGGGCAGGAGGTAATGAAGCAAGGCGACGACGCCAATGCAATTCATCGCATTGCTTTTGCTGAGACCAAGCCGATCAGCACATATCTTTTTGCTTTTGCTGCCGGGCCGTTTCAGAAAGTTCATGACACGCCGGGCTTGCCGGGGCTTTACGTCCGCAAGTCCAAGGTGCAAAAGGCTGAAGCTGAGGCCGCCGACGTCCAGCAGGTGACGGCTGACGGCATCAAGTATCTTTCAGATTATTTTGCCCAGCCGTTTCCCTTTCCGAAATACGATCTGGTCATGATTCCTGGCTTTGCCTATGGAGGCATGGAGCATGCCGGTGCAACTTTCCTGCGCGAGGAATCGATTCTCTTCCGTACCGCGCCCACGCACAGCGACCGTCTGAATCGAGACATTCTTCTGCTGCATGAACTCACGCACCAATGGTTTGGCGATCTGGTGACCATGCGCTGGTTTGACGATCTGTGGCTTAAAGAAGGCTTTGCGCAATACATGGCGTACCACGCGCTGGATTCGCTGAAGCCGAAAGAAGAAGTATGGAAGCGTTTTTACCAGCGATTAAACCGGCCGCATACGGAATTGATTCAACTTTAGGGACTACGCCGATCTATCAGGACATTCCCAATCTCAAAGACGCCAAGTCAGCCTATGGGGCGATTGTCTATTCCAAAGCGCCGGGCGTCATTAAACAGTTGGCATTCGTTGTGGGCGAAGAGCCCTTTCGCGACGGTCTGCGGCTTTATCTAAA
>DASXZE010000013.1:0-9902 GCA_036502105.1 Candidatus Angelobacter sp. | reverse complement strand
ATAAGCAAAGTCTTTGGGCGATGGTAGGCTACCAGGAAGTCAACCCTCGCATTCGCTGTATTACCCGAACTTACAAGATGCAGCACTACCGAACGGCCGGATTTGGTCGTAATCATGGCGTTGCTCTCGCCGGGCTGCGCTGTGATTGGCTTCAGAAAGACCAGTTTCGGCTCGGCTTCCGAATGTTCTGCTTTGAAGATTGCTGGATTGCCAATCATCACCGAATTGACTTCATCCGGAACCCGTACCGACGTCGTATAGCCGGGACTGAGGTACACGACTGTGACCTTGTCTTCGTCGATCTCCGGAGTTGTTGTCGTAGGAATAACTTTGCTCTCCTGCGCTGGGCCAATGGCCGCTAGCAGAAAAATACTTAGAATCATTTTCATTGTGTTCTCCCGCGAGCACTCTGAATATTCGTGCTCCGTAATTTTCTTTGCCGCTCGATCCGTTCACGGATGCTCGCAACATAAGCCATCACGTCAGGATTTGCGTAATTGAGGCCACGCATCGCAATCGCGTGTTCACCTACGTAATAGGCAGCTGCTACAAGTCGGAGATCGCTGTGGAATTTGGCTGATAGCCACGCCAAATAACGCACGCCGCCAGAGATGTTCTGGCGGATGTCACAACGATCGCTGACCTTCAATCGTGCCGCCGTGGCGGGCATGAGTTGCATTAGACCCACAGCACCCTTTGACGAAATAAGACATCTCTTCCACCCCGACTCTTGCTCGACTACTGCGCGCACGAATTCGACCGGCATGTTGTAATGCCGCGCATAAGCAGCAACATAGTATTCAGCTTCTTGCCTTGACTCCTTGGCCGTTCCGGCTGAGCAAGCAGATGCTGACATCAGACAGCAGAGCAAGAAAAAACACCTCATGATTCGAGAGCCTCCTCACTGTAATTACTGGCGTCAAATACCAGGCTCGCGAAGCCGTCGCGCAACATGAGTTTCCTGCGATCAGCCTCCGTTTTTGCCAGCAGCGGCAGCAATATGTCTCTCATTTCTGGGGTAATACGCTCTTTACCGAGCACTTCCAGAGCCTGGGCCAAATCAAGCATCTCCGAAATCGATGGCGGTTTCTCCAGACTCCAACCTCGAAGCGCCTTCGCCAAGCCGGCCATGCCACGATGGAAATCTGGGCTTTGGGCCGGTGTTCTGAGCCGGAGAATTTTGGCCTCATTGGCTGGCGTAGGATGATCGATTCGTAAGTAGAAGCTTCGACGTCTCAGGGGATCGCCAATCCTGCGCTCCTCGTTTGACGTCAGAATCACGAATGGAATTGTCTCTGCCTTGATAAGGCCAAGCTTGGGAATGCTCAGCTGCCACACAGAAAGTAATTCCAAAAGAGTGGCCTCAAAAGCTTGGTCAACCTTATCGAGTTCATCAATCAGCAGAACACATCGACTGGAATATTGCAGAGCCCGGAGAAGAGGGCCCGCCATGAAGAATCTCAGGCTGTGCAATTCTTCTTTAAGCGTTTCCCATTCAATCGGTCCGGATCTTGAGTGCAATTCGACAGCCAGCCGCTGCAAGGCGTCATCAAATTTACCAATGGCTTTTTCTTCATTGATTCCGTCAAAGCATTGCAGTCGCTCGACATGAGTATCCATTCCTCTGGCGACCGCATAGGCCAGCTCGGTTTTGCCGCTGCCTGGAGGCCCTTCCAGCAGGATTGGTTTGTTCAGTCTTCCAGCTAGGTAAACAGTCGTTGTTGTAATTTCGTCGGCAATGTAGCCAGTTCCGACTAACTCCGTGCGAACGTTCTGAACAGAGTCAAACACACTTAATCTCCTGTCTTGGGAGTCTTTAGGGCTGCCCAGCGAACAGAGAATAAGGCTGCTTCAAAACTCGGTCAAATTTTCAATCAAAGGCTTGCGACGACCTATTGCCCACGTTGTTCTGCAGCCCGCGTCGCGAAATGACGTCCGCGACAGCCCGCCAACCCGAAGGAGTGGTTTTTTGACCGAGTTTGAGGATTGGCCTAAAAGAGATTCAAGATTGCTCTCCTAGAAGGGGGCATCTGCCAGGAGGTCAAAGTGTGAGTTCCCCAGCCAGACAGCCCCGCGGTCCTATAGTGACTTCGCCCAATCCTTCAGAAAAATTCGAACCAGTTGCAGTACGTAACCAGCCAAGCGTTGCTCAAAGCGTAGGAACCAAATCTTCGCCGCCGGCACCGACCACGGGAGACGAACTTGACGGGAGCCGCCTCTTGACGGCTGAGGAGGTCGCTCTAAGGCTGAATGTGACAAAGGACTGGGTATGGGATCACTCGTCTCGTAAAGCCCCGTTTTTGCCAGTCATTCGAATTGGAGATGGCACCCTCCGATACCGTGCAGGCAAGATCGAAGAATTCATCAATGAAAGAGAACGGCTCTCCATCATTCGCCGGAAGCGAAGGTAAAATAGGAGTGCCCACTAATTTCCCCCACGGAAACTGAGGAATGGATGGGTAAGTCGAATCAGAGAGGTTGGCTCAGCCTTCGCGGAAAAAAGTGGTATGGATTCTTCCGCAGGGCGGTGTACGACCCGATCTCGGAGAAAGAAAAACTCAAGAAAGCCACAATCATCCTTGGCACGAAGTCGCAGTTGTCCAAGCGGGAAGCACAAGACAAGCTGCAGAGTGAGATGACCAAGGTGATCGGGCAAAACCATAGCGGTAGAACGCCCAACGATAGCGCTGTTAGCTTTGGCTGGTTCGTGCGCAACCGCTATTACCCTCTCAAAGAGGCAACATGGAAAGAAGAAACAGCCAAGGTGAAAAAAATGATCATTCAACGCGATCTTATCGACTACTTCGATACGGTTCCGCTGGAGAACTTCGAAAAATTCATCTTGCAAGTTCATCTTAACAACCTAGCTAAGACTAGATCGAGAGACCGAGTGCTTCAAATACGAGCTTATATTCGGGATATCTTTTCGGAAGTTGTCGACCAGGACTTCCTCTCTAAGGATCCCGCCAGGAAGATCAAGGTGCCTGCTCAGCTGCGAGAAACCGATACAACTATGCTGAGTTGGGAACAGCTACGACTTGTACTCTCGAAGCTGTCTCTTCGCGACCGGATCATCCTGGAGCTCGATATGACGAATGCTCTGCGTCCAGGAGAACTATTCGCAATTAGGTGGAAGTGCTTCAACCGCGCTGAATCCGCAATACGACTAGTTGAGACGGTGTACAAAGGCCAAATTCGGTCTTGGGGAAAAACAAAAAAGAGCTTGGCCGTCGTACATATTCCGAAGAAGCTGTCTGACGACCTCTGGCTTTTGAAAGCGCAAGCCGTCAAATCATCGCCGGAGGGATTCATTTTCCCCAACGCGGATGGCGGCTTCATGGATCCTGACAATTACCGCAAGCGGACGCTGCATAAGCTGGCGCAAGACCTAAAACTACCTAAGCTGACTTTCCAAGTGATCAGGCGGACAATTGCAACCCTGGCGCAAAAGAAAGGCACAGTGAAGGACGTTCAAGGATTGTTGCGGCATTCACGTGCTGCCACGACCACCGATGTTTACATGCAGGAAATTCCCGAGAGTGTTCGCGCTACCATTGATGCAGTTAGCAGGGAGCTAAGAAGGAAGCCTAAACAGAGAAAGCCGAGCAAGAGAAACGTAAATTTGCGCCCAAATGCGCCCAAACTGAAAAGGAGGGAGACTGTAAGTTGTTGAAAAGATGGTGGACCTGGTCGGGATCGAACCGACGACCTCTTCCATGCCATGGAAGCGCGCTCCCAGCTGCGCCACAGGCCCACAGACGAACCTTCCTATTCTCGCTGACTCGGGGGAAATCGTCAAACCAATGGTACCGGCTGGCGTCCAATAAAATAACGGCGATTTCCCATTCATGGAACTAATTGCTTGAATTTTCGTCTTGTATAGAGGAAAAGGTTAAACTTTTACAGGACCTAATACAAAAAGACCATGCAAATTCCTGACAGCCCTGCTCAGGGCGTTTCAGCCAACGGACCCAACCACACCGCCAGCCAGGCGATGCGCAGGGGCATATCACTGAAAGAGCCAGTGATGATCGCGCTGGAAACCCTGCGCTCGCACAAGCTGCGCTCTTTTTTAACGCTGCTGGGAATCATCCTTTCGGTTTCCACGCTGATTATCGTGGTTTCCATGGTGCAGGGCGCGAACAAATATGTGTCTGACAAGGTAGCGAATTTTGGGTCCAACGTTTTTCTGGTGGAGCGCTTCCCTCTTATCACCAGCGCGGAAATGTTTGTGAAGCTTTCACGCAGCAACAAAAATGTTACCTGGGAAGATTACGAATACGTTCGCGACAACATGAGGCTGGCTGAGGCCGTGGGTCTGGAAGTGCATCACAACGGCACCGTGAAATTTAAAACAGAATCGATTCAGGATATTGACGTTCGCGGCGTGACCGCAAACATGGGCGGCATTGATACGGAAGAGCCGGTAAGCGGCCGCTACATGACGGACACAGACAACGAACATCGCTCCAGCGTGACCATGATTGGAAATGATGTTGCCAAGAGATTTTTTCCCAGCGTTGATCCACTGGGTAAATCCATCTACATAGACGGCGAAGCCTATATGGTGGTGGGCGTAGCCAAGGAAATGGGCAGCGCCTTTGGCCAGTCGCAGGATAGTTTTGTTTATATCCCGGTGCAAACGTGGCGCAAGGTTTACGGCAGCAACACGTCAATGAATATCAATGTTAAAGCCCTGGCGGCTGATTTAATGGCGCCCGCTGAAGATGAAGCGCGCGTGCTCATGCGGGCGCGACGCCATCTGGCCGTGAAGCAGGCAGATACTTTTGGCGTGATTGAGCCCTCTGCCATCATGGAGCTTTACAACAGCCTCACGGGCACGCTGGCCACCGGGTCCATGGGCGTGGTTTTTATTTTTCTGGGCATTGGCGGCGTTGTAATTATGAATATTATGCTGGCCAGCGTTACTGAGAGAACGCGAGAAATTGGCGTGCGCAAATCTCTGGGCGCAACCCGGCGTGACGTGCTCATGCAGTTCCTGGTGGAGTCCGGAGTAATGGCCACGATTGGCGGCGTGATCGGAGTAATGCTGGCGGCGATCATTTCTTTCACCGTGGGCCAGGTAACTTCTTTCCCCATGGACCTGCCTATCCGCTGGGTGATTACCGGCGTGCTGGTTTCCACTATGGTGGGTGTTTTCTTCGGCGTGTATCCGGCATACAAAGCGTCTAAACTGAATCCTATTGAAGCCCTGAGGTTTGAATCATAGCCATGAGCCACTCCAACATGCTGCTGGAAGATATAAAGATGGCGCTGGAAACCATCCGCACACACAAAGTGCGCTCGTTTCTGACCGTGCTGGGCGTGGTGATTGGGACCATGGTGGCAATTGTGGTGGCGTCAATCCTGCTGGGCGTTGAGAAAAACGTACAGGATTCGCTGAACGAATTTGGCGTGGACAATTTATTTGTCCTGAAATTTGAACCGGGCATACGCTTTGGACGGCTCTCGCCTGAAGAGCGCACGCGCAAGCCGCTGACGTACGAAGATGGCGTCGCAGTCGGGGAAGAATTACCGGCGGTCAAAGAAGTTGTGATTGAAATTCTTGCGCACATTGGCGACGGCCCCCAGCCCATCCGCACCGCGCGTTACAAAAGCCATGAGTTATCGAACATTGCGTTCCGCGGCATGACTGCCAGCTATGCTGACGTGGTAAACGGCCGCATGAAGGAAGGCCGCTTTTATACTGAGCAGGAAGACCTTCACCGCGAAGATGTTGCTGTGATTGGTTATGACGCTGAGAAGAGCCTCTTCCCCGATGAAACTGCCGAAGGCAAACAGATACTGGTGGATGGCAACCTCTATACAGTGATTGGCGTGTTCGATAAAAAGAAAAGCACGCTGAACCAGGGCGGCGATGTGGAAGTATTTATTCCCTACAGAACTTACAAAAAACACTATCCGCAGGATGATGAAATCGCCTTGATCGCCGGCGCTTATCCGGGGATGAAGTCCGTGGCGGAAGACCAGATTCGCGGCCTGCTACGCACTCGCCGCCGCGTGCCGCCAAACAAGCCGGACAATTTTGGCATCAGCAGCGCGGAGCAACTCGGCGTGCAATTCCGTGACATTATGTCTGGCATTTTTAAGCTGGTAGTGTGCGTGGTTTCCGTGGGACTTCTGGTGGGCGGCGTGGGCGTGATGAATATTATGCTTATGTCTGTTACCGAACGGACGCGTGAAATTGGCGTCCGCAAAGCCATTGGCGCGCGCAAACGCGACATCAGTCTTCAATTTATTACTGAGGCCATGACGCTCACCGGAATTGGTGGCGCTCTGGGCGTAATCCTGTCGCTCATCATAAGCTTCTTGATGCAGCTCGCCCATTTCCCTTCGTCGGTGCCGATCTGGGCGATTTTCCTCGCCCTGGGTGTGGCCAGCAGCGTGGGACTCTTCTTCGGAATTTATCCGGCGGTGAAGGCTGCGAGGCTGGACCCGGTGATTGCTCTGAGGTATGAGTAGGCCGGCTACTGAATGGTCATGGAATAACTCAGAAACCGATTGAGCCGCGAATGCACGCGAAAAAACGCTAATTTTTTTCGGTTTGGTTTTGATTCGTGTTCATTCGCGTAGATTCGCGGCCAAAGCTTTTTAGTGTTCATCTGCGGAAATCTGCGGCAAATGCTTCAGCTCTGTTTCCTTCACATAGCCATACGGGCAATGCCTGCAACCTGATCGGCAGCAAAATCCGCGATTGAGCAGGTATTTTGCGGTGAATACCCACTTGCCGTTTTCTGTGTAATAGTCCTCGCCAAAAACCAGCTCGTTGCTCTCACTCATTGCGGCTCACAATACTGAGCGGAAATGCTTCAGCGGTTTCTGTAAGCACGCCATCTTTGAAACTTACATACTTGCCGGAGATTGCCGGCACACGGTCGCCGGGCACCACGATTCCCGCAAGATTCAGCGGATCAGCTGCAGAAATGGTGACAACCTCGCCGGTGAGCGGCAGGTTCTTCATTGCCCGCAGAGATTCAACGGCAACCGGCAAGGCAAATTGCTCGCCGATGAAGCTGCTGATAAATCTCCCGCCGCGAATTTCGCCGCGATCTTCCAGACGCCTGAAACTGATGAGCATGTCACGCCAGCGCGGCAGCATGCTTTCGCGGGCTAATAATTCGCGGAACACCACACCATAGCGCTCCAGCAGCACACGGCAAACTGACTCCACAGATTTTCCACTGTCTTCAACATGCGGCGGATACAGCAATGACCACCGCCCAGCGCTGTGCCGGGGACGAATACTCTTGCCGCTTCCCTGTCCGGAGCGGCGCTTGGGATCGATCAACGCGCGCAGATTGTCGAAGCCATCGGCTGTAACCAGGCCGCCGGCCACCAGTTCCCACAGTGCGGTCTCAATTTCTGCTTTCAGCTTGTCTGTGCCGCGAACGATGTCGGCAAAGAATGACGCACCTCGTGCGCGCAGAAAAGTCAGCACCTCTCGCGCACTGGGGCCAAGCCCACGCACTTCTTCCTCGGCATCACGATTCGCGGAGCGCACGCTGGGCAGCGCCATCCACTCGGCTTCATCGCGGACAAAGAACGTGATGGGCGCAACGCTGGTTGGCACCACCCTGCGCCCGGTTCCGGCAGAATCTTCAAGCATGGCCGGATGCGGTGAGAGGCGGCCCCAGCCCACGGCGCCAGTAAGACAAAGCTGGTCCAGCAACGCGGGATCATAATTGCTGATGCGACGCGCCAGCACCTGGCGCTCCCATGCGCTGGCTGGAATCTCAAAGCTCTGCAACTGGCGTAGCACTTGCAGAGTGCCATGCTCGCCGCGGGCTTGTGATCCGGGCGAAACATGCTGCCAGCGCAGCAGCCAGCGCATAAAAGTTGCGGCGGTGACGGGCTCAATCTGTTTGCGGAGCGTGCCCAGCGTTAAACGATGGATGCGCGCCAGCAAGCGCCGCTCAGACCATTGCGTATCGCCTGCCATGGTCTTGTCAAAAACGCCGCGCAGAATCAGGCCGCTGGTTTCAATACGCAGCAAAGTTTTATCGATCTCTGCAACGGGCAGATGAAGCAGCGAAGCAAGCGCCTGCGCGGTGGTTGGACCAAGATGCGTGAGCCATCCCGTGACCATGGCCTTGAGCGCGTCTTCGGGTGATGGCGTATCACCGTCTATGACAGGAAGCTGTTCTTCAAATTGCGCAGCCGGGTAGATTGCTGTAAACGCTTTGGCTTTTTCAGCCGAAACCCAGAACGTTGTATCCACGCAGCCGGGGGCGGCTGCGCTCCACTCTGATTTTGGACCGCAGTCGCCCTCGCCTGCGATAGACGAAACCGCACGTATTGTTGCCCTGGTCGCTCGATTCGATTGCCTCAAGGTATGCAAGAAGCCTTGCCATGCTTCCGCTGGTGCACGATGGGCCGAAGGCTGAAAGTTTTCCGGCAAGGCGATCAGAGTTTGCAGCGTGTCGGCCAGTTCGTCTGCATCACGCACGTCAGGCCATGCGTCGGCGCGGACCTCTGCGATGGCCGCCGGATCGAGCGCGCCCACTTCCTGCAAGACAGATTCAGGCAGCGTGCGGCGCATCTCCACGGCGCGGGCGCGACGCTCTTCCAGCGGTGCATCGTCAAGAAACGCGTACGGGTTGCTGTTCAGAATTTCGTGTGAAAAGACCGAGGGCACCGGAGTATCCACGGCAATGCACTTGATCTCGCCGGAGCGCATCTTGCGCAAAAGATCTTTCAGGCCTTCAAGGTCGAGCGCCTCCTGAAAAATATCTTTCATGACCTCACGGATCAGAGGATGATCGGGAACCACGATGGGCCCATCGGCATTTTCCTGGCACTGCGCCACGTCAGGAAATACTGACGACAAAAGATCGGCAGAGCGGGTGCGCTGGACTTGAAGCGGAATCTTCTTGCCATTCCAGTAACGCAGCAACGCCAGTGAGCGATTGGCGTCCCAGCGCCAGCGCGTTTCCAGTAGCGGAGAAAGCAATGCTGCCTGCTGCAAAACTTCTTTCACCGTATTCTCATGCAGGAAATGAAAGACATCAGCCAGCGGAAAACTATGCTGCTCGGCCAGCGCAATATTCACGCCGTTGTCGGTAGCTGCGGCCTGCAATTCAAAATTGAATGAGACGCAGAAGCGCTTGCGCAGGGAAAGTCCCCAGGCTTTATTGATGCGCGCGCCAAACGGAGCGTGGACAATCAGCTGCATGCCGCCGCCTTCATCGAAGAAGCGCTCGGCAATGATCGTGGTCGTGGTTGGCACCGCGCCCAGAACGGCGCGGCCCGTCACAATATATTCAATGGCCTGTTCCGCGCCAGAATCGTCCAAGCCGCATTCGCGTTTGAGCCACTCCACGGCGTTCAACACTTCCGGCGATTTTTGATTCACGAAGCCAGGAACAGTATTTTGCGTTAGGTCACTGATGGCCTGCCGCAGTTCGCCCAGTTGGTGCGATAGCTCCCTGGTGCGTCCTGGTGCCTCACCCAGCCAGAACGGGATAGATGGCGGAGCGCCGTGTGCATCTTCCACCAGAATACGCCCAGCACTTTCAACCCTGCGGATACGCCAGCTCATGTTGCCGAGCAACACGATATCGCCCTTTAAACTCTCCACCGCAAAATCTTCATGCAGCGTGCCGACGACCATTCCTTCCGGCTCTGCCACCACCGTATAAAGCGCGGTCTCAGGAATCGCGCCGCCATTCATAATGGCGACCATTCGCGCACCGCGGCGGGCCTTCAGCCTTTTATTTACGCGGTCACGATAGAGATATGCACCGAAGCGTCCACGTTGTGAGGCGATGCCATCGGCCAGCATGACCAGCAGATCGTCATAGTCCTTGCGCTCCAGATCGCGGTACGGATACGCGCGTTTGACCAGCGCAAACAGCTCATCTTCACCCCACTCTTCCGCCGAG
>DASXZE010000012.1:0-4625 GCA_036502105.1 Candidatus Angelobacter sp. | reverse complement strand
ATTTTTTTTCAAGCAATGGGGAGGCAAAAACAAAGCAGTTGCTGGCCGAGAGCTAGATGGAATGACATATGACGAATATCCAGAAAGCGAAACAACAGAACCTCTCTCGCGCACTGAACGAGAACGATTAATTCAAATCACTGAGGCAGCTGCAACTACGTTTGCATAAAATGATCGATCCGCACGATGAAGCATATTTTGAACGGGAGCAGAGTGCCGTAAAGCAATACATTCTGAACGAATACCTCCTTCCTTTTGCCTTAATTATTGGCACCTTTTCTGATATCTGCTACGTTGATTGTTGTGCTGGTCCGTGGGAGTCGCGAACAAACGATTATTCTGATACATCTTTCGCTACCGCAGTTCGCTCGCTAGAAAACGCAAAAGGTATCCTTGCTGAAAGGGGCCACTTTCCGAAGATATCTTGCTTGTTTATCGAACAAGACAATGTTGCGCATAGTCGCCTCAAAGAATTTTGCGCCAATGTAAAGGAATTGGAAGCCCAGCCACTTCAAGGTAATTTCACGCAAAAGATCCCAGAGATCAAAAGCTTCCTGCAGGCACATGGGAAACCATTTCCTTTTTTCTTTATAGATCCCACAGGGTGGATGCCTATTCGAATTTCCGCAATTACGCCGCTTTTGCAAATTGCGCCAGGAGAAGTGCTTATTAATTTCATGACCTCGCACATTCGGCGATTCTTGAGCTTGGAGAGTCTAGATTTTGACGCGTTGTTTGGACAAGGGCATTCTCCGGGGATAGCGGGATTACATGGACAGGAACGCGATGAGGCGGCAGTCTTTGCCTACGCAGCAGAGGTAAAAAAAGCGGGAAGATTTAATTACATCTGCACGACCGTGGTACCAAATCCATTAAAGCAGCAGGCACATTTTCACCTTATTTATGGGACGCGAAACTGGAGTGGAGTTGAGAAATTTAAAGAGGCAGAAAAGCGTACGATCAAGTTTGCAGGCCATCTACGCAGCCGAGCTCGTGAACGAGAAAGAGAACGGCGTACAAATCAACCCGCGTTTTCATTCGAATCTACTGACCCTATAGGGCATGGTCAAGAGCAATATTTGAGCACGCTACGAACTAGGTTTCTCACCTTGGCGAGTGATCGTGTGCAGCAAGAACTGGATATGCGAGGAACAAGTACTTATCGTACGCTTGCCGCACTTTTTCTCCGCCGGCCGCTGGTGTGGGAGTCCGACCTACGCGAGTTGCTCATCAAATTACGCTCTGCAAGTGTTATAGATATCGAAGGAGCTACCGAATCTTTACGGGGTATTTCACCCGAAACTAGAATCCACAAGAAAAAATAAGGACATAAGCCAGTTTCGTGTGCTTAGACAAAACCCGATTGCCGCTGACTAGCTGTCAAGATGTCCAGTCGTGCGACAAATGGCATAGACCTAAAAGACATCTAGCGGATTCGCATGGTATTCGCTAAAGTGGGGCTGGTTTCAGACGGGAGCGGCGCCGGATGGAACGGGTCTGCGAAGCCATTCGCAGAAGCGGGGCAACCCAAAAAGGCCTGCAACCAGGAAGTTGGCTGTTTCGCAGGCTCTTGGCCATCGGCCCTTAGCTTTTGGCTTGAGCGTTTCAGCTGCTTTCTCTCTTCATCACCTGAAGAAAATTGGACGCAATACGTGTGTTTAAAGTGCAGCCATTAGTAATTAGCCTTTAGCCATTGGCAAATAGCCATTCGCCTTTGGCTCTTAGCTTTTGGCTCTTAGCCATCGTTAAGATCTTGAAATTCAACCAATCTGAAACGGCAAAAAAAACCAAACTGCAGAAGATCAACGGCAGAAAAATCAAAAACGGTGGTCACCCAATGCTGGGTGGCTTTTTATTTGGAACCAACATTCCTTGGAGGGAACTGTGACTAGAGAAGAGATTATTGCCGCAATTAAAGAATGTGAGTCGAAGCTGGGGCATGTGCCTAGCTGCTCAGAGCTGCGGCTGGTGAAGGTAAACAAGCACGCGATCCAAGCGAAATTTGGGACATACATGAAAGCACTGCAGGCTTGTGGCATGGAACGCTCGGGACATGGGCATAAAGTGAGCATGAGATTGTTATTCCTGGATTGGGCAGGGCTGGTGCGGAAGATGGGCAAGGTGCCGACGATTACAGAATATACCTTGGAAAGCCAGTACAGCGTAACGCCGCTGACAAGGCTTTATCTGAGTTGGAAAGACGTTCCGGCCGGGATGATGGAATTTGCGAAAAAAGAACGGCTGGATGGGGAGTGGGATGATGTTATGAATATGGTGGTGACGCATTTGGAGGGCAGGCTGGGACCGGGTTGGACACCGGGCTCGGCAATGGGCTTAACGGCCAAGCCGAGAGTTTTGACGGGCGAGCCGGTGTATGGGGAGGCGTTGCTGCATCCGGTGATTAGCCATGCGCCGACGAATGAGAGTGGCGTGGTGTTTCTATTTGGCGTGCTGGCCGGGGAGCTGGGATTCAGGATACAGAGAATTCAAACGGAGTTTCCGGACTGCGAAGCGATGCGGCAGATTGAGCCGGGCAAATGGCAACGAGTGCGGATTGAATTTGAATACGAAAGCCGCAATTTTGTATTGCACATGCATCCGGCGTCACAATGCGACGTGATTGTGTGCTGGCGGAATAACTGGAAGGATTGTCCGCTGGAGGTGATTGAGCTGGGTGCGGTGATACGGGCGCAGCGGCTGGACAAAACTACCGCGGAGACGCGGAGGCGCGGAGAAGAAATCGGGTGATCGCGCGTGATCGGGTGATCTGGTGATCGGGGAAAGCAAAAACATTTACCGCGGATTTGCGCGGATGGTCGCGGATCAGGAAAGGCAACCCCTTTACCACTGATGAACACGGATAAACACTTGATCAGGAGTTCCACCAGCGCTAAAGCGCATGCTACTGATCCCTATTCGCGGCCCTAAAGGGCCGCTCTTCCACCGCTTGCCACTCCACTGTTTATCACTCCATCACTTGCCACGTTGTGGTTCGTCGCGAAAGAACTGGCTGGGGGGCTGTTAGCCTTAGCAGAGCGTAACCCTAAACGATCCCTGTAGAATGAATCTGTCTTAATGAAACTTTCTATGGAACACAAAGGCGACCACTTTGACGTGCTGGTGATTGGGGCCGGGCCGACGGGCATGGCGTCGGCGATTGAGGCGCAGCGGGCGGGGTTTCGCGTGGCGCTGGTGGATAAAGGCTGCCTGGTGAATTCGCTGTTTCACTATCCGGCGAACATGACTTTCTTTACCACGCCGGAGCTGCTGGAGATTGGCGACCTACCATTTAGCTCTCCTAACCAGAAGCCGAACCGCTCTGAGGCGCTGGAGTATTACCGCAACGTGGCGCAGCACTATGCGCTGGACGTGCGGCAATACCAGAAGGTGCTGGCGGTTACGGGCTATGACAGCGCGTTTAAAATCCAGACGCGCGACCGCAACCACCACGAGCACGAATACACGGCGCGGAAAATTGTGGTGGCCACCGGCTACTACGATCTGCCGAATTACATGGGCATTCCGGGCGAGGATCTGCCCAAGGTGATGCACTACTACAAAGAGCCGCACCCGTATTTTGATATGGACGTGCTGGTGATTGGGGCCAAGAATTCCGCGGCCATTGCGGCGCTGGAATTGTGGCGGCGCGGTGCGCGGGTAACGATGGTGCATCGCGGGGCGGGCGTGCATGGCAATGTGAAGTACTGGATCAAGCCGGACATTGAAAACCGAATCAAGAACGGCGAGGTTACGGCTTACATGAATAGCTGTGTGCTGGAAATTAAGGCCGATACGGTGCGGATCAAGACTCCGGAAGGCGAGAAGACGCTGAAGAATGATTTTGTTTTTGCCCTGACGGGCTACCATCCGGACTATGAGTTTTTGCAGGCGCTGGGGATTGAGCTGACGCGTCCGGAGATGAAGCCGGTGTGCGATGCGAAGACGTTTGAAAGCAACGTGCCGGGAATTTATGTGGCTGGCTGCGTTGTGGCGGGCGCGCGGACGAGCGAAATATTTATTGAGAACGGACGCTTCCACGGAAAGCAGATTGCCGAAGATTTAAAAGTGAAGATACATGCCGCGCGGATTGGCGAGTAAGCTAAGCGCGTTTTGCTGCTAAATGCGAAAAGCCCCTACCAAATCGATTTGGTAGAGGTTTTTCCTGAATCGGCATGGCAAAGAAAAATATTACAGTGGGCTGTCGGCTCCTCCTTGGTTGCGTTCGCATCCTTGGAGTCGCTCAGAATAGCAGCGCCAAGTTTATATATCTTCTTCCAGATATTCCATCACAGCGTGAAGAGTGTTTTCTTCCAGAGATATATTTTGCAGGCGGACGCGGTCTTCTTTGGCCAGCCGTTTCTCGGCGGACTCGGCGGCGGTGAGGTCAACGCCCATTTCTTCATGCAGGAAGGGGACCAGTTCGTCCGACTCAACGCGGGCGACGAAAGTGCCTCCGGCGTTTTGTTCAAACATAATCTGGTAGGTCATCGGTTGACCATCCAGCTTCATCAGATCCAGAGTTCCGTTGGGCATGCGCTTCCTCCTCGGCCGGGTGATAGCATATAGGGACGCCCCTGAGTGTAATGCTGGAATTATGGCCGTGTAAACTGCGGTCGCAAGAAAAA
>DASXZE010000011.1:0-7378 GCA_036502105.1 Candidatus Angelobacter sp. | reverse complement strand
ATACGGAATTGCTGAAAAGATTTTGCGAAAAGAAAAATTCCAGAGATGAAGCACTAAAGTTTTTACTGAAGTATGGCTACCCGTGCGTTTTGAGCTGCTAGCCCTTATCGCTTTGTTGTACTGCTTAAGAAATTAATTTTTAGCTTATAGGATTCCCTCCCCGTTCATTTCGCTCAGGGTCGGGATAAAGAATTGGCTATCCATTCCGCCGCCTCTTTAGTTCCCAGGCTCCCTCCGATGTCTGCCGTTGTTTTCTTTTGTTGCACGGCTGCGAGCACGGCCCGATTGATACGCTCGGCTTCTTTGGCGAAGCCCAGATGATCGAGCATCATGGCGGCGGTGGAGATTGCGCCTACCGGATTCGCTATGTTCTTTCCGGCAAACGGCGGCGCTGAGCCATGCACCGGCTCAAACATTGAAGTCTTGCCGGGATGAATATTGCCGCTGGCGGCCATGCCCAGTCCGCCCTGCAGGGCGGCTGCCAGGTCAGTAATAATGTCGCCGAACATATTGTTGGTTACGATCACGTCAAACTGTTTGGGATCGCGCGCCATGTGCATGCAGAGTGCGTCCACGTACATGTGCTGGGTCTGGATCTCCGGATATTCGGCGGCGACAATCTTGAAGACGCGCTGCCAGAGGCCGCCGGCAAAGGTCATGACGTTGGATTTGTCGGACATCAGCACTTTCTTGCGGCCCTGCTTTTTTGCCAACTCAAATGCATAACGGATCACGCGCTCCACGCCTTTGCGGGTGTTGAAATCTTCCTGCGTCGCGATCTCGTCGGCAGTTCCCTGCTTGAGCACGCCGCCTGCGTCCACATACGGGCCTTCAGTGTTTTCGCGGACCACCACAAAATCCACGTGCTCCGGCTTTACGCCTTTGAGCGGACAGAGCGCTTCATCCAGCAATTTCACCGGACGCACATTGGCATAGAGGTCCATCTTGAACCGCATGCCCAGCAGGATTTCCTTGGCATGAATATTGGTGGGAACGCGCGGATCGCCCAGCGCGCCGACGAAGATGGCGTCAAAATCGCGCTCCAGCATGGCGAAGCCATCGGCGGGAATGGTGGTGCCATCTTTTAAATAGCGATCGGCCGACCAGTCAAAGGCCGTAAACTCAACAGAGGCTCCGATGGCTTCCACCACTTTTAGTGCTGCGGGAATTACCTCTTTGCCGATGCCGTCGCCTGGGACCACCGCTATGCGTTTATTCATGTCGCTTCGCTCCAAAACCGCTTATGCTGTTTTCTTTTACCGACCAGTTTTCAGCCCTGATGCCTGGGGCTCGCCGCTTAATTCAGTATGCTCAAACCGCCCCACAGCTTTATCTTCTTAAAATATCACTTCGCTTCGAAACATGTGCCGCACCTACGGCGCTTGTATATGGTTTTACCTCCTACCCAGCATTTACCCCGGCAGCGCGCGATGCGCGCCTTGGGCCATGCTGGGCTAACTCATGTCGCGTCTCCGGCGCTGGCCTGATGCTGAAACTTACCACCTGATTCGAGCACGAATTCATCCTGAGAAAATCTCTGACGATAGCTTGACAGTTTTTCGGTGGGCGTATTATATTACCAATTAGTTATGAAACTTATTGGTTATGTAGATAAAGCGGCTGGACTGGATGCTACCTTCGCGGCGCTGGCCGATCCTACGCGGCGGGCGATCCTGGCGCGGCTTGCTTCGGGTGCGGCTTCCGTCATGGAACTGGCTGAGCCGTTTGAGATGAGCCAGCCTGCCATCTCCAAGCACCTGAAAGTGCTGGAGCGTGCCGGGCTGATTTCACGCGGCACGGACGCACAACGCCGGCCCAGAAAGCTTGAAGCCAAGCCGCTGGCCGAGGCCACGGAATGGCTCGAACGATATCGGGAGTTCTGGGAAGCATCGTTTGGACGGCTGGATTCCTTGCTTTCCGAGTTAAAGCTTTCTGAGTTAAAGAAGACTGGCTTGAAAAGCGCTGCGCAAAACGGCGCAGTCATTAAAAATAGCAGCCCCAAAAGCAGAACCATCCAAATGAAAACAATCAAGCACAACAATAGAAAACCTGGACACGCCGGCCCCGGGCGACAGAAAAAATAAGGAGATGGATCGCCATGCAAAACTTTGGCAAGCTGGAAATCACTACACCTTCCGACAGAGAAATTGCTTTCACGCGCAGCTTGGACGCACCGCGCCAACTGGTCTTTGACGCATGGACAAAGCCGGAGCTGCTCAAACGCTGGCTCTATGGGCCAAACGGCTGGTCGCTGGTCACGTGTGAAGTGGACTTGCGGGCAGGCGGACGGTATCGCTATGTATGGCACCACACAAATGGAAACGAGATGGGCATGGGCGGCGTTTACAGGGAAGTTGTGCCACCAGAGCGGATTGTAAACACGCAGCTCTTTGACCAGGATTGGACCGAAGGCGAGGCCGTGGGGACGCTTGTGCTCACGGAAAAAGACAGCAAAACAACCAGCGTAAACACCGTGCTTTACGCGACAAAACAGGCACGCGATGGCGCACTGAGCACTCCGATGGCGGACGGCATGGAAATGGGTTACGTGAGAATGGACGAAATGTTCGCATCATTAGCGAAGGAAGCCAGATGACACAACCGATTCCTGCCAATGCAAACCGGGGCAACATTGGGCTCAGCATCGCGGCCGTGCTTGCAGGTTTTGTGGTGGTGGTTATTTTTTCACTCGGCACCGATGAAGTATTTCACCTCTTAAAAGTTCTTCCTGCTCCAGGGCAGCCAATGCGCTCGCCCGGCGCAAACGCACTAGCGCTGGCTTACCGGACCGCTTACAGCATTCTTGGCGGTTATGTTGCCGCCAGAGTTGCTCCGCGCTATCCAGTGAAGCACGCTGTGGTTCTAGGATCGATCGGTCTGGCCATCAGCATTCTAGGCGTGATTGTTACCCTGCCCATGCATCTTGGACCGGCATGGTATCCGATTGGCCTGGCAGTTACCGCTTTGCCGTGTAGCTGGCTGGGCGGTTTTCTCTACAACAGGAAAGCTGGATCTTAAGCAGCAATCGCGCACAAATAGAAGTCGCGAAAGAAAGTCTTCGAGCAATCCAGCTTTGCGCTGCCTGCAAGCAGCAACTGGTTCTATCAATAAATCTTCTTATCAATAATCTTCGGCGCGCAAGCAGCTACTTGTGCGCCATTTCTCTTCTCTATCCGCAAACCCGCCACGCGATGCGCTCATCTTAAGCAGTAAGAACTTAACCAGTAAGAAGAGGGCAAAACGAAATGGTAAAGATTACGTGTGACATGTGCGGAAAAGTGCGCCCCCCATCAGACAAGAGAATTGCCGACGATTCCTGGGTGCTGGGCTATGACATTGAAATTGAGAATGCGAATGCACTGCAGCGGTCACTGCGCTTTCTCAATCGCTGGGACGATGCGCGGCTGCTGGAGATTGGCTCCATCCAGCTGTGCTCAGAGAAATGCAAGGACCACTATATAAAGGAAGCGCGCGCGGCGGCCTGAGCAGAGGCCATCTGCGGATGTACGACTTTGCGCGGCTGCACCGCATGCGCCGAGCCGGCATGGTAGAGCAGCAGCAGGAGAGAAGTGAGTACCCACAGAAATGTGACCAAAAGCACCACCTTATTCAGCCTTAACCGGGAGCTAAGCGGCGTCTTGATCGATTTGCTCGTTCTGTCTTTCAGTAATTTCATGTCCTGCAATGTAAGATGCGTGAGGCAAAGCAGTGGTTTCATACCCGCTGCCGCAACATCTGGTTCTCAACATCGGCAGAAACAGAGATTTTCTTTACGTTAATGCGCGGCGCTGCCCAGATCCAACACCACTTTCCAGCGGCCACGCTCGCGGCGCCAAGCGGTGACATACATTCCGCGCGAGATATCTGCGCCTTCTTTAGCTTCATAATCACCATAGGTATAGCCAAGCGTGCCGTCTTTGGAAACTTCAGCCCTGGTGGGCGACCAGGTGAGGCTGAAATTCTTGTCGGCAAAGATAGAAGCATAGTAGGCATGCAGGGCCGGCTTGCCTGTAACAGTCTTGCCTTCGTGGATTGTTGAGGCATCGTCGGCGAAAGAGCCCATCCAGCCATCCAGTCCGCGGGTGGCCAGTTGGCGAGCGAATTCGCGATCAGCATCCTTCAACTCTTTTTCCATGGTTGCAGAACTTGCCGCGGAACTTGCCATGGCCGCAGATGCAGCAGGCTTTTTGGCAGCGAGCACAACGAGACCCAACGCAAATATGGCGAGGAAAATCAGAGTACGGCGCATAGAAGCTCCAAGTTGATTGGCATTCACGAAATCAGGAATTCATTTGGTTGCGCGCCGATTCTAAATCGATGGGGCGTCTTCTCGAAAATCCAGTCCCTGAGAATAAAGGGACCTCTCGCTCCGCTGGAGATTCTGGAAGCTTTTCCACACAATTCCACAGCGCTGCACCATGCTGGGGCATTGATTCTTGACGTGGCAGAGAATAGATTCGAAATAACGAGTTGTCGCCGCTTCAGTTCTTTGTATTACCAGTTTATCCAGCCCTGAAAACTCAAATTGTCTGTCCGCGATGACGTGGAAGGCCGCCTTGTGGATAAAAATCCATAGGGAGAATCACGGAAGAAATGACCCTATTACCCTAGGTGTTCTGGGTAAAAGACGGGAAACAGGATACTTGCGGCATTTGGTCACGGGTGCAGCACTAAGGTACAATAGATTGTATAAGACTCTTGACAGGCACAATATACAGGCGTAATTTTCCAATACTGGTTGAGTCGTGGCCGGGCCCGAAGGTAAGCCAAACGGGTCAAAACGACCTCACAAAAATACACACGGTGTCAGAGGTGGCGCCGAAAACAAATAATCGCGGTGAACTTTATATCTGTGTATCTGCATCGCCGGGCTTCCCGGTGCTGCTGGTCGTGTTTTTGAGGGGGAAGAAAGTATGGAGATGAACTGGTCACGCTGGTCACAATGCCAATCAAGCTTTGAACTGCTGCTGGTCCCAAGCCAGCCGGGCATTTTTGCCCTGGCGGAAGAGGTTGTGCAATCCGCAGGTTCGCGCCGGATGCTGGCAGTGTTTGAAATAGAAGAGGCGGACGATCTTTCCCGCGCCATGAGCCGGCTGTTTGCGGCAGGAAGCCAGTGGCGGGAAAAGATGGCGGAGTCGCGTTGCTATGTGCGTTATGCGGTGGTGGCGAATGCCGCGGACCGCAAGACATCAACCATGGCGCTGAAGAACTGGCTGAGTTCGCAGCGTGAAACGGCGTCACAAATATTTGAACAACCACAAGGTGTGGCGGCGAACCAAGCCGTGGGTGAAATGCGCAGCGAGCGCCGGGTTGCGCGAGCGGAGCATGAGGGCGAAGCAGCGCAGCGTGGCGTAGCCCTTGAAGAAAACGAATTAAAGACCATGGCAGAGCGCGCGGTGGATCGCGTGACCCAGGGCATTCGATTCAACAAGACCGTCCCGGCAGGATTCTAAGAGTCTAGCTTTCTAAGAACCCAGCTTTCTAAGAAACCAGCAACGTTATTCAACAGTCACGAAAAAATAAGGGCAAGTCCGTCCCGAAAATTCGGATCAATTGGCAGCACATTGAGATGGAATTGGAGAAAATAGAAATGGCGGAAACGAGCGCAAAAATGGCAATCGAGAATACACATACATCAGCACAGAACCAGAGCGCAGGACAGACCGCGCCGGGACTTAAATTTCCCCGTCACTTCACACGCACCGGCATTTCGCCCTATGACGAAGTGGAATGGGAGCTGCGCACCGCCAGCATTACTGACGCCAAGGGCAACAGCATTTTTGAGCAACGCAATGTTGAGTCGCCCAAAGACTGGTCCATGACTGCCATTAATATTGTGGCCAGCAAATATCTGCATGGCACGCTGGGCACTCCGGGGCGCGAAACCGGCGTTCGCCAGCTAATCCAGCGCGTGGCGGAGAGCATCCGCGACTGGGGCTGGCAGCAGGGATACTTCTCCACCATTGAAGATCGCGACACGTTCCATGATGAGCTCGTCCATATTCTGGTGCAGCAAAAAGCTGCGTTCAATTCGCCGGTCTGGTTCAACGTTGGCTGTGACCGCCTTGAGCCACTCTCTGACGCGCAGAACTGGCACTGGAACGCCGAAAAAGGCCAGGTGGAATTTACAGTCACCGGATACAAAGCGCCACAATGCTCCGCCTGCTTTATCAATTCAGTAAAAGATTCGCTCGACTCCATTCTCACGCTGGCCAAGACGGAAGGCATGTTGTTTAAGTGGGGCAGCGGCACGGGCACCAATCTTTCCGCATTGCGTGGATCAAAAGAAGAGCTCTCTGGCGGCGGACAGGCTTCCGGCCCGCTCAGCTTTATGAAAGGCTTTGACGCTTTTGCCGGCGTGATTAAGTCCGGTGGCAAGACGCGTCGCGCGGCCAAGATGGTGATCTTGAACGTTGAGCACCCTGACATTATTGACTTCATCGATTGCAAAGCCAAGGAAGAAGCCAAGGCCTGGGCGCTGATTGAGATGGGCTATGACGGGTCTTCTCCTGACTCTGACGCTTACAGCTCTATCTTCTTTCAGAATGCCAACAACTCCGTGCGCGTGACGGACGAGTTCATGTCTGCGGTTGAACGCGACGACAATTTTTCTACGCGCTCAGTCAAAGAAAAGAACGTAATGCAGACATTCAAGGCCCGCGACCTGATGAACAAAATCGCGCAAGCCACGTGGCAGTGCGGCGATCCGGGCATGCAATATGACACGACGATTAACAAATGGCATACGTCGAAAAACACTGACCGCATCAATGCCAGCAATCCTTGCAGCGAATACATGTTCCTTGACGATTCGGCCTGCAATCTGGCTTCGCTCAACCTGATGAAGTTCCTCAAGTCCAATGGCGAGTTTGATGTGACTGCGTATCGCCACGCCGTGGACATTCTCATTACGGCACAGGAAATTCTGGTGGACAACGCCGGCTATCCCACGGAGGCAATCTCGCGCAACTCGCATGACTACCGTCCGCTTGGATTGGGCTATGCCAACCTTGGCGCAATGCTCATGGCAAGCGGCCTGCCTTATGACTCTGACCACGGCCGCGACTACGCTGCCTGCGTCACCGCCATTATGTGCGGAGAAGCTTATCTGCAGTCGGCGCGCATTGCTGAGTCGTGTCCGCAGCTGGCGGCTGCCAGTTCGCGCGTCTCACCGCAGGATGTAACCGGCGGCGCTTGCCCGGGCTGGTATATCAATCGCGAACCGTTTCTTGATGTCATCCGCATGCACCGGGCATCGGTCAACAAGATCAGCAAAGAGAACGTTCCCGCCGCGCTATTGGATGGCAGCAAGCAATGCTGGGACGAAGCTCTTGCACTGGGCGAAAAACATGGCTATCGCAACGCGCAGGTTACCGTG
>DASXZE010000010.1:0-30037 GCA_036502105.1 Candidatus Angelobacter sp. | reverse complement strand
TCAGCCGATTGACGCTCCGTTTGTATTCAACGGATTCAGTGAAGAAGCTATCAAGCAGTTTGCTCCTGGGCTCTCCGCCGCCGGCATAACGCCGGTGATGGGCGTAGGCTCGGCCAGCAAAGAGAAGCAGCCTGAGCCGCTTCTGCCCGGATCTGCCGTGAGCGCGATTATGGTCCGAGGCGACATGGACGTGGCCGCAACTTGCACCGTAACCTACATGGACAAAGACCACCTGCTGGCCTGCGGACATCCGCTGATGCAGTACGGAATGGTTGATATGCCCATGACCAAAGCTAACGTAGTAGCAACGCTGGCTTCGCCGATGAATGCTTTTAAAATTATCAATACCACAGAGGCCGTGGGAGCGTTCGTACAGGATCGCCATACCGGCATTCTGGGCCGCTTTGATCGCGAGCCAAAAATGATTCCCGTAACACTGAGCATTCATGGCCCCAGCGGACCGAAGGAATATCACTACGAAGTTTTGAACAACGCAAAACTCACGCCGCTCATGATGATGACCACCGTTTACAACGCATTGATGGGCATGAATCAGTACGGCGAAGAGACTACTTATCGTATGAATGGCCGCATTCACGTCAACGGATTCTCTGACGTGCGCCTAAGCAATATGTTTTCTCCCGTCGATGCAACTCCCACAGCTTACGCTGTGGCAACGGAATTGGGCGAACACTTTGGACGCATCTATGAAAATCCTTTTGAAGCGCCGACCGTTAGTGGAGTAACACTGGAATTTGACCTGGAGCACGAACGCCGCTCCGCTGTCCTTGAAAGCGCGCGGACTGACGTAACCGAAGCACGCCCGGGCGACGAGATTACGATTGAAGCTGTGCTGCGTCCTTATCGTGGCGATCGCATTGTGCGCCGCATTCCGGTGCGAGTGCCAACATCAGCCCCTAAAGGTTCTCTGCGCATCCTGGTGAGCGACGCAGAAACCCTTGACCGCGCACGCCATGTCAGCCCGGTAGTGGGCCAGCATCTGGACCTGCATTCGACGATCGAACTGCTCAACAAAGAACATTTAAATGACCATCTATATGTCTCTCTGCTGGAAGCCAATCCACAGGCCACAGTCGAAGACAAAGTAATGCCGGCCGTTCCGCTTTCTGTAATGAACGTAATGGAAGGCATGCGGGCCACGCAGGAGATGGTGGTATTCAATGAGTCGGCGGTGAATGAGGCCTCAACGCCAGCCGGATACGTGGTGAACGGCGCTCAGATTATCAGCGTCACTATTAAGTAATTCTTTTTCTTTTTTCAGGCTACGCCAGTTTTTCCTCGTGCATCCCATTAGCACGTTTCCAGCAGCAGAGCAGATTTTATCTGCCTGCTGCTGTAATCTTTATAGTGTGAAAAGCTTGATAAAGAAAAGCCTGATAAAGAAAGCCCTTTCCGCCCTTATCGTTCTCGCGTGTGTGAGTCTCGCTGTTGCTGAAGGTACGCGGCAATGGAAAGAAACCGGTTACGAAGAATTCCAGCGCGGCACCACGCGCGGCGTAGCCATCCGCAGCACCGGCCAGCTGGAACTGGCGCCTGCGTTCAAAGCGATCTACACCAGCCCCTCGAGTTTTATATGGAGCATTGCCGCCGACAAAGACGGCGTGGTCTATGCCGCCACCGGTGCTCCGGCGCGCGTCTATCGGATTACGCCAGACGGAAAATCCAGCACCATCTTTGAGCCCAAGGAATTGCAGGTGCAATCGGTCGCTCTGGGACAGGATGGAGCCGTTTACGCTGCCACGTCACCGGATGGCAAGGTGTATCGTCTGACCAGAAAGGCTGGTGGCTCGGCCACCGCGCCTGAGTTTGACGAGCAGACTTTCTTCGACCCAAGGACCAAATACATCTGGGACATGGCGTTTGACGCGCAAGGCCGCCTCTACATTGCCACCGGAGACAACGGCGAAATTTATCGCGTGGAAAAGAATGGCCAGGGCGCAGTTTTCTTCAAGTCCGACGAAGCGCACATGCGCGTGCTGGCCTTTGATCCCAAGGGAAACCTGATTGCCGGATCTGACGGCAGCGGACTGATCTATCGCATATCGCCGGCAGGTGAAGGCTTTGTGCTGTACAGCGCGCCGAAAAAAGAGATTACCGCGCTGGCCGTGGACGCCGCAGGAAACATATACGCCGCAGGCACCGGCGAGAAGCGCGCAGTTACAGCAAGCGGCGCCAGCTCAGCTACACCCGCAACGCCCGCTCAAGGAACGCAAGCCACAAGCGCTCCGGCAAACAATGTAAGCCTGGCCGGCTCTGACGTGTACAGCATTGCGCCGGACGGCTCGCCGCGAAAAATCTGGACGTCGCGCGAAGACATTGTTTATGCTCTCGCATTTGACGCATCCGGAAGGCTGGTTGCAGGCACGGGAAATAAGGGCCGCATTTATGCCATCGAAAAAAATGGCGACTACACAGATCTATTGAAGGCCACAGCCAATCAGGTCAGCGCATTTGCCAAAGCGCCCAACGGCGGGCTGTATTGCTCCAGCAGCAATCTGGGAAAAATCTTCCTGATGAACAACAGCACCGAAGCCGAAGGCACGTTTGAAAGCGACGTAAAAGATGCGCAGATCTTCTCTCGCTGGGGACGCGCCGAGGTCCGCGGGCGCGGTAATTTTGAGTTCTACGCACGCAGCGGCAACGTTGACAATCCTGACCGCAACTGGAGTCCATGGGCCCGCATCGATTTATCGAAGGACGCACGCACAGACGTCCCAGCGGCACGTTTTATCCAGTGGCGCGCCGTGCTCAAACCGGCGAATCCGCCAACGCTAATCGATGAAGTTGCGATCAACTATCTTTCCAAAAATGTAGCGCCGGTCGTCGATGAAGTGGCAGTTCAGGTGGGAGCACGCTTCCAGCCGCAGGCGCATGTCTCCGGCCCGGAGACTGTCACCATCAATCTGGGATCAGCGCCGCAACTGTTTGGCAGCCCGCGCATTGATCCCACGCCTACGGCCAATAAAGATCGCGGCTACATCGCCGTCCGGTGGAGTGCGCACGACGAGAATGACGACAACCTGGTCTACTCGGTTTACTATCGCGGCGACAATGAGCGCGAATGGAAGCTGCTGAAGTCCGACCTGACAGACAAATTCTATTCGTTTGAATCCGCCCTGTTGCCCGATGGCGGCTACACCGTGAAGGTCGTAGCCAATGACGCGCCGTCACACAGCCCCGAAGACGCTCTTTCTGACGAAAAAGAAAGCCAGCGCTTTGAAGTGGACAATACGCCGCCCCGCATTGAAAATCTGGCGGCCCGGGTGGAAGGACAGGATTTACACGTCACGTTCCATGCCGCCGATGACGCTACGCCAATCAAGCGCGCGGAATATTCGATTGACGCCGGCGAATGGCAATATGTGGAACCAGTGGGCGCACTTTCTGATGCCCGGATTGAAAACTATGACTTCACCGTTCTGCTGAGCAATACTCCGCCAGCGACCGACGAACCGGCGGAGCAGAAGCGCAAAAAAGGCAAGCCTACCGCAGCCGCTACAACTGCAGCATCTGCCACACCGGTTTTATCTGCTGAGCATGTGGTGGTGGTGCGGGTTTACGATCGCGCGGACAATATGGCGACGGCTAAGTTTGTGACAAAGTAAGTTTAGCCGCGAATTTACGCGAATCTTCGCGAACAGGACATTAGAAAAATCGCGTTCATTCGTGTTGATTCGCGGCCAATAAGGGTTTAGCAGCGTTTCGCGCGCGGCTTACCAAACTCATAGGGCAGCTTCCTCACCTCAGAAATCTTCTTGATCACGTAATCTGGCTTTTCTTCCGGCCCCGCAGGCAATTGGTTTTTGAATTCACCGTGGCACAAGCGGACGGTATGCATGCCCAATTCTTTGCCCGCGCGAATCTCGCGCATGGGACGGTCGCCCACAATGAGTATCTGGCTGGGTTTCAGCTTGGTCTTTTTCTGGATTTTACGGAAGGCTGCTTCTTTGGTGAGCAGGTTTCCGCGATCGGCATAGTAGATTTTTTCCACTGACGGTTCGCGGTCCAGCCCCAGTGATTTCACTTTGGCGCGCTGGATTTCTGGTTCGCCAAAGCTGACGATGAAATTTCTCACCCCGCGTTTGGCCAGAAAGCGCAGCAGCGGCAAGGATCCGGGAAAAAGTGTGAGCTTGCCTACTGGGCAATTGAAATACGCTTCACGGGCCGTGGTGCTAATCGCTTCGGGATCTTGCACGTTAAAGTGGCGCGCAACCTCGCCGTCGATATAGCGCAGCATGGGATCGTGACGAAATGCCTGCATGCGTACGCGAAAGACAGCCTCGGCGGATGCGTTGAGTCCGGCCTGCACCATGGCCTTTGCGGCATAGCGATGCGCCACGCGCACGCGCTGACCAAGACAGTCATAGAGCGTGTCATCCAGGTCAAAGATCACGCAGCGGATTTGCGGCTTGGTTCGTTTTTTATGCTGACGATTCTTGGTGATCATAAGTTCAATTTTCATCGCAGAGACGCGGAGAACAGTACCGGCCAATCAGACGAACTTTTTAAGCTAATTGGCTATTCTGAAACCGTCAAATCTCAAGTTGAAGAAAGCTGAATAAGCAAGCACAAGGTCCCTCCTCCCTGAACGGTCGTCGGGATGACGAATGGGAAAGAGTTGATTTACAAGAATAGAATTCTCTTGATAATAATCTAGCTGCGTTTGTCTTTATCAGTGATGTATTGCGGCGTGCGGACTGCTACAATTCAATCATGGAGGCAAAGCTTCTGCACATCCCATGGATGGCGAGTGTGCTCTACGGCAGCATCCCTCTTTTCTGGTTTGCGATTCATCCTTTTGCTGATTCCTGGCGGACCATGCGCCGGTCACCGTATCTGATATTGCTGCCGATCTGGGCAGCAATTATTTTTGCGCTGGCCTGTATTACGTGGCCGTGGCATTCCACGCGGATTTATTCTTCGCCCTGGATGTGGCTGCCCGCCGCTCTTCTCTTTTTTTATGGCTTTAAGACTTACGCCGGCATCCGTTCGGGCTTTGGCGCACGTAAGTTAAGTGGTGAAGCTGAGGTGCGTCCGCGGGAGCATGCGCAGGTATTGGTGACCACCGGACTGCACGCGCGCATGCGGCACCCAATTTATGTGGCGCATCTCTGCAATCTTGCCGGATGGGCTGTGGGCAGCGGACTAGTAGTCAGCTTTATTCTGCTGGCCGTCAGCGTGCTTTTTACTTTCCCACTGATGATCTGGATTGAAGAACAGGAGCTGGAAAAAAGATTTGGGCAGAGCTTTCTTGAATACAAGGCACGAGTGCCGCTGGTGGCATTGCCGTTTACAAAGAGCTTCAACATGGGGAGTGCGCATTGAAATTTGAACTCTTTGTGGCTGCGCGTTATCTGCGGGCCAAACGGCGGCAGGCGGTGATTGGGGTAATCACTGTTATTTCTGTCGTTGGAGTGACGGCAGGCGTGGCTTCGCTGGTGATCGCACTCTCGATCAATGCAGGATTTCAAAAAGATTTGCAGGACCAGTTGCTGGGATCGCAATCGCACATCAACCTGGTGCGTGTGCAGAATGACGGAATTGAAAACTGGCGTCCGCTGATGGAGCGTTTGAGGAAGACGCCTCGCGTAACTGGCGTGGCCCCGGCGATGTACGGGCAGGTACTTGTATCGCGCGCGGCGCGGGCAAGTGGGGCGCTTTTAAAAGGTGTAATTCCCGAATATGAAAATCGGGTTGGCGAGTTACTGAAATCGGTAAAGTTCGGTTCGGCCGCCGCACTGGAACCTTGCGCTGCCACAGATGAAGATTGCAAGAGTGGGAAAGCATTGCCGCCGGTAGTGCTGGGCAAGGACTTAGCAGAGACGATTGGAGCTAACGTCGGCTCAACCATTATGGCGGTCAGTCCGCAAGGCGAACTTTCACCTATTGGAATCATGCCCAAGTATCAGCAGTTCAAAGTTGTGGGCATTTTCCGGTCGGGCTTTTACAACTATGACAGCGCCTGGGGATTTATACGCCTCTCAGACGCGCAGCGGCTCTTCAGTTTGCCTGACAGTGTCATTTCGGTCCTTGAATTCAAGATTGACGACCTATACAAAGCTGACCAAGTGGGAAGTGAACTGGAAAAAGAAGCCGGCGAGGGCTTTGCCGCGAAGAGTTGGATGGAAGAAAACCGCGCTTTGTTTCGCGCGCTGCGGCTGGAGCGGGTTGTGACATTTTTGACCATAGGCCTGATCGTTTTTGTCGCAGCTTTGAACATTCTTATTTCGCTGATCATGATGGTGATGGAGAAAACAAAGGACATTGCAGTCTTAATCTCCATGGGCGCAAAAAAACGGCAGATTCGGGGCATTTTTATGTTCCAGGGCGTGTTAATCGGGCTCATTGGCACAACCGCGGGGCTGATTCTGGGCTATGCCGTGGCGATTGCCGGGGCCAAGTATCACTTTGTGGCGCTGTCGTCAGAGGTCTATTCCATTGATTATCTGCCATTTGCGCCGCGCGTGCTGGATGGCGTGCTGATTGCGGCCGTGGCGCTGCTGATCTCGTTTGTGGCCACTTTGTATCCTTCATGGTCCGCGGCGCGTGTGTTGCCCGCAGAAGCTTTACGCTATGAGTGAAATACCCCATTGCGTTATGTTGGTAATGGATGGAAGATGTTGAAAGATTAGGAGTTTCTGGTACAAAAGAATTAGGGATTTTAACGGAATCCCAAGAAATTTCACGGTAGAAATTTCAGAGATTAACTTTCGTCACATGGGTTCTTATAAGCAGGTAGTTCAGGTGAAGGAAAAGGCATTGAAAATGCTGGTAAGAGTAGGTGGTTGCACCATTCAGGTGGGCTGTTGCATCCAATAGATCAATCAGACCTGCCGCCTGAGATGGTCCGTGTAAGCGGGCTAACGAAGGTATATAAGTCAGGTCAGACGGATTTAGTGCTCTTTGAAAACTTGTCCTTCCAGGTGAGGAAGGGGGAAATGCTTGCCATTGTAGGCGAGTCTGGTGCAGGCAAAAGCAGCTTGCTGCACATCCTTGGAGCTCTTGATAGAGCTTCAGCGGGTGACGTATACTGCGCCCAGATTCCCGTAGCGACACTTACAGACGATGCTGCCGCAGATTTTCGTAACCGGAGAATCGGCATCGTATGGCAGTTTCACTATCTGCTGCCGGAATTTACGGCGCAGGAGAATGTTGCAATGCCGCTCCTGATACAAGGTACTTCTTACCAGACGGCCATGGAGAAAGCCGCCGTATGGTTGAAGGAAGTTGGATTAGAGGAGCGGGCCCATCATCGCGCAGGAGAGCTTTCCGGCGGTGAGCAACAACGGGTAGCCCTGGCCAGGGCGCTGATCACGGGTCCTGAGATTTTAATGGCAGACGAGCCAACCGGTGATTTGGATAACCGGACCGCGGAAATGGTATTTGCTTTAGTGCAGAAGATTCACAGAGAACATCGGCTCACTTCCCTCATTGTCACCCACAACCTTGAGTTTGCCCGTCGCTGCGACCGCGTATTGCGGCTGCACCACGGCATAGCGGAGGAAGTGACACCTTCTTCATTAAACTAATGGAAGAATGGGTGGGACAGGTTATAAGGTTTTCTGCCGATAAGGCAGGTAGTAGGTTTGTCCAGTGCAGCATTTGAGGTCCCCCCTCGTGACGGAGGGGCGCTGCAAGGACAGTAAAGCTTCTTTCTGGAAGCAGAGCATCGCGGCCAGAGAGAGAGAAAGATGTTTCCGGCAGAGGTGACTGGGAGCATCTGGGTGAGGGGAATATGTTCGAGCGGTATACCGAGAAAGCCAGGCGCGTAATCTTCTTTGCAAGATACGAGGCCAGCCAGTTTGGCTCTCCGTACATTGAGACGGAGCACTTGCTGCTGGGCTTGTTGCGCGAAGACAAAGCGTTGACAAATCGCTTTCTGCGCTCACATGCGTCGGTGGAGTCCATTCGCAAGCAGATTGAAGGACACACCACGATTCGGGAAAAGGTTTCCACTTCAGTGGACCTGCCCTTGAGCAATGAATGCAAACGGGTCCTGGCTTATGCAGCCGAGGAAGCAGAACGCCTGAGCCATAAACACATTGGCACGGAGCACCTGCTGCTGGGACTGCTGCGCGAGGAAAAGTGCTTTGCCGCCGAGATTCTGCACGAGCGTGGACTGCGCCTGAGCGCGATCCGCGAAGAACTGGCGCGCAGCACACAGGAAAAAGCCCAGCCACAGCGGAGCGGCGGAGCCAATCGCGAATCATCACTGCTGGCGGAGTTCTCCCGCGACCTGACACAGGCCGCCATGGACAACCAGCTTGATCCGCTGGTGGGCCGTGAAGGCGAGCTGGAGCGGGTAATACAAATTTTGTGCCGCCGCACCAAGAACAATCCGGTGCTGATCGGCGAACCGGGCGTAGGCAAAACCGCGATTGTTGAAGGTCTGGCCCAGCGCATTGCCGATGGCGACGTACCGTCATTCCTGGCGGACAAACGCATCCTCGGCCTCGATCTTTCATTGATCGTTGCCGGAACCAAATATCGTGGACAATTTGAAGAGCGCCTCAAGACCATCATGAAAGAGCTGATGGAAAACCAGAACAGCATCATCTTTATCGATGAGCTGCACACACTGGTGGGCGCGGGTTCAGCAGAAGGCTCGCTGGACGCTGCTAACATTCTGAAACCGGCACTCTCGCGCGGAGAAATCCAGTGCATCGGCGCAACCACGCCGGGTGAGTACCGTAAATCGATTGAGAAAGACCGTTCACTGGAACGTCGCTTCCAGGCCGTAAAAGTTCCGCCGCCGAATGAAGAGCAGGCGGTGAAGATCATCTACGGCATCAAGGAACGCTATGAGAAGTTTCACGCGGTCAGCTATACCGACGAAGCAATCCAGTTCGCCGTGTATCACTCAAACCGTTATATTCCAGACCGCTTCCTGCCAGACAAGGCGATCGATCTGATGGATGAAGCCGGTGCGCGCGTTAAACTGCGCCAGACTTCTCTGCCGGATGAAATCACGGAAGTGCAGAAGCGGATTAAGTTCATTGTTCACCGGATGGAAAACGCCATTGCGAACCATGAGTTCGAAAAGGCGAGGTTCTACTCCGATGAAGAGCGCAAGGAGCGCGAGAACCTGCGTGCCCTGCGCGAGAAATATCACCTGGATGAATCCTCCACCGGCGTTGTGGCCCGTGAGGACATTGAGGAAGTGGTCAGCCGCTGGACCGGCGTGCCCGTAACCTCCATCAAGGAAGAAGAGACACAGAAGCTGCTGCGTGTGGAAGAAGAGCTGCACAAGCGCGTGATCTCGCAGGACAAGTCGATTAGCGCTTTGGCCCGCTCGATCCGCCGCTCACGTGCCGGCTTAAAATCTCCGCACCGCCCCATTGGCTCGTTCCTGTTCCTGGGACCGACCGGCGTGGGCAAAACAGAAGTTGCCCGCACCCTGGCGCACTTCCTCTTTGGCAGTGAGAAATCGCTGATACGCTTCGATATGTCAGAGTTCATGGAGAAGCATTCGGTCAGCAAGCTGATCGGCTCGCCTCCGGGCTACGTGGGATACGAAGAGGGCGGACAGTTGACCGAGCGCGTAAAACGGTCACCCTACTCGGTGGTGTTGCTGGATGAAATCGAGAAAGCGCATCCGGATGTGTTCAACATCCTGTTGCAGGTACTCGAAGACGGACAGCTCACTGACGGACTGGGCAACACGGTAGATTTCAAGAATGTAATTATCGTGATGACCTCAAATATCGGCGCACGGCACCTGATGAAGCGCAAAGGCCTGGGCTTCTCGATTGATAAGGAAGAAACCGTCCATGACAAGGTTGAGGACCTGGTAAAGCAGGAAGTGAAGAAAACCTTCAACCCCGAGTTCCTGAACCGGTTGGATGAAGTGATTCTCTTCCAGGCGCTGACCGATGCTGACCTGATCCAGATTCTGGAACTGCTGGTACAGCAGTTGAACGGCAACCTGGCGCAGCGGCACATCACCATCACGGTGAACGAAGAAGCGAAGAAGTGGATTCTGGACAAGACACTGGGCGACCGCAGTTACGGCGCGCGTCCATTGCGCAGGGCCCTGCAGCGGTACATTGAAGATCCGCTGTCTGAGGCGCTGATCCAGGGGACCATTACCATGCGCCCGGCGTTCATTGAGGTTTATCTTGAAGGCGACCGGTTGTTCTATCGCGGCATCGGCGATGGAGTAGAGAAGACAGACGGAGTATTGCTCTACAGCGCTTAATCACCTTTTAGCAATTAGCCAAAAGCCGCCAAGAAATTGGCGGCTTTTGTTTTGCGGTAAAGGTGTTTTGCAAGCTATGGCTTTACCAAAGTCAGCGAACTAGCTCCCTGTGAAATTGAATACGTCGGTGGCGTGAGAGCTTCTGTCTTTCCCTGGTCAACGCGATACGCAGCAACCCCAGCTTTTGCCGGATTAATTACATACATGAATTGGCCGGCGGCATCGAGCACGGCTGGCGGCGGAGTTGACAATGACTGTCGCTCAGACGCGGTTGCAGCAGAAGACATTGGCACCAGCTTTCCCTTCGACAATCCAAAAGCCATGCTTCCCTTCTGCGTGGTTGCGAGAATGGCATTTTGTGAGGAATCAGCCTCAAGGTTTGAGACGGCTTCAATCTTGATGGAATCTGTCTGCTGAATAAGGCCGGTTTCTTTGTCCACAGCAAACGCTGTGATGGATTTTTCACCGGCAACAATCAGCGTACCTTGCATCGCGGCAATGGCTTTTACTGAAACGTTCATAGTAAAAGGCGAGCCGGGTACTGGAATGAGCGAGCCATCCTGATTGATTTTGAAGCCGCTGATAAGAGATCGAGTTCCGGGGCCAGCCGCGCCACCCACAAACAAGAACTGCGCTCCAATACCACTCTTTGACGATTCTGTGGGCACACTTGCAGATGCGGTGACAACAGGCGTTGGGGTTGGAGTTAGAACCGGCGTGGGTGTTGGCGTAATGGTGGGCGTGGGTGTCGGGGTGGCTTCAGCCACGATCCGGCGCGGTGAAATGACGCATCCTGCCACAGCTGCGAGCAGCAGAGCCAGCGCCATGGTCCCGAGAAAAAGATAAAAATGTCTGTATCGCATAGAACTCCACAGTAGAGTGGATGCGGGTACCCGGAAGGCTGTTGGCTGCCTCGATTTGCGCTGTTTTTGAGCCAATGGGACAATAGAAGCATGAGAAAACCTTTGATCTTTATACAAACCTTTTTGGCCGCAGGAGTGATGCTGATGGGAAATGCCCTGGCACAAACGCCCTCGGCTACGCCCCAGACGCCGGCAGCCAAAAAACCGGCGGCTAAAACAACATCGTCCGCCGCGACGAAGACAGGAACTACCGTGGCCAAGCCAGGAGAACTAACGACTCTCACTACAGACAAGCAGAAGGCAGGCTACGCTATTGGCATGAACTGGGGGACCAATCTCCATCGCCAGGAAGTTGACGTGGACATCGCCGCACTGCTCCAGGGATTAAAAGACAGCTTTGCCGGCGCCAAGACACTGATGACGGAAGATGAAGCACGCGCCGCACTGAACAAGCTGCAAGGTGAGATTCAGGCCAAGATGCAGGCCAAGACCAAGGAAGAAGAAGCCGCCAGCAAAGAGTTTCTATCCGCCAACAAAGGCAAAGAAGGCGTTGTAACGCTGCCCAGCGGACTGCAATACAAGATTCTTAAGGCAGGCACCGGACCAAAACCTGCGGCGTCCGATACGGTTGTCTGCAATTATCGCGGCACGCTGGTGAACGGCACAGAATTTGATAGTTCCTATAAACGCGGTGAGCCCGCAGAGTTTGCCGTGAACCGGGTCATCAAAGGATGGACTGAGGCCCTGCAACTGATGCCCGTGGGATCCAAGTGGCAGCTTTTTATTCCCTCTGATCTGGCCTATGGCGAACATGGACCGCCGAACAGCGGGATTGGCCCGAATGCAACCCTGATCTTTGAAGTGGAATTGCTCTCGATCAAAGACAAGACGCCGCCAGCCGCTGCTCCGGCCCCTACCGCTGTCCCAGACAAAGCTCCAGCTTCAGCACCAACACCAAAATAGCTGCAAGCAAATCCATAAAGCTCAAAGGGCCGTCAGCAGAACTGGCGGCCCTTGGCATTTTTATGCACCTTGAAACTCTTGTTTTAGCGTCTGTATGTTCAGCGTTTGGGTTTGAGAATTTTTTCTATCTGCTGCAGATGGTTGAGGTCGTGGCCGGCAACCATCTTTACTAAATGGCCCACGCTTTCATTGCCGCGCTCCTGATGGATGCCGTAGTTGTCCCATAGTTTGCGCGGAACAGATTTCAGCAAAGCCACATTCGCTTCCCGCAATGTGCGATAGCTGGTCAAAGACACGCGCGGATCGCGCCTGGCATAGTTGAAGGTCTTCGCCCAAATGTCTTGATCATAAGCCTGGAGAGAGATGCCATTACTAGCCAAGGTCTGGCGCAGACGCCAGGAGATGGCCAGTTCCGCATCGGCCAGGTGGGCCAGAATTTCCGCGACGGACCATTTGTCCGGCGCGGGGCGGCGCATAAGTTGTTTGGCGGTTTTCCCTTTGATCAGCGCAGCCAGCTTTTTAGCCGCGGCCTGCTGCAAGCGCATGGGCTCCTTGCCTTCGCTATGGCTCATAATCCGTTGCGTATATTGTTGCGCGGTCTCCTGCACGGTTCCCCTCCTGAAATAACTGCAACCATGCATCATCTCAGAACTCGCTTATCCGGGCAAAGTATAACCTGCACTAGAGTAACTACCAGGGGCCTGTCACCACCTCGATTTCTGCACCTTTCCGGGCCCGAATTCATCTAAAATCAGGAAACAATCACTATGGAATTAATTGTCTATACCTCAACGTGGTGCGGTGACTGCCGTGTAGCCAAGCAGTGGCTTAAGCAGAACAATATTGCCTTCCAGGAGATCAATATTGAGGAAACGCCAGGCGCGGCCGAAGAAGTAATCAAGCAGACCGGCAAGCGGGCCATTCCCCAGTTTGTAATCAATGGTGAGTGGGTGCAGCCGTATGTCCCCGGGGAAGGCTTCAAGTACGACGAGATGGCGGCGCGGCTCGGCGTGGCCCAGCCATAGTTATTCACTTTGACATTCATGGTTGAAAATCAGGCGCGCAGTTTACTGCTTTCATTGCGGCCACGCCAACGCAAGGATGGCGGAATACGCAGCCGCAACACGCGCTCACGATGATGTTCCTCGGCCATAGAAAGCTCTCGGGCTTTCAATAAATCCTGCAAGCTGATCAAACCCAACAATTCCTGTCCGCCGTTGTGTTTTACCACTGGGAAACGCGTAAGCCCTGTGGCGGCCATGCGGTTCACCACAAAGCGCAACGGCTCATCGGGATAGGCCACTACTGGCGGCTTTGTGAGCATGGCTGCAAGCTGAATATTTTCGGCGTCACCATCGCGCAGGCCTTGCATCTTCTCAAGAAGATCGCGACGCGTCATTACGCCTAGCACTCGTTGCTGAGGGTCGATTACGGGATAAACGCGCTGGCCACGAGGGTTCTCATTATGTCCAAGAATCTGTTCCAACTCCGCGATGGTGGTTTCACCGGGAAATGCGGTGATAGTAGTCTGCATCACGTCTTCTACGGACAATGCTTCCAGTGGATCGACGACATACTCACGCGAGAGATGATGGCCGCGCCGGCTGATTTTTTCCGTGAGGATTGAACGGGACATGGTCAGCACGGTGAAACCATGCGCGCTCACACAAGCGATCAGCAGCGGCAGTATGGAGTGATAGTCGCCGGTAAGTTCAAAGGCAAAAATCACGCCGGTAAGCGGCGAGCGCATGGTGCCGGCCAGCATGGCGCCCATACTGATAAGCGGCCAGAATCCCATGCCCTGATGCGGAAGAAAATATGCGTCCACAGCGCCGAGCGCGCCACCCATCATCAGCAATGGAGCCAGTACGCCGCCGGATGTGCCGGAGCCCAGAGAGATGCCCCAAATCAGGCACTTCACCACCAGAACACCAATGATCAGTTTGAGCGGCGCATCGCCCTGCAAGAGCTGCTGGATCACGTCATAACCAACGCCGAGCGCGCGAGGAAAGATCAGGCCGCCAATTCCCACAGCTATGCTGCCAATAGCGGGCCACCACATCCAGTGGATTTTTTTGAGATGAGCAAAGGCATCTTCCACGGCATAAACAAGTTGTGTAAGCAGAGCAGAGAGGCCTCCGCTGAGCAGCCCGGCGATGAGGCAGCCCACCAGCACCATTGGACTGAATGCGGCATTGTGCAAAGGCACCGGAAATACCGGGCCAGCGCCAAGAAGATGGATGCGAGCTGCTTCTGCCGTGATACTTGCAAGAGCAACGGGAATAAAACTGCGGGGCTTCCACTCAAAAAGCAGCAGTTCGATGGCCAGCATGATGGAAGCAAAAGGCGCGGCGAATGTCGCCGACATGCCTGCAGCCGCGCCGGCGACCAGCAGCGTTTTACGCTCCATGGACGTCAAATGAAAAAACTGCGCGATCAGCGAACCGACAGCGCCGCCCGTCATGATAATGGGGCCTTCCGCTCCGAAAGGGCCGCCAGAGCCAATAGCTATCGCAGCAGAAACCGGCTTCAAAACGGCAAGCTTGGGCTCGACCTTGGCGCCGCGCTGGAGAATCGCTTCAATGGCTTCAGGAATGCCGTGACCACGGATCTTGTCTGAGCCAAAGCGGGCAATCAAGCCTACGATCAAAGAACCGACCACCGGCACTGCAATAATCCAAAGGCCTAAATGCGCATCAGCAGGATGAGAGGAAGCCGTGCTTAGGCTATGAAAGAAAAAAACATTGGTAAAAAAATTAATAAGCTTGAGCAACGCGACGGCAACATAAGCAGAAATTACGCCAATTACTGTAGCGAGGGCCGTAATCGGGAGTACCCGCCAAGTTGTGGTGAAATCTCCCAGAGTCGAGGTTGGAGCAGTGACGTGAGATGCGCTTGCGGGTGGTGTTACGTGGTTCGCTGCGTTCATGGACCTGCTTTCCGTGCGCCTCTAGTTCTTGGCCTGGACGCAACCATATTTTCTTTTACCGGACGGCTATCGCCTGTCAGCCGCTGAATTGCATCCATCAGCGTGGGGCCCATATCCAGTAGTTCCCGCCGTGCCGCTACACCCAGCTGGCGCAGAAGCGTCTCCCCTTCAGAAGTAATGGAAAGCGTTACCTGTCGCCGGTCAGTGGCTGAACGCGCCCGGCGCAGCAGAAGGTTTTCCTCACAGCGATCAACCAGTTCAACCATGCTGTTGTGGTTGAGCTGCATTCGTTCAGCGAGCTGGGTGATGGTGGGCACCATGTCTTTGGGCAGGCCCTTGATCGCCAGAACTAACTGATACTGCTGCGGATTCGCCCCCAGCACACGGCTGGCTTCTTCCATATGGCGGAGAAACCGGCGCAGTTGATAACGAAACTGGCCCAGAGCCAGGTACTCCGGCTCACTTAACGGACGAATGCTTTTTCCTTTTGACATTTTATATCGCCCCGCGACATAATAACAACATTCTGCTAGATTCGAGCGTGGGCTCTTCCTACCGGGAAACCAAATTCCGGTGAAGGGCCCTTTTTAATGCGTATTAGTCTTTAGATTGTAAACATCGGCCTTGTGGAACAACAATTTTAGCGTTTCGCTTGTGATAATTGAGCGGGTCGCTTCCGATTTTACTGGCGGGCAAGTCTTTTTGATGCGTAAACTTCGCTGCCGGAAGAACAGTCTTCCGCAATCGCTGCAATTGGCGCAGGCTGAGCAGCTGCATTTATGATTGATCTCTGATCATCTGTATCGCTTATCTCGTCCGGGATGATCAAGCCGCTCAAGGGCTTTCAGCTAGGGTTCTTGTCTAATAAAAGCTTAAGGAGATCCGTTTGATTCCACGGTACACGCGCCAGGAAATGGGCCGCATCTGGAGTGACGAAAATAAGTTTCGCTGCTGGCTCAAGGTGGAAGCTGCCGCCAGCCTGACCCTGGCCGAGGCCGGGATTGTGCCGGAGAACGCGGCCCGCGCCATAGCAGAACGCGGCGACTTTGACCTGAAACGCATACAGGAAGTGGAAGCCGAGGTGAAACATGACGTGATTGCCTTCACCACGGCCGTAGCGGAAAAAGTTGGCGAGGAAGCGCGCTGGCTGCATTACGGGCTCACGTCCAATGACGTGGTAGATACCGCGCAAGCGCTGCAGATCAAAGAAGCGTCCAAGATCATTGCCGACGATCTGGAAAAGCTCAAAGAAGTACTGGCGCGCCGGGCGCATGAGTTTGAGCACACGCCCACCATTGGCCGCACCCACGGCATCCACGCTGAGCCAACCACCTTTGGATTGAAGCTGGCGAACTGGTACGCGGAGACTGTGCGTAATATTGAACGGTTTAAACGCACGGCAGAAGAGATGCGCGTGGGGAAGCTTTCTGGCGCCGTAGGAACCTTTGCGCATCTGGAGCCAGAATTTGAAGAAAAAATTTGCGCGCGGTTGGGACTGGAAGCGGCGCCGATCTCCACGCAGGTGATTCAGCGCGACCGGCATGCTTATTACGTTGCCACGCTGGCGACCATCGCTTCTACGCTGGACAAAATCGCTACGGAAATCCGGCATCTGCAGCGGACCGAAGTCCGTGAGGCAGAAGAGTTTTTCAGCGAAAAGCAAAAAGGTTCGTCCGCCATGCCGCACAAACGCAATCCCATTACCTGCGAGCAGATCAGCGGGCTGACGCGCGTGGTGCGGGCCAACGCGCAGACCGCCTTTGAAAACGTTGCGTTGTGGCATGAGCGCGACATCTCACATTCGTCGGCGGAGCGCGTGATTCTGCCGGATTCCACGATCCTGGTGGATTATCTACTGACCAAGACCATTCACCTGATTGACACGCTGATGGTGTATCCGAACCGGATGCTGAAAAATCTGGAGTCAACCGGCGGGCTGGTATTCAGCGGACAATTGCTGCTTGACCTGGCGGAAAACGGGATGTCCCGTGAAGATGCGTACCGTCTGGTGCAACAGCACGCCATGCGCTCATGGAAAGAAGACCTGAATTTCCGTGATCAGGTGATGAACGATCCGGAAATTACCGGACGAGTACCAGCCAAGCAGATTGAGCAGGCATTTTCCATTGAGCGTCAGCTGAGAAATGTTGGGAAGATATTTAAGCGGGTGTTTGGGGAGTAAAAGCTTTTCTGCCGCAGATCTGCGCTGATAAACGCTGATCACGAAAGATTTAGCCGCGAATCAACGCGAAATACACGAATTTTTAATTCGTGTTTATTCGCGAAATTCGCGGCTGGCTTTTGATTGCCGGGCCCTTACACAGAAATCGTGAAAGAAGTTTCAGTCCTGATTACCGGGCGATACATGGTGTCGCGCTCAACTGGTTCGCGGCCCGCTTCACGGATGAGGCGCTCTAACTGGCTTCGCACCATGCCCTGTGGAGTTGTGGCGCCAGCGTCGTGATAGATTTTTTCTTCAATCACAGTGCCGTCAATGTCATCCGCGCCAAAGCGCATGGAAATTTGCGCGATCTTGGGCGAGAGCATCTGCCAGTAAGCCTTGATGTGCGGGAAGTTGTCGAGCACCAGGCGACTGACCGCAATCTGTTTGATATCGAGCATGCCAGTGGTGACGAACAGGTGGCTCAGTGGCGTATTGGCCGGGTGAAATGCCAGCGGAATAAATGTCTGGAAACCGTGGGTCTCGTCCTGCAAGGTGCGCAGGCGGATGAGATGGTCTGCGCGATCTTCTTCGTTTTCAATATGGCCGTAAAGCATGGTTGCGTTGGATTTGAGTCCAACGCGATGCGCGGTGCGCGCGGTGTCGAGCCACTGGTCGCCATCAATTTTGTGGTCGCAGATCACGCGACGGATGCGATCATTGAAAATTTCTGCGCCACCGCCGGGTAGCGAATCCAGACCGGCATTTTTGAGCTGGATCAATGTCTCTTCAATTGTAAGTTTGCCGCGCTTGGCCAGGAAAGCGATCTCCACCATGGTCATGGCTTTGAGATGGACCTGCGGGAAGCGCGCCTTGAGGCCGGAAATCAGGTCAAGAAAATATTGAAAAGGCAGGTCAGGATGCAGGCCGCCAACAATGTGAAATTCCGTGACAGCTTCTGAATATCCTGAGGCTGCAGTCTGAAAAGCTTCTTCCAGAGCCATGGTGTAAGCGCCAGGCGTATCTTTTTTGCGTCCGAAGGCGCAAAGGCGGCAGGCCGCTACACAAACGTTTGTGGGATTGATATGGCGGTTCACATTGAAATAAGTCACGTTGCCGTGCAGGCGCTCACGCACATGGTTGGCGAGCCAGCCAATGGCCAGAATATCTGACGAGCGATAGAGCGTGACCGCGTCTTCAAAGCTGAGGCGTTCACGGGCAAATACCTTGTCCGCAATGGGCTGCAGGCTGGGATCGTCCGTTTGAAACCCGTGCTGTGGTAGGGCGGAAGCGCTTATAGCCATATTTTTCAGGAATATCCCCTAAGAAAATAATACCTTGTTATGCGCGAGGCTTCAATTGAGTCGTTCATTAGTATCCAATAGGGTCCTGGGAAATCCCACGCCATTTGCATCCCGCCCCATAAATCAGAAATGAAACGGTCCCAGCGGACTCCCAGAAAAGGCTGACTTTTTAGCCCTCTTTCTCAAGCCGATTTTTCTAATAATCGGGCTAATAATTGGGACGGGTTCACCACCTCCCACTTTGTCAAAAGAGCTCATGTTTCATAAAGCATGGCAAATCATATTCCCGGATACAAAAAATGGAATTTAGCGACCAATTGAGCCTCTGGCAGCTCGGGTAAATTTCTGAGGAAAATCGGACAACAAGCACAAAAATAACTGATTTCGTTCCATATTGAACCGGTGCAAACATCAAGATGCGAGGCATATTATCTTTACTTATGATGACTGATTTTAGTTTTTGTCTTATTATATTCGGGGAACAGTCGATTTAAGGATGCACTCAGAAAAGCTGTCCACAGAAAAGCAGAATCAGGAACAAACTTTGGTAACAGCATTGCTATTTTGTAAAGTAACGCAAAGTTACCAAAAGAAAGATTAAAAAAAAGGCACGAAAATATTAAGTGTCAAAAATCCCCTATTTCCAAGGAGAGACCACAGATGAATAGCAAACGATGGTTATCAGTTGCCGTCATGGGCTGTTTAATCCTGCTCAGCAGCGCCAGCCTCTTCGGTCAAGCGACCGCGAATGCGAGCCTACAGGGCACGATCATGGACAAATCACAAGCCGTGATCGGGAATAAAGCCGAAATCACCATTACCAGCAAAGAAACCGGCGCCAGCCGCACCACCAAGACCAACGATGGCGGTGAATATCATTTTGAATCATTATCGGCTGGAATCTACACAGTTAAAGTCAGCGCACAGGGATTTTCCAGCGCAGAAGCCAAGAACCTGGAAATATTGATTGGCAGGACTGCCACGCAGAACTTTACCCTTCAGGCCGGCGGAGTCAGTGAGACAGTGGAAGTAACTGCAGTTGCCCCGCTGGTGGACCAATCCAAGACCGACGTGAGCACAAACATCACACCGGAACAAATTACCGACCTGCCCTTGATTGGCCGTGATATCGCTGATCTGGCTTATCTGGCTCCTGGAGTAAAGGCGGCAGACTCATACGATCCGACGAAGAATCGTTATTCAATTTTATCAGTCAACGGACACGGTGGCCGCAACGTGAACGTAACCGTGAATGGCGTTGACAACAAAGACAACACAGTAGGCGGACCAGTAATGCAGCTTCCCGCCGAAGCGGTGCAGGAATTCCAGATTTCGACGCAACGTTTCTCAGCGGTGAACGGCCGCTCAGAAGGCGCCGCAATCAACGTGATCACGAAATCAGGATCGAACAACTTCCATGGCTCGGCGTTCGGTTTCTTCCGCGCCCAGGCATTGAATGCCGACCAAAAACTGGCGAACGGCGACGGAACCACCAGTTCCAGCAATCCACCCTACTCACGGCAATGGTTTGGCGGCTCCATTGGCGGGCCGATCAAGAAGGACAAGCTGTTTGTGTTCTTCGCCATGGAACGTCAGCGCGAACACACGGCGCTGGCTGAATCGCCGGTCGCATTTCAAGAATTGTCACTGGTAACGAGCCTGGGAGCGCAGCCTGCATCGACCATTCCAACGCCGTTCTTTGAGAACCGTATCAACGGGCGACTAGATTACGTTTTCAATAGCAAGCATTCCGCATATTTTTCAGTAACCACTCAGGCCAATAACAGCACGAATGACCAGAGCAACGGATTTTTTGACCTTACGGAAGGAAACTTCACCGTCAATCACCTGCAAGTCGGCAATCTGACGTTGAACTCTGCGCTTACGCCTACACTGGTCAATCAATTCACCTTCGGATTCCAGTATTGGAACAATCTGATTGACAGCACAGGGCGCACGCCGCTTTTCACTTTCCCATTGGGCGCAAACAGCATCCAGTTCGGAACCAACACCAACGTTCCGCAGAACTCAATCCAGCGCAAGTACCAATTCAAGGATGACATCGCCAAGACCATTGGGAAGCATACCTTCAAAACGGGAATTGATTACATCTGGACGCCGTTTATGGGTGGATTCTTTGAGTTCAGCCCCACGCTGGAAATTGATTACAACGCACTCCCCAGCGCAATTCTGGCAACGCCAGGAGGGTTTTCAAACCCCGGGCTAGTCACAGGCATGACTATCGCGGATGGCGATCCCACGTTCATCATCCGGGATGCGAAGCAGCTTGGCCTGTACTTCCAGGATGACTGGAAAGTCAGCCCGCGCCTGACCTTAAACATCGGCCTTCGCTATGACAAGGATTACGACTTCATCGGCGGATCGGATATCGGACAAAGCCGGACATTCCAGGAATTGCAGGCAGCCGCTGCAACCAGCCCGCTGGCAGCGGCCTTATCTGCCAAGCAAGCGACAGACTACGGCAAGGGATTCAGCCCGCGCATTGGTCTGGCATATGATCTGAATGGACAAGGAAAACACCTTATCCGCGCTGGTTTCGGAATGTATTACGACAACACCTTCCAGAACATTCCATTGTTCATGGAGCAACAGGCAAACAACACGATCTTCCAGACTGCCTTCACCCTCAGTGGCAGCGATAACGTGCCAGTTGCAAACGTTCCGCTGAGTCAGTGGGCTCTTGGAGTGAATGCGCTCCCGACAGCTCCAGCGCCTTCCCATGACCTGACTCCTGGCTCAGTAGGCCGCATTATGGACCCGAACTATCGCACACCTGTGACCGAGGAATTTAACGGCGGATACACCTGGGCGATCAACTCCAAATCAGTATTCGAAGCAGAATATGTTCATGTGCTTAGCTTGCACGAGAACAAAACCATCAACGTTGATCCCAACATTCCTGTAACTCCGGGCAACATCACCACACTCGACAGAACAGGAACAGCGGGCGGTTTCTTTCGTCCACTGGATGCAGCGTTCGCCGCTGCAGGACAAACGGTGCTGGGCAGCGTGCGTGCTGAGGAATCGATCGGGCGTTCACGTTACGATGGTATGAACCTGAGCTATCGCCAGCGCAACTTCCATAAAACAGACCTGATCGTGAACTACACGCTGGCGCGCGCCGTGGGTTACAACGAAGATGGCGGCTCGTTCCGCTACTATCCGCGTGATCCGCAGAACCCGCTCTCACCCGCTGAGTTCGGTCCGGCGTTCAACGATGAACGGCACCACCTCACAGTGGCTGCGACAGTTCATCTGCCCTTTGGATTGGAAGCTTCGCCGATTTTGCAAATGGGTTCAGGACGTCCCTATAATCCGATCTCGGGGAACAATATGTTGAATCTAGGCGGCGGAAGCGACGCAGGAGCACTCATAGTAACGAATGCCGCTCCGACGGACCTGCTCTCAGCCACCAAATTGACCCCCGTGCATGATTCGGACTCGTTACCGACGGATCCGCCAAGCCTCGCCTTGGCAGAAGTGAAGTGCTATTACTCAGGTAATTGCCATCTGTCACCTTATAACTCACAGCGCGGTGACCCGTTCTACAACGTCGATGCGCGCATCGCCAAGAACATCAAGCTGGGTGAAGGCCGCAATCTACAGTTGATGTTTCAGGCGTTCAACCTCTTCAACCATGCCAATTATGGCAATGACTTCGGGAGCTCAAATAACTCACTAGACCCGACCGGCGTATTCGCCACCCCGAGTGCGGCGTTTGGGAATCCGGTGGGCTTCATCAATCCTTCGAGTTCACTGGCGCCGCGCGCATTCACTGGTGAATTCGGAGCGCGGTTCAGCTTCTAACTCTAGTGGTGTTAACCAAAAAGGGCCGGCAGAAATGCCAGCCCTTTTTATTTGTGTAGAGAAATATAAACGGTGTGCAAGAATCAGTTTTTTCGGATTCAATCCCTACACAAATTACCCGCGTATTAGTAAAATAGCGAAACTTCCATGCATATTGACTACGAAGTTTCAGAGCAGGATTTTGTGCAAGCGCAGAAGCTTGCTATCAAGAATTCTTCGGTTCGGCTGGTACGCTGGATCCCACGCGCTTTACCCCTGGCTGGGCTGGCAGGGCTGGCTTTTCTTGTTTATGTCTGGCTCACACAAGGGTTCAAGATAACCATGATCTGGGGTTTGCTTTTCTCCTGGTGGTTTATCTCTCTGCCATTCGTGATGCGACGCGGACAAAAGAAAGCCTATGCCAACACCAAGAGCTTTCATGGTTCACTTGCAATAGATGCAGATGACAACGGAGTACGTATCCGGGCCAATGGTATTGCAAGCCAAACGGACTGGTCAAACTTCGCCAGCTTTTTTGAAGACGATAAATCTTTTGCGATTACTCAGGGCAACTCGATCTTCCACCCAGTTCCTAAACGCTTTCTTTCCACGGAACAGGTCAACGAATTGCGCGAATGCCTAAAGCAGAATATAGGGCAGCGGAAATAATTATTCTTCGTTGCTCTCGTTGGGATCCCAGGTGATGGACGCGCCTGAGCCTTCCTGAATCGCCGAGCCGGAGATGCCGCTCGCAAATTGGTCAGGATCACCGCCGGCTAGTTCGATCTTGCGACGTTGCACTTCTCGGATCTCACGCAGAACCAGAGCTTCCGCTTCCAGATATTGGTCTTCAGTGATGGAGCCGTCTTCCAGTTCCACCTGCAGGTGAAGAAGCTTTTCCTTGAGCGGAGCGTCGTCTGTCCATTGCTCTTCTGCCACCTTGAGCAAGGTGCGCATGATGAAGTTCCATCCGGAGAAGGGTGCGAAGAGGAGATCGTCGATTAAGAGCATTGGTTCCTCCGGGTGTCGCCCCTACGGGGCTTTTTTATTCTTGTCTCATCTTACCCAGACCTCCCGGTCTGGGCTAACTCATTTCGCGCCTACGGCGCTGGATATCGGCACGCGGGACATTACCGTTTTACACGACGAAATTATTTCTAACCCAAATTATTTCTGATCAGAAGGAGCAGCGGAGCAGTCCCTCACCTGCGCCCTATCTTTCAATCATACGGAAACAATCATACGTAAATTGCCTTCATGGCTGCGGTTTGGGATGGCGTATCGCTGTTCCGTTATCCTTGTCCGCCGCGTTCCAGTTTCAGGCGGATATTTACGAAGTTATACGGTGGCCATGGGCCGGTGTATTTAAAGTTGAGGCGGTCGCCGTATTTCTGCGCGACGCGATTTACTGCCGCGTCGAACTCGGCTTCGCGGGCCTTTTGGATCAGGAAGGCCGCGTTCATGATCATCTTGTCGCCGATGGGCTTGTTATCGCGTGAGGCCACGCAGACGGCGCGGAGGCCGTCATAAATTTCACGCACGTAATTTGCGGCCAGCTCGGCCAGGGCTTTATCGATCATGCGGCCCAGCTGCATGCGGGCGAAGTAAGTGGATTGCAGGTGCTTGCGCGTGAGTTCCTGGTGGAAACGATGGATTTCATCGTGCTCGCGCTGCAGCTCTTCAATAATGCGGTCGCGGTCCCAGGTAACTTTCAAGCCAAACTCCAGCTTGCCGGTCATCTGCTTGAGCACGTCTTTGAGCGAGGAATAAATGCTCTTGAGAACTTCGCGGATATCGTCGTCTGTGCGGAACACCGTGCCAAAGCTCATGGGGATGATGGTGTAATTTTTCATCACCGATTCAATCACGTGCTCGTGAGACAAAGCGTTGTCGCGCGTTGGATCAAAGATGAAAACGGGCGTGCGGCTGACCACGGCCGCGATATCGCCGTAATGCACGGTGTACACGTCTTCATTTACGCCGCCGATATTGCTGCGGCCAAAGCCCACGGGCGCGCGCGACTCAATCACGCCATAAACGTAGCGGCCTTCCTGCTGCTGACCGGCCCGGGGAGAATCAATTTTTACAGGCGATGGCGGCGGAAGCATGTCCAGAACCGCTGTCGCCGGTTCAGCCTTGGTGGACGTCTTGCGGACCGCGGCTGTCTTTTTGACCGCCTTCTTGCTTGGACTCATTGTTTTTCCTCAACATGTTGGCAGTTGTCGCCAAAAATTCTTCAATCTCAATCGGCTTGAACATGACGCCGATGCCCTGGGCAGCCGCTTCATCGGCCGTTTCCTTGGTGGCATAGCCCGTAAGCAGGGCCGCCGGAACCAGGGGATCGCGTTTTCTTGCCGCAAAGATTACTTCAAAACCGGTGTGCTGCTCTTCCAGAGAATAATCGCATAGAACAACGTCAAACTTTTCTTTCTCAATCATGGCGATGGCCTGCACGGTGGTACTGCAGGCAAAAACCTCATACCCCTGCCGCTCAAGAATGAGCTTGTAGGTAAGCAGGACGGCAGCTTCATCGTCCACTACCAGCACCCGGGATTTTCGGTCGTCACTCACAATTTTACGGTCACATCGCACGGCTAACGCCTTACAGCCAAAGTGTAACGGTCATAATTTAACGTTCACAGTTTAACGTTTATAGCTTAACGACAGGTAGATCGATCTTGAAAGTAGTGCCTCGTCCGGCTTTGCTCTTCACAGAAAGCTTGCCGGCATGGTTCTGGATGATGCCCTTGACGATCCACAGTCCCAGCCCTGTGCCGCGCTCGCCCTTGGTGGTTACAAACGGCTCAAAGATGGAACGGATCATTTCTGTGGGAATTCCGGAACCTGTGTCGGCGATTAAGATGCGCACCCAGCCATGCAGGTCGTCTACGCCTGCAATGTGCCGGCTGCGTATGCGCAGCTTGCCGCCGTTGGGCATGGCGTCACGGGCGTTGATGACCAGGTTGGAAAGCACCTGGCGGATCTGGTCGGCGGCAATCACGGCGTCCGGCAGAACTTCCAGTTCAGTCACCACTTCCACATTGGCGCGCTGCAGCTGGCGGTTCAGCAGCAGCAGCGTGTCTTCAATAATGGTATTCACGCTGACCGGCTTTACCTGCTCCGTGTTGCGATACAGCCCAAGCATCTGGCGGACAATGCGGGCCACGCGCTCGGTTTCCGACTTCAAAATGTTGTAGACCGGCGTAGCGCTTTCTGGGACGGCATTGGCCAGAAGGTAAATCGCGTTCTTAATGGCCTCCATGGGGTTGTTCACCTCATGGGCAATGGTGGCGGCGAGCCTGCCAGTGGCGGCGAACTTTTCAATTTCCAGCATGCGCCGCTCGACCTTGAGCTGCTCAACTTTGCGCAAAGCTGTGAGGTCGCGCAATACGGTGACGGTATAAGCCACATGTCCGCGTTCGCCAAAGATCTTTCCAGAGCGCGCGTCATACTCAATTTCCTGCCGCAGCGCCGGGTTATACAAACGCAGAGGCGCAGTCTCACGCTCGGCAAAAGAAGACGTGAAGGTATCAATGAACGTGGTGAGCTTGGTCTGGTTCTGGAATTGAATGGTGTCGCGGACAACTTCTGTGTCCGTGCCGAAAAGCTCCTGCGCCAGCGGATCGACGAGAACGATTTTTGCCTGGCCGTCGCACACTACGATTGGATCGCCTACGTTTTCAATAATCAGGTTTAGGCGATCACGGTCCTGGCGCACAACTTCTTCCGCTTCGCTCAGCCGCTCATAGTTGAGGCGCAGTTCCTGGTCAGCACGGCGGAGATCGGTCACGTCACGCATTACCGTTACGGTGCCCAGCTGAATGCCTTCCGGGCCAAAGGTGGGCGCGGAGACGGCTTCAAACAACATCTCCTCGCCTTCAATTGCATCCACCAGCGTGAGATCGCGGTGAGAATCATTGCCGGAGACCAGCATGGAAGAAAGCGCGGCAGAGAAAAGCAGATTATTGAATTCCACGGCGCGAACCAGGCCTTCAGTCATTTCGTCTGGCACGCGGAAAAAGCGCTCAGCCGCTTTATTCTGCATTATCACGCGATGCTGTGTGTCAGTAAGAATGACCGGGTCCGCCATGCTCTGCATTACGGTGCCCATTTGCGCGATGGTAATTTCCATATCGCGCATGCGGTTGTAATAGTGTTCAACCTTGAAGAGCCGTGAGAGATAACGGTTGGCGAGGTCGATGAGATCGCCCAGCTCGGCAACGCTCTGCTCGGTGTAATTCTTGGGTAGCTCAACGATCACAGCCGCGGCATAAGCCCGCATTTCGCAGGTGGAACAAACCTGGTCTTCCAGCCGGACACGCTTCTCACGGCGGGAATTCTGGACCGCTAAACAGCTGGCGGTGCGTATGCGATCGGCTTCCCAGCAGAGATTGCGGTTGGAATAAAGAATGGGATGTACATAGACCGGACGATTATGCACAGTGCTTTTGGCCAGCACTTCAGGCCGGGTGGAGTTCAGCACCGCAATGAGCGGATTTTCCTGCATCCAAAGCGCGCTGGAAAATTTTTCCATTTGCGCGCGCGGCCATTTGAGCGCCGCAGCGGGAGTGACTTCACCGCTATCAAGATTTACGTCAACCACCAGGGCACGCGGATTCCCCAGCGCGATGATCTCTTCCAGCAGGAGCGGAAAAATTTCCTCTGACCGCTCAGCCTGAAGCAGACGAAGCACCGCCGGACGCCTGGGCTGTGTGGTTCGCCGCCCGTTGACGCGTCCGGGCTGAAACCGAATTTCGGCCGTAGCCATGCGTGACCCCAAAATTCAGCCTTTATCGCCGCCGGCGAGGTGTGGCTTTCTTGCGCGGCCGGACCTCGCTCAATTCTTCTTCGCCGCCTTCGTCGCCGGCTTCCAGCGCAGTGGGGCGGGAGACCAGACCAGTGAGACCTACAGCGTCAGCATATTTGAGGTACGTGTCAATGGACGCTACAACCACGCGCGCTTCGACCGTTATCAAATCAATACCGACCAATGAAATGCGGACCCAGGCATCAATGACGATTCCTTTGTCGAGAACTCTATCAAGAACATCGATTAAACTTGATCCGCCTGAAACTCTCTCAACGGCCATTGAAGGCCTCCTTCATTAAATATTGATGGCTCACTTCACCCGTTTTTTGCGGGTCACAGTCTTGGTCTTGCTGGGACGCGGCGCCTGTGAAGCGGGCGGCGCGCCGGGTAACTGGGTCCGGCGCACAACTTGCTGGGGCGCCGGAGCGGTCAGATTGGGATCATACTTCCACCAATTCAGACCAATCGATTCAGCTTTATCCACGGAACAGATGAGCAAACGAATGCGAATCGTCAGCAATTCGACGTTTGCCAGAGAGACACGAATATCACCGGCGATTACGAGTCCTTTATCCAGGACCCGATCAAGGATATCCAGCAGGTTGGCTGTTCCGGAAACCGTAGGAACTCTTTGCATAATATTCAGGGAATTACAGAAGAGACCGCATGGGGACAGGAAAAGTCCGTGCGATCTACGTCACCGCATCCTAACTATGCCTTTATAAACTGTCAACTTTTACTGCCTCTATGAGTCGGCTGGTGAAATTCCGGAAGGGGGGAGAAGCCGACGCGTGTAATTGAGATGCAGCGAATCTTTTTATTGGTTGGCTGCGAAAAGAGAAATTTGCGATTGGCGATTTGCAATTGGTGATGAGTGGTTGGCTTTTGGCTCCGTAGCTTTGGCGCTTGGCTTGCTGGTCTGTTTATTCAAAAACTATTTATCCAGTAGATTGCCCAGAGGGCCCAGTTCCAGGTTCAAGTCTTCTGGTTTCAGGCCAAAAGCGGCGGCAATCTCATTGACTTTGGCTTCCAGCCGCATCAGCGCCTGCCCCATTTCTTCCACTTTGGCGTCATCCAGCGATCCGCCTTCCATACGCCGGATGGCCTGGCGCTCCAGCAGACGCCGCAGCAGCTCAACTAAGCTGAGCACCAGCCGCGCAAGCCCTTGCTCAATGTTTTCCGGCGAGCAATCAATCCGGTCAAGCGTGCCTGCGCCCACGGCCTTCAATTCGCGGTTCATTTCGGAAACTGCCGCCGCAATCTCTTCTGGAGTGACCTTGCGCAGTTCGGTCATTTAGCACCAGCCGTGGTGATTTGCGGCGCTTTTACACGGTCACTAAGAAATTCCGCGGCAGGCCAGGGGCCGCTGATGCGTCGGGATAACTGTTCTGGAACGGGCGCGGCGCTGGCTGCATTGTGGAAGTCTTTCTCCTGGCCTCGTTTTATCAGCACGAAGATGCGCGTCCCATTCTTGGTTTCACGCACGCGGACATCATTGCTTAAATGCGCTATGGCATCCTGGGCCGCACGGGTGAATCCAGCAGAAGAGCGCAACGCCATGGCTTTCTGCTCCAGATAAGCTTTGCCGGAGCTGGTGTCTGGGTTGCTGTCTGGGTGCGTGCCCGGCTTCTGCTGCGGTGCGGGATAGACTACGCATTCCATCTGCACAAAATCCTTCAGCCGCTCCAGATCTTCTGTGAAGCTGGCCTGATTCTCTTCAACGAATGCGGCCATGGCGGCTTGATCATCAAATACTGACAGCAAGCGGAAAGGGATGACCGCTGTTTGCTTGAAAATGTGATGCACCACACCGTGAAATTCCACCGCGCTTTGCTGCATGCTATCCGGTGGGAAAGGCCACGCGACCTCTGACCACAGCAAACGCAGCGAACCAAATGAAGCTAACTGCACCGCAACGCCTTGAATTCCGGCGGAAGGCAAAGAGAGGGTTGGCTGATGCTGGAAGCCACAGTAGACAAGTGCGCGGATCACTTGCGTCCCCGCTTTTTTTCTGCCTGTTTCTCTTCTAGCTGGGTATTTCTTATGGCCGTTTCAATGGAGGTGAGCACCACGTTCAGCCCCAGATAAACCAGGTCCACGCCGGCTAGCGAAATCACCAGCGATCCGTGGATCACGACGCCGGAATTCAGGACGTGATCCAGAATTTCCAGCAGCGAGACTTCACCGTCTCCACCGCCAAGAACTTCTACGGAATCGAAATCATTCTGCATCTGAGACAAACGAGTACGGCGGCCACGGCCCATTTACTTCGATGCGCCGCTGCCCTTCCCACCTCTCCACAAATTTTTGGAGCGCTTCGTCCCATTGTTTGCGCTTGCCACGCGGGACCAGAAACGTGGCCTGCCACATCAAGCTGGGCTGCGCGCCGCTGACTTTGCCGCTGGGCGCGGAGTCAGTGGCGATTTTCTCAAGCGTTGTAGCCAGTTCGGTTAGTTCCTGGTCGTTGCGCTCCGGACGCTTCTTGATGCGCTCTGCCTTCTGCTGCAAATACTCTTTGCCGGACCGCGCTTGCGTCGTTGGAGCCGCTGGTGCGGTGCGCTCAGCGAAGACTTTTACGCCCCATTCGTCGGTACCAGAGACGCGGGCAAAAACCTTGCTAAGGGCAGGCTTTCTGCCCTGGACATCTTTTATAAGCGCAGGCTCGCCGGAAAAGATGGTGCCAAACCTGGCCGGGATAATCACGGTTTGCGCTGTGACCTCTCCTACTACTTGCTGGTGGCGAACACCGTGCAGCGCCAGCCACTCCAGATTTTCCATGTTGCTTTCCAGGGCTTCTGCGAAGCCAGTCTGATCGACTTCACACACCCAGCAGATAAATTCACCGCAAGCCAGCGGACGCACTTCATGCACGCCGTCAATGCCAGCGCTGCTGATCTTGCTTAGCTTTTGGGCTAGTTTTGGAGCGAGCTTTGAGGAGGGATTGGTTTTTGCAGACTTAGTTTTAGCGGGCTTGGCGTTTG
>DASXZE010000009.1:0-2657 GCA_036502105.1 Candidatus Angelobacter sp. | reverse complement strand
TATGCGATGGGTCTTTCCGGGACTGCAAATGGCATAATCCGCGGCGGTAAAACTCAGGTCCACTCCATACAGCCTGAGCAACTCGGTGAAGTCGGAGCGATAAATTACGGAAAGAACATAAAGGCGGTAAATGCTGGGAATCACGCCTTTGGTTTCAATATCGGACAGGCGGCTGGGATTGATTACAAATTCTTCAATTCCCCTGGATTCAGCCAAAGAGGTGCTGGAGAGCTCCACGTCCCGCAGGGTGAGGCCCATATGCTCGCGCAAATCGCGTAACTTCTTGCCCGCTGACAACACTGTCTTCTACGCCCCTTGGACCGCTCACCCTGTTCCGCCATTGCCAGACTCTAAAGCGTCCGCAAACCGGAACAAGAAAACTCTAATCATTCACGCCGGAAGATTAGAAGATTATATGAGTAGTGGCAACTTTAAGCACCACTAGTTTAACTCTAAGGCTGCTGCCTTGGCTAAACAAACCTTTAGGCCCGTAAAGAAATGGACGAAAGTACCATCTAAAAGGTTCCATCCGCTGCTTCCAAACTGCCGGTGCGTAACCGGCCTGGAAATGATGATTACCTGTTTTCGGCAGCCGGTTAGTTGCGGAAAGGGGTCATCATCGCTTCAACTTCCGTTTTCTGGGCCGCAGTGGGAGGAAGCAACGGCAGCCGGGGCAAGCCTCCATAATAGCCATTCAGGTCCATGGCATATTTAATGGCCGGAATACCCAACTCCGATACTACCCGTTTGGTAGCCGGAGCCAGGGCCGCCTGCTTCGATCGGGCCAGATCCAGGTCGTTATCCCTGAAGGCTGCATGGATTTCAAAGCAGATCGTCGGGGCGGGCGCGGCAAATCCCAGCACGCCGCCGCTGGCGCCCGCCAACAGTGAATCCAGCAAGGTATGGGCAGCGCCCACCAGCACCTGGAAGCCAACTTCCTTGCTTCTGGTCTTGATCCTGGGCCGGGCAGATACGGCAACATCGGAGCCGCCATTCAACTGGCTCACGCTCACCATTTGTCCGCTATTTTCATCGGCAGCGGGGGCAGCGAGCATGCGCGCCGTAACCCCCTGCTGTACTTCTGTCACGGTGGCGGTGCGCTTTATATGGCGCGTGGCCTGGACCATGGCCGCTACTTTTTCCACGTTGCCGCTCGATTCCTTAATTCCGATAATATTCGGATGCTCCGCCAGCGCCGTAATCACTTCCAGCGGCAGGTCATAGGCCGTAAACGGCGGCACCGTATAAAGCAGCACCGGCAGCGGCGACCTGTCCGCAACCGTGCGATAGAAAGCCAGCATCGCATCCGGCTTCATCTGCGGACGGTAAAAATGCGGCGTGCGCACCAGTGCCACGTCATAATTCAGCCTGGCCGCCAGCTCCGTCAGGCGCAGCGTTTCAATCACTGACTCGGCGCTCGTTCCGGCTATCAATACCTTTTCCGGCGAGGCGACCTCGGCGGTCACGCGCAGCACTTCGCGCCGCTCGTCATCACTCAGCATCACCGCTTCCCCGGTTGAGCCCAGCACAACCATGCCGGCGATCGGGGTGCGCGAATAGCGATCAATATTGTGTTCGATCTTCTTGTAATACACCGCGCCGTCTGGATAGAACGGCGTCGTCACGGCGGGGAAAATGCCTTGCAGGAGCATACATTTATTCTAAATCCTTAAGAATTGAACCACAAAAGGAATACAAAGTTTTTAAAATCTCGAGCGGAGCGAGAGATCGCTATTCACTTGCAAACTTGCTGGAAGATATTTTGTCATTTCAGTTTATTTAGGTCCGATAGGAATCTTCTTAACGCGCCTTTCATATTCGGCCAAGCTTAGTTACAAGAATCCTGCAAAGCCGATCTTCACTGTCGAAGCTCGATTGACTCATCTCATTTGCAAGACTTCCCTTCGTGTTCCTTCGTGTTCTGTGTGGTTAAAGCAAGAAGGTTAAAGTAAAAAGCCCTGCGCTCATGCACAGGGCTTCGCGTTCACTAAAAAAGAAAAGCTAAATGGCGCTGGCCAGCGGTAAGGAGCTTTGCGTTTGCAAATCGCCCAGCCGGCGCACGTTTTCCCGCAAGGTTTGGTACGTTGGCACCAGCATGGCCGGGGTGAGCTGTAATGATGGCATGGCATATTCCAGCGAAAGCTTGAACATGGCCAGCAGGCATTGCAGGCGTATCTGCGCCGCAAGATCCATTACCTGCGCGGCCGTTGAAGCCACTTCAGGCAGCGGACTCAGGCGCGCCGTTTCACTGGCATGCAAGACCGTGGAGGCGTTGGACGCAATCCGCGCCACATAACGCGCAGTCACGCGAATGCGATGGCGCTTGATGCGAACGAATTTTGAGCGTGGGAGCTTTCGTTTCAGGAAAAGCTCGTCGTCCCGATCCAATAGCGTGTGAAACGCGTTTAAATCAACCGGGCGAAGTGATTGCCCCGCCTGTTTTCTGCGGCTGCGTACTGCCATGTAAAACAACACGACAGCGCACAACGCAAGCGCAATTACGATTACGGTAATCATCTATTGATTAGCTCCATCACTGCATGATTCCATTGCTCCAACTGGGCCTGCTTGGGAATTTCTCCGCTGCTGGTTGCACGTTCCGGGACCAGCAGGTAGCCAAGCCAGATAAGCAGGCTGCAGTTGAAAGAAAAGCTGCG
>DASXZE010000008.1:0-13005 GCA_036502105.1 Candidatus Angelobacter sp. | reverse complement strand
TGGCTATCGTAATCGCTGGCGAGATGAGTGGGCGGATCAGATCCAGATGAAACTGTGGCAGCTTCAGCACCGGCAATCCGGCAGGAATTCCGCCAAAGCGCGTGCCGATGGTCTGGACGGGCAAATGAAAAATCCAAACCAGCGCTGTACCGGCAAAGAGCGCCACAATGTAACCTGGAACTTTTGGCATGAACTTTCGAAAGACCAGAATCAGTACGAGCGACAGCACTGCCAGCCCGGTTTCCTGGAACGAGAGGGTGCGGAAGTTGCGGGCGATTGCTTCCAGCCTTCCCAGGAAATCGCCCGGCACGTGCTCAATGCGCAGGCCGAAAAAATCTTTGATCTGCGTGCTGGCGATGACCAGGGCAATTCCGTTGGTGAAACCTACTACCACAGGTCGCGGAATATATTTGACGGCGCTGCCCAGTCCGGTGACGCCCAAAAAAATCAGGAAGAGCCCGGCGATCGATGTGCACATGAAAAGGCCGTCAATTCCATATTTGGCCACAATGCCGGCAACCACCACAACAAACGCGCCAGTAGGACCGCCAATCTGTACTCGCGATCCGCCCAGGGCAGAAATCAAAAATCCGGCAATGACTGCGCAATAAAGGCCGGCCTGCGGCGGAACGCCCGAAGCGATGGCGAATGCCATTGAAAGGGGCAGGGCTACCAGGCCCACAGTAACGCCCGCGATCAGATCAGAAAAAAAATCGCGGCGCGAATAATGCTTTAGCAGCAAAACGGATTTCGGAATCCACTTGGTACTCATAAAATATTTTATTGGTAGATCCAGTGTAGCCGCGTTTGCCAGGTTCAATCCGCAGAAAGACCTGTTTCACCACAAACAATTCAGTGGAAAGCGCGGCGCAAACTACAGTTACAGAATTAGATTTCTCAAATCCTGTTAGCCAACAGGTTGTTTCTGGTAAACAGGAGAAATTTCGCGGAGGCGTCCCACGGTTTCAGGAATGATCTTGATGGCGAAATCAATATCATCCTGAGTGGTCTGCTTACCCAGGCTCAAACGAATACTGGCGCGAGCGCGCTGATGCGGCAGTCCCATGGCAAGCAACACATGCGAAGGCTCAATAGCTCCGGATGAACACGCAGCGCCGCTGGAAACTGCAAGCCCTTTGAGATCGAGCGCTATCACCAGCGCTTCACCTTCAATGTGGTCGAACCAGAGATTGGTGGTGTTGGGGACGCGCGGCGCGTCCAAGCCGTTTACGCCAGCATCGTCCATGGCAGAGAGGACAGAGTTTTGCAGACGATCACGCATGGCCGCCATCCCGGCTGCGCCGCCGGTCTCAAGCCAGTGTTTGGAGATTTCCGCGGCCTTGCCAATGCCAACAATCCCCGGCAGATTCTCCGTACCCGCGCGACGCTGCCGCTCATGGCTTCCGCCATAAATCTGCGGCTGAATCAACGTTCCCTTCTTAATGAAGAGCGCGCCAGTTCCCTGCGGCGCATGTATCTTGTGTCCGGAGATGGAGAGCGCATCGCAGGCAATTTTTTGCACGTCGATGGGGACTTTGCCGGCGGCCTGCACGGCGTCAGTGTGAAAAAAAACATCAGCTTCCTGCGCGATCTTGCCGATCTCTTCCACCGGTTGAATCACTCCGGTTTCATTGTTCGCCATCATAATGCTGATGAGCCGCGTGTTTGCGCGCAAAGCTTTCCGCACTTCGTCCGGCTCAATTTCACCGCGCGCATTCACCGGAACAAACGTGACTTCACAGCCCATCTGCTCCAGACGCTTGCAGCTATTCATGACTGCGCTGTGCTCAATGGTGGAGGTAATCACATGGTCGCCGCGCTGCACCAGGCCGAAGATGCCCAGATTGTCGGCCTCCGTACCGCCGCTGGTAAAAACAATTTCTGCCGGACGCGCATTCAACAGCGCCGCCACAGAAGCACGCGAGCGCTCCACCGCTCCGCGCGCATGTTGACCATAATGGTGAATCGAGGAGGCGTTACCGAACTGTTCCAGATAAAATGGCCGCATCGCCTCAAACACCTCAGGCAGGACTGGGGTTGTGGCGTTGTTATCGAGGTAAACACGGCGCATAGTTCTATTTTACGCTTTTTACGCAAAGCAAAAGCGCCAGTGGTTACTGAGGTTGCTTCAGCTTACATTTTTTGACGGGCTGATTTTTTTGGTGCAGTAGAAATGGGCCAGTTTCACATATCTCTGGTTTCACGCATCTTACGTTTTACGCATCTTACAAAGAGAAGTTCTCATCGGAGAAAAAATTTATGAATAGATTGAATTTATCCAGTCTGGATGCACGTAAAAAGAAACTCATTGGACTCCTGGGATTTCTGGCCATGTTTGTCATCGCCAGTCTTCCCGCTTTCGCGCAACGTGAGCAGCATTCCGCACCTGCGCCTCACTCTGCTCCGGCACAGCACGCAACACCCGCGCAACACGCAGCGCCCGCGCAACATGGCGAACACGGCGTAGGTGGCGGCTATATCCCTAATCACGGCCCTGCACCCACGCACGCACCGGCACGTTCAGCAGCCCACAACCAGGCGCCAGGTCAGGCTGAACATCGCAGTTTTCGCGATGCTGAAGGCCATCCTGAAGCGCCGCACGTTCACGCGGAAAATGATCGCTGGGTCGGACATCAGGGGCACGATGCGCGCTATCACCTTGACCATCCGTGGGAACACGGGCGTTTCAGCGGCGGCATCGGCCCGCGTCACGTCTGGCGGCTGGGCGGCGGTTCACCTCAGCGCTTTGGCGTCGGCGGCTTTTTCTTTTCGATCGCCGAACCTGATTTCGCCTTTGCCAACGGCTGGCTCTGGGACAGCGACGACATCGTGATTTATAACGATCCCGATGATCCAGGTTATTACCTGGCTTACAACGTCCGCCTGGGCACATACGTACACGTGCTGTATTTGGGCGCTTAATTTTAAGCCATCAGCAATTAGCACTCAGCATTCAGCCCTTGAACATTTCGATCCCTGAAAAGTATCAAGGGCTGAAATCTTTTGTTGAACACTCTTTCAAACTAAAAATTATTTTTTTGACGCGCAAAAATCTCAGCCCTTGAATACTTCGTTTTTTAACGAAGATGTTCAAGGGCTGAATGCTGAAGGCTAATTGCTTTATCTGCGTTCCATCGGCACATACTTATTCGGATACGCGGGGCCAATGTAATCCGCACGCGGACGAATCAGCCGATTGTCATCCAACTGTTCAATCACGTGCGCTGCCCAGCCGCTAATGCGCGACACGGCAAACACTGGCGTAAACAAATCCACATCCAGTCCGAGCGTGGTGTAGGTTGAAGCCGAGTAAAAATCTACGTTGGCGTTCAAACCTTTTTCCGTCTTGATATATTGCTCAATCTTGGCGGAATATTCATACCACTTGGGATTGGCGGACTTGCCCAGGTCGCGCGACATCTGGCGCAGGTGCGTGGCCCGCGGATCTTCTGTGTGATACACGCGATGGCCAAAGCCGGAAACTTTCTTCTTGTTGGCCAGCATTTTCTTCACGTGCTCAACCGGGTCTTCGCCGTTTTTGTCGATCTCAAACAGCATGCGCATTACCGCTTCATTAGCGCCACCATGCAGCGGGCCTTTGAGCGCGCCAATCGCGCTGGTGATTGCCGAATGCATGTCTGAAAGTGTGGCGGCCGTAACGCGCGCGGCAAATGTTGACGCATTCAATTCGTGGTCGGCATGCAGGATCAGCGCAACGTCCAGGGCTTTTTCCGCCGTCGCTGATGGCTTTTCGCCATTCAACTGCAGCAGGAAATTCGCGGCGTGAGAAAGTGAAGGATCAGGATCGACCACTTTCTTGCCTTTGCGGATGCGATCATAGCCCGCCACCAGCATGGCAATCTGTGAAGTCAGCCGGATCGACTTACGCACATTGGCGTCATGGTCAATTTTTTCCGCTTCAGAATCGTAAAAAGAAAGCGCCGAGACCGCCGTGCGCAGGACTTCCATGGGCGTGGCGGTTTTGGGGACCCGGCTCATCAGGTCATAGATGGCAGGATCGATTTTGCGCTCTGCTACCAGCTTTTGCTTCAGGTCAGCCAGCTCAGATTTCTGAGGCAGCTTTCCAAACCATAACAGGTAGCAGGTTTCTTCAAATGTTGAGTGGTCCGCGAGCTCGTGGATATCAATACCGCGATAGGCAAGTACTCCCGCTTCGCCATCGATGTAGCAAACCCCGGAGCTGGCCGCGACTACGCCTTCAAGGCCTTTTGTATTTGCAATTGTGCTGGTTGACATGGTGTTTTTAGCGCCAATTTCTGGCTTCTCAAGTGTTGGAAGCGTTTCTGTGCGCAACATTTCTTTATACTCCAAAAACTTTAGACTTGCCAACCACCGGGGAACGAAGGTAACGACCCGGACGAGTGGTTCGCAGCGGACTACCTACTTCGGCAAATACATGCCGTTCCCTCATGAAACTTCAGTTTTATAAATAAATGGATGCGTCAGACCCGGCGCACGACGCTGAAATAAGCATGAGTTAAGGCAATTTCGGTTAAGGTAATTTTGGTTGAGTCAATTTTAGTGAAGGCAATTTTCGCGCAGCAGAGGCAGGCACGTTCCCGCCCGATTCAGGGCCAAAGTACCGGTAATGGCCGGTAATCTTCCAGTCAAATAAGACATCTTCAATCTTGGGGCCTGCGCTAATATTATGCTCCACCAGATAGCGGCGGCTGAGAAGCCCTTTCTGGTCCACTACGATTCCGATATGCGTCACTCCGCCGCCCAGGTCCCATGTGACCAGATCGCCGGGAGAATAGTCTGCGGCCACGCTGGTGATCGGCAGAGTCTCGCCCTTGCGGCTGAAAAAAACCATCAGATTCGAACACGGCGATGGTCGATATTTGAATCAGGGCTTTGCCTTCCCCACTTGCTGGGATAAGCGCTGAAGTTGGCCGCCATGTCCTCATGCACTTCTTTTTGTAGATCAATACCAACGGCGCGGTAAGAGCGAATCACCTCGTCCGTGCAGACGCCGGTTTCGGCCGGCACATCGCCGCCGGGATAAGCAATGCGGACATAGCCCGGGTCATAGCGCACAACGTGATTGGTGCGTTCAATGGCAGCGGCGGCGAATTTGCGCAAGAATTCCTGGCGTTTGGTAGTTGAAGGCTGGGCCAGGGCAGCGAGGGCGAGGCAAAGGATGATGATGACTCTCAGCGTTTTCATTTCAGAAGCGCTCGCAGGGCATGAGCCTTTATCTCATCATACGTTCTATCCCGAATGATCTCTCCGTCCTCTGGAACTTTGCCGGCTTTGAAGTCCACATCGCGGAAGGGCGTGGCTGCCAGTTCCGGCTCCAGCACCGTTCCCCCGCACACAATGTCAACAACATGGCCTTTCTCCTTGTGACGGCGAACCGTGAACTCAGTGCTGGGGAACGCGCTTGAACGGTCTGTTCGTGCGTCGTAGTCGTACAAATACTGGCCCGACAGGAATAGAACCTCGCCACTTTCCAATTCAAGAAAATAACTCAATCCTTCATCTTCAAATTCATCTACTATTTCAAGCGCCCGCACAGCGCGAAACTGCTCTGCGACCAGGAGATCTTGTTCATCCAGTCTACGAGCGATATCGGCGGACGTAGGGCTCCAGGGTCTGCGAACACCCAGATTAAAGAGAAAGTATGCCAAAGCAAAAACCATCGGCAGGTACAATCCGACAAAAAGGACCATCGTCCAAATCGGGGAGTTGTCGCCCCAAATCCTGGAGATTAGTCCTATGCCGGCAATCATGCCCGCAAAAACAAATAGCCCTGCGAACACTTTTCTCATAGCCAGGACTTCATTTGTGAAACCATTTCCAGACGCCCATCACAAAAAATGGCGTCAGCACAGCCAGCACCCAGAGCTTAGCCGATCCGCGAATCTTTTCTTCTTTCTCCCAGCGGAAAAGTTTCATGGAAATTAGCATGCCGGAAACAATGGTGATGAGCAACACAGCCACTGCCATTAGATTCTTTTTGTCTGCCAGTCCCTTGCCGTCAATCATGATGCTTTTCATGCCTTCAACCATGTATGTAGCAGGAACAAAGTTATGGATGATCTGCATGACCCGGGGAAATTTTTCTGAAGGGAAAGTAGCACCGCTCAACAGCAACATGGGGAAGTAAAAAAGCTGCACCAGGATCGTGCCTTCCTGCATGGTGTTCGCCACTGACGCAATGACTAACCCAAGCGCACGGAAAGCAACCAGCCCGAGAGAAATAAAAACCAATAGGTCAAAAAAATGCGCCGGAAGCGGCATGTGATAAATGTAGTGGGCCATCAACAACAGCAAAATAATATACGGGATAAAAATAGCCCATCCGGTGAACATGGATCCCACCAGCAGCGGCGCCGGCGTAATCGGCGTGACCTTGTATCGCCGCAAAATACCCAGTTCACGTTCCTGTATGGCGCGAATACCAGCGCCAAAAAAACCGCTGCCCAGGACTCCAAGAGTTACGGACATCGTGACAACAAACGTCATGGCCCCTGATTCGCCCTTGAGCACCGTGGCAAAGGTGAAAAAGAAAATCAGCGGAAAAAGATAGTTAAAGAAAATCACCGCGCGCAGCCGCAGCGCGAGCCTGATGTCCATTGCAATCACTGCCAGATATGGTTTCATGCTAGTCTCGCAGCTTCTTTCCGGTTAATTCCACAAACACATCTTCCAGCGTCGGACGCTTCAGGTGGACGTCTTCCAGTGGTATTGCCTGCTGATCAAGCCATTTCATAATTTCAAAAAGCGTTCGCGCCGGTCGCGATGAATAAACCGTTAAGCTAACGCCATCTTCTTTTAGTTCGGTCTTCACGGCATCCGGCCATTGCGGCAGCGCAGCCGCATTCATCGGCTGCCCGGTAACAATATCAATGCGCGACCGCCCCTGGCTCTGCTGCTGTAATTCGCGCGGCGTGCCAATGGCTACAATCTTTCCCGCGTCAATAATGGCCACGCGATCGCACAGCCGTTCTGCTTCTTCAATGTAATGCGTGGTCAGCACCACGGTGCGCTTCTCCGCTTTCATCTCTTCAATCAAGCTATGAATCTCCAGCCGTATCTGCGGATCAAGGCCGGTAGTCGGCTCGTCGAGAAAAAGCAGTTGCGGATCGTTGACCAGGGCCAGGGCAAGCGCCAGCCGCTGTTTTTGTCCGCCGGAAAGCGTTTCATAATAAGCTGCGCGCTTTTCCCATAGTTGCAGACGCTTGAGCAACAGCTCTGAGCTCACGCTGCGTGAGTAAAACGATCCAAACAGCTCCAGCGCTTCCTGCACACGGATCTTGGCAGGCAAATTGGTGGCCTGCAGGCAGACGCCAATGCGGTCTTTCAGCTGCTGCTTCTGCTTATCAGGATCAAAGCCCAGAACCAGGGCATCTCCGCCGGTGCGCGGACGTAGCCCTTCCAGAATTTCAATGGTGCTGGTTTTGCCTGCGCCGTTGGGGCCGAGCAGGCCAAAAACTTCACCGGCGCTCACCTCAAAGTCAATGCCTCTCACGGCTTCAACTTTGTCATAGCTTTTCAGCAATCCCCTGATGGCAATTACGGGTTCGCCGTTCGCGCGGCCGGGGTTCACAGATGCGCTGTTCACGAGTTCGCGATTCATTGATTCGGCATGCACTGATTCGGTATTCACGGGTCCACTATTCATTTGATCTCAGGCTATAGACGCAAACCGCTTGCGTCTAGTTCAAGTTCAGCTACCTTTTCTCAAATATTTCTTAAGGAACTCTCATTCTACTACCCGCTTTTCTCTAACTTGATTCCATTTTTAAATTTGCCGCGCTCAGGTGCAATTTTGCTCATGATCTGCCAGCCGATGCGTGTTAGTGTCATAAGCGCAACATCAACTCTTTACGCAAGAATACCTGAGTTAAATCCTCTCTTTTTCTTGCCACCATTTACCGGGCACACTCACTAATAATCTTTCGGCGAGACAGATGATAAACGGAACCAGTACGGTTTGGGGCCGAACCAGTGCAGTAGCGGCAAGGCGGTCGCCCTTGCTGGCGTATGCGCTGGCCGTAGCTCTGCCCGCCTTCGTGCTCTTTTTCCGGCTGGTAGTGATGAATTTCAAAGCCGGTGATCCCCCGGCACTGATCTTGTTCCTGCTGCCGGTCATCATCTGCGCTTATGTGGGTGGGATAAAGCAGGGCCTGTTCGCCACTTTGTTTGCCGCTCTTGCTGGTGACTATTTCCTGCTGCCGCCTTTCCACACCCTGGCCATTGAAAATTGGATGCACCACGTCCAGTGGCTCAGCATGGTGATCGAAGGAATTCTCATCAGCCTGCTGGTTGAGTCTTTGCATCGAACGCGCCGCAAGAGCGAGCAAGCCAACCTGGAACTCCACAAACAGCAGGCCCGGCTTGCCGGCGTGATTTCATCCGCCCTGGATGGCATTATTACCGTGGACACAGACCGCTGCATCACGCTCTTTAATTCCGGCGCTGAGAAAATGTTTAACTGTTCCGCCGCTGAAGCCGTGGGCCACCCGCTGGACCGTTTTATCCCGGAACGTTTTCGCGGATATCTCACAGCCCAGCTCCAGCAATTCGCCTCAACACAGATCACGCACCAGATGCTTGGAAGCGCTGGCACTCTATGCGGGCTGCGCGCTTCAGGCAGCACCACCGGCGAAGAATTCCCGATTGAAGTCTCTATCTCTCAAGTCGATCTGGCCGGCCAGAAATTGTTTACCGCCATTGTGCGCGATATGACGGAGCACCGGCGCTCTGAAGCCGAGTTGCGCCGAGGCCGAGACCGATTGTCGCTGGCCATGGATGTGGCCAAGCTGGGAACGTGGGAACTCTACATTCCAGATGAAACCATCGAGTGGTCGCCGCTCGCACTCGCTGCATTCGGGCTGCCTCCCGAAGCCAAAATGAATTATCAGCAGTACATGGACATGCTGCATCCTGAAGACCGGGAAAAGATGGTGCAGGCCAGGCAGGAAACGCGCCGCACAAACCTGGATTTTGAAGTGGAACTGCGCACGATTTGGGCTGACGGCAGCGTACACTGGATTACCGTGCATGGGCGCCCTTATCCTGATGAGTTGGGCCGTCCCCAGCGCGCCAGCGGTATTTTACAGGAAATAACCCAGCAAAAGCGGGCAGAAGAAATGCTGCTGCGTTCGCAGAAGCTGGAGTCTCTGGGCACGCTCGCCGGCGGCATCGCGCATGATTTCAATAACATTCTGCTGGCTATCCGGGGCAATGCCATGCTGGCGGCGGAAGACCTTTCCGTAAACCATCCGGCACAGCAGAGTTTGCTTGAAATCAGCAAAGGCGCGCGGCGGGCCACAGACCTGGTGCGCCAGATCCTGGCTTTCAGCCGTCCGCAGGACCAGAAGCGCCAAACTTTACAGCTTGAGACCGTGGTGGTTGAAGCAGTGAAGCTGATGCGGTCCACCATTCCCGCCATGATTGAACTCCGCAGCAGGTTTGCCGCTGATCTCCCGCTTGTTTCTGTCGATCCCACGCAGGTCCACCAGATCGTAGTGAACCTAATTACCAATGCTGCCCATGCCATTGGATCACGTGCAGGAGTCATTGAAGTAGGGCTGAGATCGGTTGACATTGGCGATGAGTCATTCACGGCTCGCAGACTCATGCCGGGCCGCTACGTAATTCTGGACGTAAAAGACAATGGCACCGGCATGGACCACGCAACCAAATCGCGTATTTTTGATCCTTTCTTCACCACCAAGCCAGTAGGCGAAGGCACGGGTCTTGGCCTTTCCGTGGTGGATGGCATTGTGCGCGGCCATGGAGGAGGCATCACGATCTACAGCGAATTGGGAAAAGGGACGGTCTTCCATATTTATTTCCCGATTGCGTCCAGAACAGAAGAAGCAGAAAAACCCAGATTAGCGGTCCCCGTTCCACGCGGCGACAACCGGCATGTACTCTATGTGGACGATGAAGAGTCGCTTGTTTCTTTGGTCACGCGCAATCTGACTCGCCTCGGCTATAAGGTCACGGGCTTTACGGACTCTGAAGCTGCACTGCGTGAATTCGCATCTGGCCCGGGAAACTTTGACGCGATTGTGACCGACCTGGCCATGCCCCGCCTCTCCGGATTCGAACTGCTGCGCCAGGTGCTGACATTGCGGCCCAATATTCCTGCCGTGATGACCTCAGGCTATCTGCGGCCTGAAGATGAAGAAATGGCCCAGCAGATTGGCGTAAAGCAGGTGATCCTAAAGCCCAACACCATGGAAGAGCTGGGCTTTGCCCTGGATGCCTTATTGCGGAACATGGGCAAAGGCAGCGACTGACGGTTCGCTCGCCGCACAAAACTTTTTCCTGTACAAGTCTTTTCTGTACCACCCTTTGCAAAAGTATTGCCACAAATCTTCTTTGCACAAAATCTTTGCTTTGCACAAATCTGTACCGCGATTTACTCTTTTGCCCAACAGTTCGCCAGACAAAATCCAAAGGGGTGGCTCGATGCTCAAGAGTTTTCTGGTCGCATTCTGCCTGCTGTTTTCTCTGTATCCACGCTGCGCTTCTGCTCAGACAGCTGATCCGCAGTTACTGGCGGAGATAAACAAGATCAAAGCCATCGACAACCACTCCCATCCGCCCAAGCTGGTGGCCGCCGGCGAAAAAGACGACGAATTTGACGCGCTGCCCTGCGATCCCCTGGAGCCGGGCGATCCCACAACAATCTCACGCCCGGAGAACCCGCAATATCTGGCAGCATGGAAAGCGCTCTACAACTATCCGTACAACGACCGTAGCCCGGAGCACGTGAAAGAATTGCTGCGGGCCAAGCAAAAAATCATGCAGGAGCAGGGCGAGAATTATCCCAACTGGGTGCTGGACCAGCTGGGTATTGAAACCGAACTGGCCAACCGCATTGCCCTGGGACGCGGCCTGCAGCCACCGCGCTTCCGCTGGGTGCCGTTTGACGATGCATTGATGTATCCGCTCAAAACGTCTTCACTGGCCAGTGAATCGCCTGACCGCAAATTTTTCTTCCAGCGGGAAAACATGCTGTTGCGCCGCTACATGAAAGATGTGGGACTGGAAGCACTGCCGCCGACTCTCCATGAATATATTGTGAAAATTGTCACACCCGTGCTGGAGCAGCAAAAGAAGGACGACGCGGTGGCTGTGAAGTTTGAAGCCGCCTATCTGCGCTCGCTGGATTTTGGCCCATCCGAGAGCATGGAAGCCGTCCAGCAGATTTACGCGCATTTTGTAAAAGGTGACATGCCGCTTAAGCCCGAATACATCCGCCTGCAAAACTATTTGTTCCGCTATATTGCCCGCGAAGCGGGCCGGCTCGGATTGCCGGTACACATACACACCGGCGGCGGATGCGGCACCTATTTCATGCTCATGGGGTCGAACCCGGCACTGATGGAATCCGTGCTCAATGATCCTTCGCTGCGCAAAACCAATTTCGTGCTGATCCACGGCGGGGCTGGCCCGTTTCCCAAATACATGGACTACCTGCTGATGAAGCCCAACGTCTATACCGACTTCTCCGAGCAGACCTGGCTCATCTCCACCCGCCGGCTGAGTGAGAACATACGCGACCTGTTGGAGTGGTATCCGGAGAAGGTGATGTTTGGAACTGACCTGTTCGCCAACACGCCGGAAATCGGCTGGGAAGAGATTGGCTGGCAGACAACGCAATCCGGGCGTGAAGCGCTGGCGATTGCCCTGACTGGCATGATGCAGGATGGTGAAATCAGCCGCGAACGCGCCTTGGAACTGGCGCACATGGTGCTGCACGATAACGCTGCCAGGCTATATGGCTGGACTGGCGTGGCAAAGTAGGAATACTGGCTCTTCGATTAAAAAACTCCAATGTGTAACCACATTTGCGCCTTAGGAAAACGCCTGCATACGTCTCAAAGTAAGACAGGTAAAGACCTTATATTTTAGTGTCTTTTTGCCAATTTACCCTTGACTTGCGCACAGGACACTGCAAAACTCACACAGTCCAACTAGGTTAGTTGGGAGGTGTAATTTTATTTGGCTGAAGTCAGGCTACAAGAGGCAGAACCTCTTGAAAATGCCTTGCGCCGCTTCAAAAGAAAAGTCCAGCAAGAGGACGTGATCAAAGATGTAAAGCGGCACTCCTTCTATCTGAAGCCCGGCGAAAAACGCCGCGTGAAGGAAGCACTGGCGCTCAAACGCAATCGTAAGAAGGCCCGTAAGGAAACATAAGCAATCCACTGGGCCGTTTTTCCCCTCGAAAACGGCCCGGTTTTTATATAAAGCAGTTGGCTTTGACGGATATTTGTTGACGGATTATTTATTGAAACTTGTCTTCGTAGGTTTTTAGTTGTAAACACGGCAGAAAAGCCGCGTGGGCCGAACCTGGGTGGTAGGGATTCACTTCTGGGATTCCTGGTGGAGAGATGCGTCTGCTCTTTTCTGGATTTTCTGGGGGTGAATGCAGGAAAGGGGGCACTCCCAATGGAGTTCCAGGACAAGGGTCTAAAATGTGTGGACTGCGGCGATGACTTCATCTTCACCGCGGGTGAACAACTCTTTTTTCACGATAAACAATTCAAGAACGAACCCAAACGCTGCAAAAACTGCAAAGGTAAGCGGGTGGCAGTGGTTGGGGCAACGTCGCACGGGCCGTTGCGTGGGCACTCGTACACGAAGACCGAGACCCGTACAAACTGCTCGCAGTGCGGAAAAGAAACCACCGTGCCGTTCCGGCCAACGCAAGGACGGCCGGTGCTCTGCCGGGAATGTTTCCAGCAAGGCCGGCAGGTTGCGAGCGCCTGACTATTTTGTTTGAAAGCTTAGAGCAGCGATGAAACAGCGGGATTCGTCACAATCCTCGCTTCCGGGAAGTTCTACGCCTCGGCTGCGGAGTTTCGCTGCCGTTGCTGCTTATCGGCCTGCTGAACCAGCAAGGCTTCCACCTGACGCAGAAGGTCGCGCGTGCCGAGCGGTTTGATGAGCAACGAGTCGCTGCCGTCCCAGCCGTCTTTGCCATGATGTTTGCCGTCGGGAAGAACGCCGGACGGCGGA
>DASXZE010000007.1:0-4702 GCA_036502105.1 Candidatus Angelobacter sp. | reverse complement strand
GTTGGATCGGCGTTATGATCGAGCATAGCTTCTACGTTCTCCATGCCATTGTCGCGTCGCAGCACCTGATGCAGCGCGGTCACGCGCCACATGGTTTGCCGGTTTGGATCAGCGCCCTGCTCCAGCAGATATTTCATGCCTTTGCTGTCATGTATGTCGGCTTTGCGCACCAGCATGGTTGTCAAGCTGTCGGGTGTAAGTTTGCCGCTCTCCACCAGCACGCGCAGAGTAGCGTTGTCGTAGGTTTCGGGCGAGTGATACGGTGTTTCATTGTCATTGGGATTGCCGCCCCGCTCCAGCAGAAGGCGCGTCAACTCTGGATGAAACGCCACGCCCGCAGCGCCATACAAAGCGGTTTCAAAGTCAGGATACTCGTCAGTGGATTGAAAGCCGGTATTCGGATCAGCGCCAGCATCCAGCAGCGCTGTGGCTGCGCGCAGAAAACCGTCAGAGCGCTTCTTGTCGCGACGCAGATATTTTGAAAGGCACAAATAAACCAGCGCGTCGCCGCCAAAAGGATCGGCCTTGGCTGTGGCCAGAGTTTTATCCTGCGCGATAAATTTGCGCACCGTCGCGTCGTCGCCAAGAATCGCGGCAACGTGAATACTGCTCTGCGCGATCTCCGGATACGAAGCTAGTATCAGCTCCGCGCGGTCGATTGGTCCGAGCCAGATTGCTTCTTTGATGAACGCAGTCACAGGATGATCCAGCGTTACGGCAGCGCTTCTGCGCGCCGCGCCTTGAATGTGTTTGGCAAATTTCGGCCAGCTTTCAAAACGATGTTCGCGCGCGATCACCAGCTGCGCATCGGCCAGCGCGAACTTGGTGATTTCAAATCCTGGCTCAGAAGTTTTTTCAAACCTCGGATGCATCTTTTTAACGCGGCGAATCGTCTCCACGTCGGCGGAGCGGTAGGCTTTCAGCAAATCTTTGGCTTGTTTTTTATATTGCTCAAGGCTAGCGCGAGCAGGTAAAGGAGTGGCGCGAGCGGGTATCGGGTTGGCATCCATCAAACGACCTTCCTTTCAAGGTTGCGCCTGCGGGTCCGCACGAATCAGGCTGAAAGAAAGTTCGTGAAATATTTTTTGCTAAGGTGGGCACGGCCCTTTCCGCGGACTGGGTGCGCCCTTTCGCGCTCGAAATAGATTAATAGTGCTCAAGACCCAAGTCAATCGGAGAGTCGCCGCAGCTGCGCCAGCCAACGGCAGTAAAAACCACCGCAACCTTCATTTCATGGCCACGATGGCCGTCTAGCATGTGGGTGTAGCTCCTTAGGCTTCCACCAACTCTTTGGAACCTGTAATAGATTGGTTTGGCCATGTATGGTTGCAAACTCATCCAGCCATCGATAAAAAAGTGTAAATGCGCCTGATTCAATATTTCCGCAATCGCATCCTGTGCCATAATACGAAACCATGACATGCCATGGCCGTGGACGGCTGGCTTTATTTTTTTGCTGTTCCACCCAGTCCTTAAATTCGGCAAAAATCTTGCGGTCATCGCCAATCGGCAGGCCAAGATCAGAATAAGCGCGGTTTTCTCCCGTCAGGAACAAATAGCATTTACGAAAACTTACGGTTCCAACATAAAGAGCCGGACGCTCGCGGATCTTCTTCAACAAGTCAATCAGGTTAGTTGGCTCAGCGTGCCACTGGAGCATCTCTCCTCTCTCGCTAATATTCGCTGTCTGTAGAAATTCATCACGGAGGGTAAAATAATCGTGAAAGGCCTCAGTATCATTTGCCGCAAAAGATCCTATGATTGAAAAGATATCGAAGTAAGATCGGCTCACTCCAAAGCGGGCTCGTATCCACGAGTCAAACTCCTGATGATCGAAGTTATCCTCCAGAGAGTGCCCCTCTGTGTAGTACCTGAAGGAATATCCCTGATAAAAAAAATCTAACGCTGTCAAAGAAACTTCAGGAAGATAGTTGAGCGGATCTTTACGGATGGCATCAAAGAGGTGCATAAGTAATTCCAAAAAAATAAACGCCCTCGTTTCTGAAGGCGTTTATTGCGAATAAGAAATTGGACTGCTTTTTACCGCGCGGGCGTGGCCGCAGCCACTGACGTTGCTGCTGCCTCTGCCAGAATTCTATGGTGGATGGTAAACAGCGCCAGCTCCAACCGGTCAGATACGCCAATCTTGTCATAGACGTTGCGCAGATAATTCTTGATTACCTGCTCCGTCGTGCCCAGTTGTGTGGCGATTTCTTTGTTTTTATATCCCTGCACGATCAGCGCAACAATCTTTAATTCCTTGGCGGTCAGGCGGTCGCGGACGCGCGCACCCACCAGGTCATTCTCCGCAGTCTCTTTGCTTTCCTGCGTGTCCTGCACCCAGGTCTCGCCCTTGCTGACTTTGCGGACGCACTGTACCAGTGATTCACCGCTCACATTGCGGTAGATCACGCCGTGCACGCCGTTGGTCAGGTAGTGGCGTGAATCCTGTCCAGTCTCGGCAATCGCAACCAGCTTGGTCTTGAATTTTCTTGCCGTCTCCACCACCGTGGGCAGGCTTGGATGGGTTTCAACACCAAAGATCATTACGGTGGCGTGGAATTTTTCCAGCGCCATCATCATTTTTTCAGTGTTTTCCGCCTGCGCCACAATGCGCAGATCGTCTTCCACGGCCAGGACTTTGGCAGCGCCCGTGCGGAAGATTGCCTGGTTGTCAGCCAAAATGATCTTCAGCATTACTTGGCCCCTTTGCTCTTGCGGATAAATTTATATTGGTCAATCACGCAGGCTACGCCACTCTTGCTGGAAGAAGAACTCTTTTTCTTCTTGCCAGAGTTGGAATTGGCCCCGGCAGTCGCAGCCTTGGCCGCATCTTTGCGGACCACGCGCCCGGTGCAGTGGACTTCCACGTCGCCCGGCGTACCCAGCACGTCTTTGGGCAGAGTTATGTCGAACTCAATGTTTGAGCCAATGGCCAGATCAAGATCGGCCATAATATAAACGCCGGCGGCGCTCATATTGCCGGTCGTGGCGCTATCGTCGCCGGCCTTTCCGTGGATCTTTATCGGCAGCTCCAGCGGAAATCGTTTCCCTGTTCTAGCCTCTTCAGACATTCACTACTCCTCAGCATTTGCCCAACCCCGGAAAAGGGCCATTTTTAAACGGTAGAAAAGACGATGAATCAGGTTTATACCATGAAAACGCTGAGCAGAGTAGATGGTTCATCAACTTAAGCAACAGCAGAGCGCCAGCAGAGTAAAGACTTACAGGCATAAATAATGGCTGCCCGCAGGTTACGCAAGCAGCCAAAAAGCTTAGAGCAAGGGTTAGAGTCCCCTTAGTCGGTGGTGAAAATGCCCGTCACAGCGTAGCCCAGGGCCACTCCGGCCACGGCCAGAATGCATGTAACCGCGCCCAAGTGCTTTCTTACGTTAGTTTTAACGTCAAGCCGCTCGTGGACGGTCTGGCGCAATTCCTGCACACTGTTATGCAATTGCTGGCGCTCGTCAGCAGCGCGCTTCTCCAATACATCTACCGGGATTCCTTCAGTCATGCGGCCCTCGCTTCATTCTGGATCCAAACCTGGTCCTGCTTCAGCACCGTCAGGGTGCGTTCGGGGATCAAACTAGTAGCTTTCAGCTTTTCCAGCGCCGTCCGGCCAATCACCAGGCCAATCACCATATAAACTGCGCCCACAATCAGCCCAGCCCATAGCCAGGCATAGATGCTGGGTAGAAACAGGCCATGGAGCAGCGCAATCAAGCCAAAGGTGAGTGACAGCCATCCGGCCAGCAGAAATGCCACGGCAACAACCAGCCCGGGGATCACCAGCTTGATGGACTGGCTTTTTTCCTGCATCTCCGCCATCAGCATGGCAGCGCGCGTGGCCACGAACTGGACTGTTTCATTCACAATTGCGGAAAGCGGCTTTTCACTATGCACGGCTCGCCCTCCTCAGTCGCAGGCTAATGCCAAGCAGCAGGCCAATCACGCCCGCGGTTACAGCCACCTGCACCGGATAATCATGTACCGTCTGCCTGGCGCGGCGTTGCGCGCTGTCATAACCTGCCTTGGCCTGGCGCGCCAGCTCAGCGGATTTCTCGCGGGCCGCCCGGCCCAGCTCTCCGGCTTTTACCTGCGCGGCGTGGCTCAATTCCCGTGCCTGCGTGGCAGTCGCGTGCTGCAGCTCTTCGGCCCTGGCCACGGCAGTTTCGGCCAGTTCGCTTATGCGGTCATAAATAGCAGTCTGCGTCAGGTTCGCCAGGCTTTCTTTGGTCTGGCGCATCATTACCACAACTTTGCCGGCGGCAGTGCCCAGCTCGGCGCCGCGCTGCTCCAATGCCGTTCGCTCAACCAAAGCCGTGCGTTCTATAGATGGTATGGCACCCGCTTGGCCAATCTGGCCTTCAGGTGGAGATGAAGGATAAGTATCAAAATTCGGAGTATCTGAGCTGCTGTGCAGACTCTCGGCCATGGTGGGATTCCTCTGGCTTTGTTGGATGTTGAATTCGTCCAGCGCGTTTGAGGGGAAAGAAGGAAATCCAGAGTAGCTGTTCAGGATTGAGGAACTCTGGCCAGAGTGTCTCAATTTAGAACGAAGCGTGGCTTTGCCTAACAAATGGCATCTGCCCAATAATTAGGGCGTTTGCCCAAATATTACAGCTGCAATGGATAATGGGGCAAAGGAAAAAGTCACCATGTCCGAGCACTCAGTTCTGGGGAAAATCAAAAACCTTCTGGT
>DASXZE010000006.1:0-7783 GCA_036502105.1 Candidatus Angelobacter sp. | reverse complement strand
ACAGAACTCAAGCGCAATCGACCCGCTCATTGCAGCAGCAAGTGAGACAACAATTGGAGTCAAATATCAGATAGCGCAGGCTCTCTGGTTTTTTAATGATCCTAAAGCACAGACTGCAGGTGATTCCCTTGCTCAGCCATTTATAGGAGAAGCGGAGGGCCGACTGAAGGAGAATGTGTCGTTGCCTACTTTGAAGAATGAAATTATAAAAGGAGGCCCTGCAAGGATTTTGGCCTTCGATGGACTATTGCCGCAGGATTCACCATTAATGGCACGATAACGGGCAATGTCTCACTCCGTCCTACTTACGAATGGGGTAATGGCCGCTCGAGCATAGTCGGGATTAGGGGCCAAACTGAAGGGGACTTCTTCCACCCCTCTAACTCCATGACCTCAGCTGCGGCGGCTGGGATCCAGGCGGCGTTATCCGAGTCGTTACCGGAATGCTGAGTGCTGACTACTGACAACTAAAAATGGACCTCAACTCCCTCACCATCGAATCCGCCCGCGCTGCCATCGGAGAGAAGCGTGTCACTTCTTCAGGTCTGGTCGAGCAGTTCTACAGCAAGATCAAAGCGGACGATCCGGAAATTCACGCCTACCTTACGCTCTCACAAGATCGCGCTTTCGCGCAGGCAAAGCACATTGATGGGCTGGTGAGCCAGGGTGCTCCGCTACCTCCGCTGGCTGGCGTGCCGTTGGGAATTAAGGATGTCATGGTCACCAAGGGCGTCCGCACCACGGCCGGCTCAAAAATCCTGGAAAATTTTATTCCGCCCTTTGACTGCACCACCGTAAAAAAGCTGGAAGCAGCCGGCGCAATTGTGCTGGGCAAGCTGAATTGTGACGAGTTTGCCATGGGCTCATCGAATGAGAATTCTGCTTACGGCCCTGTACACAATCCGCGTGATAAATCACGTGTGCCCGGCGGCTCCAGCGGTGGTTCGGCGGCAGCGGTAGCCGCGGGAATGGCTGTGGCCACACTCGGCTCTGACACTGGCGGCTCCATCCGCCAGCCAGCTTCTTTCTGCGGCGTGGTTGGGCTCATGCCGACCTATGGCCGCGTGTCGCGTTACGGGCTGATCGCCTTTGCCTCGTCGCTCGATCACATTGGCCCGCTGACCAAAACAGTGAAAGACGCTGCAATTTTGCTCGGCGTCATTGCCGGACACGATCCCATGGATTCCACGTCCGCCAACGTGAGGGTTCCAGACTACGCTGCTGATCTCGCTAAACCGGTAAGCGGCCTCAAAATCGGCGTACCCAAAGAATATTTTGGTGAAGGCCTTGACGCTGAAGTTCGCGCCGCCGTGGAAGCGGGAATCGCCAAGCTGCGCTCCGCTGGCTGTGAGATTGTTCCCATTTCGCTGCCGCATACGACCTACGCGATTCCGACGTATTACATCATCGCCACCGCTGAGGCTTCAGCCAATCTGGCGCGCTTTGATGGCGTTCGCTATGGCCACCGCACGAAAGGCGCGCACTCTCTCTCTGAGATGTATCGTAAGAGCCGCGACGAAGGTTTTGGCGCCGAGGTAAAGCGCCGCATCATGCTCGGAACCTACGCGCTCAGTTCCGGATACTACGATGCCTACTATCTAAAAGCACAGCGTGTGCGTACGCTGCTCACCCGCGACTTCGAAGAAGCGTTCCAAAAAGTGGATGCCATCGTCACACCGACGGCCCCGACTCCAGCATTCAAAATCGGCGAGAAATCAGACGATCCTCTATCTATGTATCTAGCCGATATCTATACAGTCACCGCTGACTTGGCCGGCATTCCGGGGATCAGCGTTCCCTCCGGCAACACTCGGTCAGGCCTACCCATCGGGCTGCAGATTCTGGGCAAGCATTTTGACGAAAGTACTGTACTCAGGGTGGCTGCCGCTATTTTCTGAAATCCCGAAGCGGAGCGAGGAATCCCTATCACCAACAAGCTCCTTATTTTCACCAGAATGCCGGCTTGATCTCAATCTTGCCCTCCAGATTATTCGGCGGCTATAGGGTTCCCTCGCTTCCGCTCGGGATTGCACAAAAAACTAACCACTCCCCTCAATTCCGGTCTAAGTTAAGCGAATGGAAGTTCGTGATGCAGCCGTAGTGGCGCAGGTTCTGGCCGGCGACAAGGACGCGTTTCGTGTCCTGGTTGAGCGCCATTCCCGCAGCATCTTTCGCGTGGTGTACCGCATGACCGGAAACCAGCAGGACGCAGAAGAGCTGGTTCAGGAAACATTTCTGCGGGCCTACAAAAGCCTGGAGCGATTTGAGCTGCGCGCCAACTTCAGCACATGGGTTTACCGGATCGCCGTAAACCGTACGCTGGACTTCCTGAATGCAAGAAAGACGCAGATGCAAAACCAGAATAAAGACTCATACCAGATCGTTGATAACCCTGACGCCGAAGCGGGCAACCAGATACAGCTGCCCACGTCCACGCCCGGACCTGACCGCCTGCTGTTGAGCGTGGAGATGAAAAGCAAAATTTCCGGCGCGCTGGGTCTACTCACCGCCGCAGAGCGCGTGGCTTTTACCATGCGGCACATGGAAGGCCGGTCAATTGAAGAGATCAGCCAGGTGCTTGATCTGAAGGTAAGCGCCGCCAAGAACAGCGTGTTTCGCGCCGTACAAAAATTGCGGCAGCAGCTTGAGCCTTATGCGAGTGCCGGCAGGAGTGCCGTGAAATGAACCATCTAAGTGAAGAACAGATCGTATTGCATTATTACGGTGACGCTGAGGGCGAACCTGAAATCGAACGCCATCTGGCTGCATGCCCTGATTGCCAGGCTGAGTTTGCCCGCGTGCAAACCATGCTGAAGCAGATTGAACCGCTGGAAGTCCCTGAGCCGCTGACAACATTTGAAGAAAAGACATGGCTCAACCTGCGTGACCAATTGCCGGCAAGAGGCAGTTTTTTCAAGCGACTCTTTGGCCCACAGCAGAAATGGGCATTCGCCGGAGCCATGGCGTTGTTGCTGGCAGCGGCATTTTTAGCCGGACGGTTCTGGCCCCATGCTGAGCAGAAAAATATTGCTTCGAAAACAAACCAGCCAGCCCAGGTAAATCCACAACGCGTGGTCCTGGTCGCCGTGGGTGACCACCTGGAGCGCTCGCAGATGCTGCTGGTGGAAATCATGAACACAGACGATAAGGGCTCAGTTAATTTCTCTGCCGAACAGGCCCAGGCCCGCGATCTGCTGGATAGCAACCATCTTTATCGCGTGAGCGCGCAGCAGGCCGGGGATCCGCAGGTAGCGCGTCTCTTAGATCAGCTCGGCCGCGTGCTGGCCGAGGTCGCCAACGGCCCTACAGAAATTTCTCCCGGAGATTTACAGCAAGTCCGCCGCACCATCCAGACAGAAGGCCTTCTGTTCAAGGTGCGTGTGGTGGGTTCAGAAGTGAATTCAAAAATACAGCAGCCGGATCAACTCTCCGGCGGCAACGGTAATCAGAGGCTATAACACTATGAATCGCAAATTATTGGTCATTCTTTTTTTTCTTGCTGGCGCAATTTTTTCCGCGCGCCCAACCAGCGCCGCAGCGCAGGAAGTTCCTTCTGCTTCTTTTGTTGACCCGCAAGCCGCGGAGAAAGCCAACGCGCATGAAGACCAGGTCTATGCCGCCGCCAAGGACGCTTTGGACCAGGAACAATATGCCGAAGCTATCCGGCAATTTGATGAGGTCTGGAAGGGCCGTGGCCGCAAAGCCGATGCTGCCATGTACTGGAAGGCTTATTCGCTCAACAAGGCTGGCAATCGGGCGCAGGCGCTGGCCCTTATCGCCGAATTTAAAAAGGCCTATCCAAAAAGCACATGGATTCGGGAAGCAGATATTGCAGAACAACAGTGGCGTGGTACGGCGAATCCGGAAAGTATTTCTGATGAAGAGCTCAAGCTGCTCGCCTTGCAGAGCCTCATGAACTCTGATCCGGAAAGGGCCGTACCCCTTTTGGACAAAGTCATTCACGGCAATAATTCACCCAAGTTAAAAGATAAAGCTCTCTTTGTGCTGTCACAAAGCGGCTCGCCCAAGGCCCAGGAAATTCTGCTGACGCTGGCCAAGGCCAACAACCAGCCCGATTTGCAGAAACGCGCCATTCGCTACATGGGGATGAACGGCAATAAGGGCAATCGCGCGGTGCTCAAGGAAATCTATAACTCGTCTCCGGATGTGAGCGTTAAGAAAACCGTCTTTCAAGCGTGGCTGATGTCCGGTGACAAGGAAGATGTGCTCGCCGTTGCTCGTACGGAGAAGGACCCTGAGCTGCGCAAAGAAGCAATTCGCTACCTGGGCATGCTGGGTGGACGCGATGAGTTGCGCCAGCTCTATAAGGAAGCAACAGACCCTGACGCCAAGGAGAACCTGCTCCAGTCCATGGGTATGGCCGGCGACGCGGAAGGGCTGAATGAAGCCGCAGCCTCTGAGAAGGATCCCGGCGTCCGTAAGCATGCCATTCGCGACATAGGCATGTTTGGCGGTGATGGCGCGACCAAGGCCCTGCTCACCATCTACAACGCAAATAGTGATCTGGACACCAGGAAGGAAGTGGCGAATGCACTCTTCCTCCATGGTGCGGGCAAGGAACTGGTAGCGCTGGCCCGCAAAGAAACCGATCCGCAGATGAAGCGGGAGCTGATCCAGAAAATGTCATTGATGAGTTCGCCGGAAATTACGGAATACATGATGGAAATTCTGAATAAATAGAGGAGGCGGCTATGAGACTTGTTCAACGATATGCGAGCGTACTCGCGCTGCTGGCGCTGGTTTCAATGGCTGTGGCCCAGAAGCCTAAAGTAACCAATGCGAAGTGGCAGGAAGTGTCAGCTACTTCAGGGCTCAAAGCGACGATGGATGGGCTGGTTGAGAAGCAGGCGGGGCCGCTCTGGATTGGCTACAAAATTCCTGCAGCTGCCAAAGAGCGCACCATGTGCTGCTTTGATTCTGTTAATGAAGCCAGAAATGCAGGAGGATGCTGCGCGGGCTGCAAAATGGAGTCTGAGCACGGTAGTTCGTTCAGTGGCACGATTTCAAACTGCGCGCCGCCGGAGCCAATGCCGTATGCGTTCATTTTCTTCCGCGCTGAGGGCAAGCAAATTGGCAAGCTGCGCGTCTATAGTGCCGACTGTGCGCTGGATTTTGCCAGCCTTCCTGTCTATTGGCTGGAAGACGTAAAGCCGGAACAGAGCGTGGAAATGCTTACTGGCATGGCCGTGAGTGAACCCACGGCAGGAACAAAAGACGATGCATCCTGGCATAAAGACCCATCACGCCAGGCGGTGATGGCCATTGCTTTACATGACACGCCGGCAGCAGATGCAGCCCTGGAAAAGCTGCTCCAACCAAATCAGCAAGTTTCCCTGCGGGAAGAAGTTGCTTTCTGGCTGGGCGTGGAACGCGGCAAAAAAGGCGTGGAGCTGCTGCGCAAATATGTCAAAGAAGATCCCAGTGATCGCATGCGCGAAATGGGCACATTCGCCTTTTCCCAGAGTAAAGAGCCAGATGCCCTCAAGGACCTGATCGACATGGCGCGCCACGACCAGAGCCCGCATGTTCGCGGCCAGGCAATTTTCTGGCTGGCACAGATTGGCGGCAAAAAAGAGGCTGCACAGATTACTGAAGCCATTGAGAACGACCCTGAAACTGAGGTAAAGAAGAAAGCTGTTTTTGCCTTGAGCCAGATGCATGATGCCGACGGAGTGCCTCGCCTGATTGCTTTGGCCAAAACCAACAAGAATCCGGTGGTGAGAAAACAAGCCATCTTCTGGCTGGGACAGTCGAACGATCCGCGTGCGCTGGATTTTCTGGAAGAAATTCTTACGAAGTAAGGCCTTAACCACAAAGGAACTGCTTCTGCAATCTCGAGCACGCGAGAGATCCCCGACCAGCTAAACCGCATTGGGTAAAGAAATGAATAAGGCGATCCCTGGTCAGGATCGCCTTTATTTTTCCAGATACTATTTTTTAGCCTACAGGGTTCCCTCGCTCTGCTCGGGAGTACCCGGCTACTGCGGCAGGAATGTCCGCGTGAGGTAATCGCTCAAACTCATGGTGATCATAATCATGAGCCAGAAAAAACCTGCTGCAATAGTTATTTTGGTGAGCTTGCTGCTATAGCGCACATGCATAAAAAAGAGGATAACCAGCGTGGCCTTGGTGCAGGCAATGGTCAGCGCAACCACCGGATTGAAGATACCCATGTCCCAAAATGCCGCCCTGTAGGTGAGCACCGTCCCGATCACCAGGCACGTGAGGATGATGAGATAAAGTTTGGGTGTTGGATGACCCTGGTCTGACATATTCCGCCTTTTTACCCCTATGTGTTTACCCGGCTGATCAAATACAACAGCGGGAAAAGATAAATCCAGACAATATCGACAAAGTGCCAGTAGAGCCCGCCCAGTTCCATTGGCGTGTAATATTCTGGGCCAAAATCCCCGCGATGAGCACGCCACAGCAGCCATGAGAGTAGGCCAAACCCGATAATCATGTGGAAGGCGTGCAGTCCGGTCATGGCAAAGTAGAAGGAGAAAAATATCTCCGTCTGTTTGGCAATCTGCACCGCGGCAACTTCCGTTACCTTGGGATTGCGCTCCCGGATTTCTTCAGCGATATTGCCCAGCTTCGGGTCCGTAGCGCTGCAGCCGCCCCAGGTATTAAAGCCTTTGCCAATGATGTGTCCGGGGATGTGGCATTCTTCGTATTTATCGTGATATTCCTTGGCTTTTACGCCCAGGAAGGCCGCGCCCAGGACCATGGTCAGGATCAGGTACACAACCTGCTGCTTGCGGAAACCTTTTTGCGCCGTCCACACAGCCATGGCCATGGTGAAGCTGCTGCCGATCAGGACCAGCGTATTGGTAAAACCCCAGACCACGCTGATGCTGGTGCTGGCAGCCACGAATGCATCGTAATATTTCAGGCGGTAAATCAGGTAGGAAGTAAACAGGCCGCCAAACATCATGATTTCAGTCAGCAGGAAGACCCACATGCCAAAGGTGGAGGCGTCCTGCTGCTGCTGCATGCTGTCAAACTGGTGCGCCAGCGCTGGATGATGATCGGTGGTGGTTGTCTGACTAGTGGACAACGGTGACCTCCTGATCTTCTCCGTAGGCATACGGATCTTTGGTGACGATTGGAATCTCGTGGAAATTATGCGTAGGCGGCGGCGAAGTGGTTTCCCACTCCAGGCCAGTTGCCTGCCAAGGATTGTCGCCGGCAATCTCACCGTATTTCAAAGACCATATGAAGTAGAGCAGCGGCAGAAGGAATCCAACGGCCAGCACAGATGCACCCGCGCTTGATAATACGTTCAGTACCTGGAACTCAGGCGGATACGCCCAGTAGCGGCGCGGCATGCCCATATAACCAAGAATGAATTGCGGGAAGAACGTGAGGTTGAATCCGATAAAAGTGATCAGCGCAGCCAGCTTGGCCGGCCCTTCCGGATACATTCGGCCGGTCATCTTGGGCCACCAGAAATGGAGCCCTCCCAGGTACGCCGTAACCATGCCGCCCACCATCACATAGTGGAAGTGCGCGACGACGAAATAAGTATCGTGAATGTGAATGTCCAGGCCGAGCGCGGCAAGAAACAGTCCCGTCAGACCGCCAATGGTAAACAGCCCGATGAATGCCATGGCATAGAGCATCGGGGTATCCATTTTGATGGACCCTTTGTACATGGTGGCAGTCCAGTTAAAGATTTTGACTGCCGAAGGGATGGCCACCGCGTAACTCAGAAGCGAGAAGACCAGCGCCGAATAAACCGAGATGCCGGCCACAAACA
>DASXZE010000005.1:0-8148 GCA_036502105.1 Candidatus Angelobacter sp. | reverse complement strand
AATAAGCTGCGCACCGAAAGGCGCTTTACAGCTTAAGAAACGCAACAAGGACAGCGACGGCTGAATGGCAATTGATCTCATTCAGTCACGCTGTCCTTTAACTTTGCGCGCAGCTTGTCTTTTTAAACTCTATCTTTTCTTAAACGGCGACGCCGACTTCAACAGCTCCAGAAATATCTCCAGATATTCCGGGCTGGGATTCTCGCGCAGCGTCAGCGCATACCACGTCCGGTGCAGCCCGTGCGGGCCAATCTTTTTCCCCACCACTTTCTTTGAGCGGACATCTGGGTCCACCGCCCACGCCGCCAGCATGCCCACGCCAGTATCGGCGGCGGCCAGTTCAATCAAGCCCTCAGTCAGCGGGATCTCAATCACGCGTCCTGGCACCGCGCCGGCCGGCTGCATGACTTGCATCACCAGCATGCTCTCATGGCGCGGCGGATAGACCAGCACTGTTTCACCATTTAACTCCGCGGGCCGTACGTAATCCACTTTTGCCAGCCGATGCTTGGGCGACATGACCAGCAGCATCTCGTCTTCAAAGAGCGTGATCTGGCGGATCAGTTTTTTGTTGGGCGGCGTGGTGCAGAAGGCAATCGTTACGTCCAGCTTGCCCTCCAGCAATTCCGCAACTGAGTTGGACGCCGCACTGATTTGTATCTCCACACCCGGAAATTTTTTATGAAACTCCGCCATCACCGGAGGCAGCCAGTGATAACAGGTATAAGACTCCGTGCACAGCCGGATCACGCCTTGCACGCCGACGCTGCTGCCGGCAATCATCCGCTCGGCATTGCCCAGCTCTTCCAGCACGCGCTGCGTTGACGACATCAGCGTCTCGCCGGCCGCAGTCAGTACCATTTTTTTTCCCAGCCGCAGAAACAGCGCCGCGCCCAGCTTTTCTTCCGCGTCGCGCAGCTGATGGCTCAATGCCGACTGCGTAAGATGCAGCCGCTTGCTCGCCTCCGTGACCGTGCCCGTTTCCGCCACCGCAGCCACAAGCTTCAGGTGCCTGATTTCCAGTTTTACGTCCATCATCTTGGTTGCCATGCTATGAGCTTAATTCATCGCTGTGATGAAAACAAACAATAATTCTAATAGGCACTTGGTTGAGTCCAATACGCAAGGGCAAAGGGAATTGCGAATGGGGCGGCCTGCGGAGGGGCTTTATCTCTCCTTGGAAACCGCTGGCTGCCCCGCATTCCCGCTGCGCTAACTTCCGGAATATTGGGGATGAGAAGAGACAATGAAGTGCTATTTGTATTGCACCCTGCTTGCTGTATTGCTTTTGACTTCACCACTGCCGGCCGCCGCGCAGGCGCACACCTATGAAACCATGGCTTTTGACGTGCCATTCAAGTTCGATATTGGCGCACGGACGTTTCGTCCCGGAAACTACCAGTTGGTGTTTGTGGGCGCGAACCTTGCGGTGCTGCGCGACGCTAAAAGACATACTATCGCGTCGCTCATTACCCGGCCGGTTGAAATTGGCTGGCCCGCACCTGAGACCAAGGTGGTCTTTGACAAACAGAAGGACCGCTCGCGGCTATCCCGCATATGCATTCAATATCGTTTGCAGGTCATGGATGTGGTGGGCGAGCAGGTGGCCATGAGACCACCTCAGCCAGCGTTTGCGCCACCCGCACCGTTCGACGTGAACTCGCTGTTCGATCGACGCTCAGCGCCCGGTTTCAAACAGTAAGGCTTTAAGCAGTAAAGCCTCAAGCAATAAAACTGCGCCATGAGATTTTGATCTTACGGATGTGACGGATGAACCGAAGGGCGGATGCAATTTCCGGGCCGCCCTTTTTTTTAACACCATCTCTTATCTGCGGGTGCCCGATCCTTCGCGGTTTTTGCGAAGGATGGATTAACACTGTGTCACTATTCTGTCGCTCAATTTAAAATGATTGCTGTTAGAGAGAGGGCAATCATGAAGATCGCATTTATCGGCCTGGGCAACATGGGCTTGGCCATGGCACAGAATCTGATCAAGGCGGGACACTCACTCCGCGTCTATAACCGCACGCGCAGCCGCGCCAGCGAACTGCAATCCGCGGGCGCACATGTTGCGGCAACTCCGGGTGAAGCCGCTGAGGGCGTTGAGATAGCCCTCACCATGCTGGCTGACGATCACGCACTGGAGTCAGTGGTGTTCGGCGATGAGAAGAATGCCGGCAAAGATGGATTGCTCGCCTCGCTTCCAGCCCACGCGATTCACATTTCCTGTAGCACCATCAGCGTTGCGCTCTCGCGCCGGATGGCCGCCGCCCACGCTGAGCGCAGGCAGCATTATGTCTCCGCGCCGGTCTTTGGACGTCCCGACGCCGCGTCCGCCGCAAAATTATTTATCGTGGCTGCCGGACCATCCGCGCAGGTAGCAAAATGCCAGCCACTCTTTGACGCCATGGGACAGAAAACTTTTGTCGTCGGAGAAGATGCGCCCGGCGCCAACGTGATCAAGCTCAACGGCAACTTCCTGATCACCACCGTGATTGAAAGCCTGGCAGAAAGTTTTGCCCTGGTGCGCAAGTCCGGGCTGGACGCCAACCAGTTTCTTGAGATCCTCACCAGCACGCTCTTCAACGCGCCCATTTATAAAACCTATGGCGCGCTGATCGTCGCCGATAAATTCACGCCGCCAGGATTTAAACTTCCGCTGGGCCTCAAGGACAATCGCCTGCTGCTGGCCGCCGCGGAAGAAGCCGCTGTTCCCATGCCCATGGCGAGCCTGGTGCGCGACCGTTTTCTAGCTGCGATGGCGCAGGGCATGGGGGAATTGGATTGGTCATCCATCGCGCGCATTTCTGCGGGCGATGCGGGATTGTGAAATTAAAAATCCAGAGTACAATCGTTCCGGGAGTGCAGCATGGAAAAGAAATGCTTCTTCCGCATCTGGATAGTGATAGCTGGCATGGTATTGCCATCTGTTGCTCTGACCGTACAAGACTCAAAAACTGCGTCCACATCGACCGTGGGCCAGAACCAGTCTTCGCCGCCTGACCAGGCACGCTCGGAACAGATACCTTCCGAGAAGAAGCCCGGCAATAATCCTGATGGAAAAACTTCCAGCGCCAACCAGAACCAGACGCCCGAACCCTTCAATTGGTATTCCATTGAGAACGAAATCAAGCTGGGCAAGGAATTTGCCAAGCAGGTGGATGCCAAAGCGGTTTTTATCACAGATCCGGTGATTGGTGAGTATGTTTCCCGTATTGGACAGAATCTGGTACGCCAGTCAGACACCAAATTTTCTTTCTCGATCAGAGTCATTGACTCGCCTGAGCCCAGGGCCTTTGCCCTTCCGGGAGGCATTGTCTATGTAAACTCCGGACTGCTGCGGACGGCGGAGAATGAATCCGAATTGGCGGCGATGATGGCTCATGCCATTGCTCACGTCAATGCGCGGCATGTAACAAGGTTGCTCAGCCGTAGTGAGTTTGCCAACGCGCATCAAAAGACCTCCGCCCCACAAAAATCCACGCTGCCGGATTTTTGCAGCCTGTATGCCATGTGCGAAGATGAGTCAATCAGTGTTCCTCCCGCCTTCTTCAAGTTTTCCCGCAACTTTGAAAAAGAGGCTGACTGGCTTGGCGTCCAATACGTGTACAAAGCCGGTTACAATCCAAACGGTTTTCTGTCCTTTTTGTGGAAGCGCGAGCAATTAGAGGAGAAAACACCATCGCCTGCCGTAAGATTTCCTTCGCATCCCCCAGCAGCAGAGCGGATTGCCATGATTGGGAAAGAAATCAGGAGTATCCTTTCGCCGCAACCCAGTTACGTTGTAGATACGCCTGAATTTCAAATGATCAAAGCCCGTCTCCTAAGTTTGAAAACGCAAGATGTGCACGCAACAAAATAGCCGCTGACTGCTTCTTTACTCGCCCCTTAACGCAATTATAGGATCCACCGTCGCTGCCTTGCGTGATGGGATATAACAAGCCAGCAGCGCGGTGGCGGCCAGTCCGACGGAGACAGCACTGTAGGTGAACAGGTCCACTGGTTTTACGCCGAACAAAAGTGTGGAGAGAAACCGCATGGAGATGGCGGCGGCTATTAATCCGATTCCGACACCAACGCATGTAAGCATAAGTCCATGGCGGACAAACATTCCGGTAAGCTCCTGGCGTTGCGCGCCCAGCGCCATGCGGATACCAATTTCGCGCGTGCGCTGTGAAACGGAATAGGCAATCACGCCGTAGATGCCAACCGTCCCCAGCAGCAGCGCCATGGCTCCGGCCACGCCCAGCATGAGCAGTGTGAAAGATGTCCGGGCCATGGAGGAGCGGTAGTAATGGTCCACTGAGTGGACTCCCGCCAGCGGCAGGTTCGGATCGACTGCCCACACGGCCTGGCGCACTTCTTTCATCAGGCTCTCAGTGCCGGCGCGGGGCGTACGCAGAGCAAAAGAGAGATCGCGTACAATTCTCGTATCCTGGCCTTCGAACTTGTCCATCATCATGGGCCAATAGGCGGTCTTCGACGCTGGCTGGCTGACTCCATCGTCTGACACATTTGCGACCACGCCAATTACTTCGCGCCAGTTGTCATTGCTGCCCACGCGTATACGCTTGCCCAGCGCCGCGGAGGGAGTGTTCCAAAGCTCGCGCGCCAGATTTTCTGAGAGCATGGCGACGGGCGTCTTGTTGTAAATGTCGGCCCAGGTGAAGTCGCGTCCGGCTATCAGCGGCGTGCCCATGGTCTTGAAGAAGTCTGGTGAGATGAACTTGAAGCGGCGTACTGATCCCAGCTCTCCGGGGCGGTAGGTTTTGTCTTCGGCAAAAATTGGGTCAAAAGAATTATTTCCATCCAGCGGGATACTCGTGGAAAGCCCCACGGACGAAACGCCGGGGACCGCAGCCACCTTGCGCATGATTTCTTCAAACCTGCGCGTGACGTTGGCGTCGTCCGGGATTTCAGCTTTAGGAATCGACAAACTAAAAGTCTGTATCTCCGCCGGCGCGGTGAAGCCGGGCTGTACGCGCGTGAGAGCGGTGAACGTGCGCAGCATTAATCCGGAGCAGATAAGCAGGACCAGCGCGAGCGCCACCTGCACTACTACCAGGATATTGCGCGTGCGATGTTGCTCGCGGCTCTGGCTTGCGCCCCGCGCGCTTTCACGCAAGCCCGTGGCCATGCGTGCTCCAGCATGTTTGAAAATAGGAATGCTGCCAAAGAGCAGGCTGGTGAGCGCGGCAAGACCCAGAGTAAACAGCAGCACCGTTCCGTCAATGCCAATTTCTTTTACGCGCGGCAGACCTTGCGGAGCCATCGTTACGAGCAAGCGCAGCGCACCGTAGGCCAGCCCAAGTCCAAGCAGGCTGCCCAGCACTCCCAGAACCACGCTTTCAAACAACAGGTCTGACGCAATGCGGCTCCAGCCCGCGCCCAGCGCTGCGCGAATGGCCAGCTCCTGTTTGCGGCCTTCCACGCGCACTAAAACCAGGTTGGCAACGTTGGCGCACGCAATCAGCAGCACCATGCCAATGGAGGCCATGAGCACCCAGAGCAGTTTGCCCACGTCACCCACCACGCGGCTTTTGAGCGGCTTAATGTTCGGCGCAAAATGCGCATCTTCAAACATCTTCAAGCTAAAGCCCGGCGGCGCCGGAAAAATCTGGCTCACCATGGGAAGCATGCGCGCCACGTCAGCATTGGCCTGGTCAATGGTTGCGTTCGGTCTAAGGCGGGCCACCATGGCATAACTAAAATTTCCCAGGTTGGTCTTGGCACGATCAAACTGAAGCGGCATGAGCATCGCCGGATCTTCCTGGTCAAGGAGGTGGAAGTCTTTCGGCATCACGCCAATGATCTGCACCGGCTTGCCGTCAATCTTGATTGTCTGGCCCACAATGCCGCGATTGCCGGCAAACTTTTGCTGCCAGTATCCATGGAGAAGAATTGCGGTCTCCGGATTGTTTGCCGTGTCGTCCTGCCGGCTGAAGCCGCGCCCCAGCATGGGAGAAATGCCAAGGATCGGAATCATGCCGTCTGTAATACGCTCCACACGCACATGCTCCGGCTCAGCCACTCCGGTAATGCTCACGGAGTCATTGGTCATCATGCCGACATCCTGGAAACTGTGGTTCTGGTCGCGATAGACAAAATAGTTCGAGGGCGCTCCGGGCAGCTCGTCAATATTGATTCCCGGCGCGGAATGCGAAATGCCAATGAGCTGCTCAGATTGCGGATACGGCAAAGGCTTAAGCAGGATGCCCTCAAGCACGCTGAAGACCACGGTGTTTGCGCCCACTCCGGCAGCCAGCGTAATGAGCGTGACAGCCGTGAACATCGGCGTGCGGCCTAACCGCCGCAATACTTGCTTAAGCTGAGACTGGAAATATCCCATGGACAGGCTCCTGTGTCTGGCCGACACACGTATGACTTCTGCTAATCAATACGATGGAGGAAGAGAAACGGTTCCGGGAAAGTTTCTACGGTTTGGCTTTCTTTTGCAGGATCCAATGTCCGAGTGCGCCGTAAAGAATGATATTTGTGGCAATCATCAAAACTCCATGGATCGTGCCCCATATCAAAATGATCGGACAGGTCAAAAGGAAGACATCTAAAACGATTCGCGAAAAAAGTGTAGTCGCGGTACTGAAGATCCCAAACATGATTGCCACCCACCACACTGCTGCGATGGATCCGCCCAGACCGGCGAAGACCATAACCTTGACGGCCATTGACATACGCCGCCAGAAATACAATACAAGTCCAAATCCCACAAAGCTGATGGTGCAACCTACCAGCTTCGCTTCAAAAACGAATTTATTTTCTCCCTCCGGCGGAATCATCGCCAGAGCCATGGAGCCCAGCGTAATCAGGAAGGCGAGTGAGCCGGCAATCCATATGCCTGGCTTTCCTCCGGGGACTAGCACTGCGCCGGCGGAATTGCGGTCTGCCCGGTACGACAGTTTGATGGCCGCACCATACATATAAAGGAAGGGAATAAAGTAGAGAATGACCGACATATCCACCAGGAACTGATAAGCGCCAATCACGGTGGCATTGATTTGCGAGAGCACTAGAATCGCCGCCGAGAACACCGCCTGCACCAGAATGGAAAGATAAGGCGTCTTCCATTTGGGGTGGATCTTGCCAAAAAATGCCGGCAGATAATTATCAATGCCAGCGACAAACGGAACGCGCGCCACACCAGCCACTGTCGCGCCAACGCCTCCGGCATTGCCCACGGTCACCAGCAGGGCGGCGAGCATACCGAACCAGACAATCCCCAGGGCAGCAGAGCCAATCGATATGCCGCTGAAAACGCCATTGCGTGGGTCAATCTGTTCCGCCGGCAGCAGCCACAGCAGTGCCATGGTGCCCAGAATATAAATCACCGCAATCAATCCGGTAGAAGCATAGATAGCGCGCGGAAATGTTTTTTTCGGATCGCGTATCTCTTCACTCATGGCGCATACCAGCTCCATGCCGGTGAAAGCGAACGCAATGCTTGACCAGAAATTAAGCTTGCCGATGTCCGGCGGCCACTCCGGCCAGATGTTAGGCCAGGAAAAATGCGTGGCCGTGCCGCGATGCATCACCAGATAAGTTCCAATGCCCACCAGCATAACCAGCGGCAGGTAGGTGGAAACGCCTCCGGCATTTTGCAGCCATTTACCGATGTCGAGCCCCACGATGTTGAACAGCACAGCCACTGCCAGTAATCCCAGTGAGGCCCAGAGTAGATAGCGCGGGCTGGCTGCAAGCCATGCATATTTCGCGCCGCCAATATACACAGACATCGCCACGCTCGCCGTGAGCAATCCGGGAAAGTAAAAGAACGTATAAATCCAGTAGGACCATCCGGCCACAAAGCCGTGGAAGTCGCCAAAAGCCTCTTTGCTCCACACATAAAGGCCGCCTTCAGAAGGGAAGCGCGTGGAAAGCTCAATAATGATCAGCGCCGTGGGTAGAAAAAAGAACACCGCGGCAAAAAACCACAAGCTGATGGACGACGTGCCGTTATGCGCGGCGGCGGCAATCCAGCGCGGACCGAGTACGGCGGCGATGTTGAACAGCAGCACGTCCCAGAAGCCCATGGCGCGGCGCAGTTGGGATTTTGGTGTAGCAGTTTCCTCGGCCATTCAACCTTCCCCTGTGATGATCTTTCCTCTGACGATCAAGGCACTTTGGATGCGA
>DASXZE010000004.1:0-8675 GCA_036502105.1 Candidatus Angelobacter sp. | reverse complement strand
GACGTGACGCTGCTCGATATCAACGGCAGCAGCGGCAATCTTAGCGTTCCGGTGAGCAACAGCGTGGTGGTTCCCATCAACCCGCCTAACGTTTTCAATACTGACGCTGGGCCGATTGGCGTTGTCATGTCACCCACATCGCCGTTTCTTTATACCGCCAACCAGACGGCGAGTAACGTTTCCGCTTTTGTGGTAGATCCAGGCGCCGGCGGACTCACGAACATCATGGGCACTCCTTTTGTGATTACACCCGCTTCGCACCCGAGCGCGATTGCAATCTCTCCTCTGGGGAACTTCTTGTTTGTGGCCAATGCTGCCGAGGGAACGGTGGTGGTGCTGGCTATCGGCAACAACGGTGTTTTGACCCAGGTGGGGCCGCCAACATCCATGGGGGCCGGTGCCACGCCTAACTCTTTGGCCGCGGAACACACCGGCCGCTTTCTTTACGTGGCGGATACAGCCCACAACGCCATCCTTGGATTTTCCATTGGCAGCGGCGGAACGCTTGCGGCAATCGCCGGGTCACCGTTTGCCGCCGGCACGCAGCCCAAAGGGCTGGGGATTGATCCGCAGGGAGCGCTGCTGTACACCGCGAATTCAGGCTCGAATGACGTTTCTGCTTTCGTCATCGACTCATCATCCGGAGCGCTGGGCGCGGTCACCGGCTCGCCTTTTCCCACCGGAGGCGTTGGCCCCTCCGCGGTTGCCGTGGACTCAGACACTTCCATCGTGTACGTGACCGAGCAGGGCACCCATGATATTGCCGCCTATGGCATAGCCTCCAATGGCGCGCTCACGCCAGTGGCTGGCTCGCCTTTTGGCGTAGGCGCAGCTGCATCGGCGATTGGGATCGCTTCCCGCTAGCCCGCCTGCTGGCAGGTTCGCAGGTGAAATCGCTGGCGAGATGGGCGAGATCAGAGACCGGGCACGGATTGGATTCGCCGCTTTCATCCCGGCTGTTGCCGCCCCGCACCGCGAGTGCAGTTACACCTATGCACTCATGGTGCTTGTGCGCGGTTTTTGACCATGCTAAATAAGTCAGTATGGTGGAGTCGGTTTACCAGAACGAAGCCGAAGAGGTTCTGAACACGGCGCAACTCACGCCCCAGGACCAGCTCCGTATGCAATGGAACCAGCAGTCTGCGCCCGTTCCATTCGTCCGCCAGAAAAATGTGATCGACCAGAGCGCTGAGCTTATCCCTTATGCAGCTAGTGCCGGGCTCAAAGGCTGGAGCAGTCCGGGCTTGTTTGCCTTGCAGGGGCTGGTTCTGATTGCTGCTTTCCTGTCGCTCATTAACTGGCAGATGACGCGCCACTCCGGCGTGCTCGAAGATGAAATTATCGCGCTCCAGGCCAGCGCGCAGAATGAGGTCACGCGCCAGGAAGAGATCATCGCCGCCACAGAGGCGGAGATCAAAAGAATTTCCGGCTCGTCCAAGCCCACTTTCAAACTGCATATTTCCGCCACACTGCTCACCCGCGAACAGGCGCTGGCCGCGCTCACTAGTTCGCTGGGTGAGTCGCATGCATCAGAAGATCAATACAAACAGAAAATGGCCGATCGGGAAAAAAATCTGCGTACCCGCCAAAGTGCGCTGGCGCTTGCCAACTCCGGCACCCCGCTGATTTTTTCTCTGGCCTTGTTTATGGCTGCCGGGCTATTCAGCCTGGGCGCGCAAAAACAATTTTCGCGCAATCGACACGCCCGCCGACTGGCTGACTTCTATCTTTACTTTGCCACCACTGAAGGCCTGTGGCCCAACCTGGTGCTGCTGGTCTTTCTGCACATAGCTTTAAGCCGCAATGCGTATGGCTTCAACGAATTATTTTCGAGCGTCGGCCCACTCTTCTGGGTAGTCTTCGGCCTTGGCTTTTATTTTCTGCTGCTGCGCTACTTCGTAATGGTGGCCCGCGATATCTATCGCGCCATGCAAACTAGAGGTCCCGCGAATGAATGGGGCTTTGATAACCGATTGCTCTTCGGTATCCACAACAGCTTTGTAATAGTTTTTGTGGGCATGGAAGCCATATTTCTGGCGCTATGTTATGCGTTTTATATCACACAGAACAATCTCACCTAGACGCGTTTTGCGTACGAATGAAAGAGAACCTGATTTTTCTCGTTTTCCGATTCTTGTTTTTTCGCGTTTGATTCGTGGCTAACTCATTCCGCCGCCTGCACCAGCAAGTCCCAAGCTTCCTGCACATCTTTCCAACTCGTCTCCAGATTTCCAATGGCGATGCGCAGCGTTAACTTTCCATTCAGCACCGTGCTGGCCATGAACACTCTGCCGGTTGCGTTTACTTTCTCCATGATCGCCTTGTTCTCATCGTCTGTGCCTTTGTAGCGGAAGCAGACCACTGAAAGCGGCACTGGAGCAACGCGCTCAAACTTCGGATGAGCATCCACCAGCGCGGCAAAATCCTGGGCCCACTGGATATGCGAACGAATCAAAGTTTCAAAGCGTTCGCGGCCAAAGTAGCGCATCACAAACCACAGCTTCAGCGCGCGAAAACGATGGCCCAATGGAACTCCATAATCCATCAGGTTGTGCGCGCGGGGATCGTCCTGCGTTTTTAGATAATCCGGCGTGAGTGAAAAAGCGCGGCGCAGAATGTCTGGCCGACGCGTATAGAACACGCTCAGGTCAATCGGTGTGAGCAGCCATTTGTGGGCGTTTACCACCAGCGAATGCGCGCGTTCAACGCCAGCCATAATGTGGCGCTGCTCCGGCAGGATCGCCGCTGCGCCCGCATAAGCGCAGTCCACATGCAGCCACATGCCGTATTTTTCGGCCACGTCAGCAATCTGCGGCACAGGATCAATGCTGGTCGAAGAAGTTGTGCCCACGGTCGCCACCACGCAAAACGGACGCTTGCCCGCGCGCGCGTCTTCATCCGCCATTTTTGCCAGGGCCTCCGGGCGCATGCGGAAATCTGCGTCAGATGGAACTTTGCGGACGTTGCGCTGGCCCACGCCCACGGCAATCGCGCCTTTCTCAATCGACATGTGCGATTGATCGGACGTATAGAGCACCAGGTCATTGCGGCTGCCTTCTGTCCGCGCCTCAGGATCAACGAGCTCCCGTGCGCATACAACGGCATGCATGCTGCTGGTGGAGGCCGTGTCATAGACAATGCCAAACCATTCGTCGGCCAGCCCCATCCATTGCCGCAGCCAATCCAGCGCGCGCTGCTCCAACTCCGCCACCGCCGGCGAAGTTTTCCAGTGCAGGCCGTTGGTGTTGAGCGCGGCGGCCAGCATCTCGCCCAGAATCGCGGGCGTGGAACCTGTGCAGGAAAAATAAGCAAAGAAACGCGGATGGTTCCACTGCGTGACCGCCGGCATAATCAGCCGGTCAAAGTCATGCAGGATGGCGTCAAACGGCTCGCCTTTTTCCGGCCCGGAGAGCGGCAGTGCGTCCAGCAACGCGCCGGGTTTTACCTGCGCCAGCACCGGCATCTCAGAAACGTCAGTCAGATACTTCGCAATGCGGTCCACGTTCTCGTGTCCAGCGCGGCGAAAGTCTTCCACGTAGGCCTGCCACTCCGGCGCTTTCTGCGCGGACGCCTGCTGCACTGCCTGCTTTGCTGCCGCATCTTTAGAATCAATCATTTTGCTCATTCGCTCTTCCAGCCAGGGTCCTGGCGCATTAAATTTATTAACTTTCTTGACAACAGCGGAAAACCTAGACTACTATCCGTTCAGCATGCACGCCAGCCGATTTACTTTCGCGTTTACTTACCGCTACTTCTTTACGGGTAGCGGCTACGCGGGTGCTGTGCTGGCAACAAAATAAAAGTTAGCCATCATAAATTACCGCAAAGCCGCGATCCCCCAAAGGGTCGCGGTTTTTGCTTTCAGGGAGCTTGCCAGATGAGCCAGCAAAACGCTACCGGCGAAAAGATGCTGAGTGAAAACTCGCTGGGTGAAAATTCGCTCGGAGATAAGCCGCTACGGATTAAGTCTCCAGAGGCCAAATCACTCGAAGCCTGCCGCCAGCAGATTGACGCGCTCGATACCGAATTGGTGCGCCTGCTCAACCAGCGTGCCGCCATCGCCTGTGAAATCGCGCTGGTCAAAGTTGCTTTCGGATTGCCAGCATATGACGGCAAGCGAGAAGAGCAGGTGCTGGCCCGCGTGGCAGAGAAGAGTACCGGCCCGCTGGCCGGGCAAAGCATCACCGCAATCTTCCACAGCATTATCCAGGAGACACGGCGACTGGGCACGGAGCGCATGGAAGAGCAAAGCAGCGCGAAAGAGCAATTGGCAAATAGCAAATAGCTTTTTCTGAAATCTCGAAGCGAAGCGAGAGATCGCTATGAGCGGAAATTTATTTCAGGATTTATATGGTAAGTGACGACGATTAAGTGGCGGGTTTCAAAAATCAAACTGCAGAAGGAAGATTTTAGAGATAGCCGTCATCGCAGAAGCGGGTAGTGATCCCTCACCCGCGTTAGGCTTGACAGAAGGTTTAAACGGAATTGAAGTGCGGGATCCGAGATTTTAGAAAAACTAAGTACCAAGTACCAAAAGCTATTTTTCAGGAGCAAAGCAATGGTGATCAACATGGCAGCAGGTGCCTCAGAAGCTCAACTTCAACATGTAATTGACCGGATCGTGGAATGCGGGTTTCAGCCGCATGTTACGCGCGGATCGGAGCGGGCCATTGTGGCCGCGGTCGGCTCCGGCGGATCGCGCATGGCCCTGGAGGCCTTGCAGGCTGCGCCCGGCGTGGATTCAGTGGTGCCCATTGCGCATCCGTTCAAACTGGTGAGCAAGCAAACCAAGAGCGGACGCACCCAGGTTGACGTCGGCGGCGTGATCATTGGCGGAGAAGACGCTGTGGTGATTGCCGGGCCGTGTTCGGTGGAATCGCGCGAGCAGCTTTTTTCCACCGCGCGCGCCGTAAAGGCCGCCGGTGCAGCGTTGCTGCGTGGCGGCGCATACAAGCCGCGCACCTCGCCCTATGATTTCCAGGGACTCGGCATTGAAGCACTGCGCCTGCTGCGGGAAGTCCGGGAAGAAGTTGGGCTGCCCGTGGTCACCGAAGTGATGAGCACCAATGACATTCAGCTCATCAGCGACCATGCGGACATGCTGCAAGTAGGCGCGCGCAACATGCAGAATTATGATCTGCTGCGCCAGCTTGCCAAAACCAGCAAACCCATCCTGCTCAAGCGCGGCCCATCCGCCAGCGTAAAAGAGTGGTTGCTGGCCGCGGAATATCTTCTGGCCGGCGGCAATAATAATGTTGTGCTGTGTGAGCGCGGCATCAAGACCTTTGAAAGCGAGATGACCCGCAACACCCTCGATCTCGCCGCCGTGGCGTTGGTGCGCGAGCTCTCGCATCTGCCGGTTGTAGCCGACCCATCGCACGGAACAGGGAAGCGCGAACTCATCGCCCCCGCCAGCCGTGCCGCTCTTGCCATTGGCGCCGATGGATTGATTATTGAAGTGCATCCGTGCCCGGAGCGTGCATTGTCAGACGGCGCACAGTCGCTCAACCTGGATGAATTCGCCAAGCTGATGAAAGGACTTTCCGCGCCCATACGTTCCGTAGCAACAGCCAAAGAGGTGACAGCAGCAGCGAAATAAAAATGTACCGAAAAACAGGTGCGGCGGAAAACAGTGCGAACGACCTGCGTCCACTCCCATCTATGAAATGAAGACATTTGGGGTGCGAGGATGTTTGCTTCTTGAAACGAGCTCCGGGACCTCGAGACGCCATCCCGAATCCCGCGCGCACGCATGATTCTTGCGTGTGTGCGGCATGAGGGAGCTGCTCCGCTGGTCTTACGGTTCTGATTTCCTGCGCCGCACCCTTGGGGCAGCATCCGGTTCTAGCTTCCAGCCCGGATTGCCCTGCCATCCAGGCTTTAGCACATCACTTGACGCTGTATTTAGTTTGGCAGCCTTACGGATTTAGCTAATTGCCAATTGCCAACTACTGCTTTCCAATATTTCCAGCGAGTTATTGGGCTAGAGCTCTACTGAAGTTCCGCCCCAGTCCTCGGGCGTGACATCAGCGAGCGTTTGCGTAAACTTCCACTGGTGTCCGCCCGGGTCTTCCACTTCATATTGCCGTTCGCCATACGGATAGTCTTCTGGCGGCCGCACAATGCGCGCTCCGCATTTCACGGCATGCGCATGGTGCTGATGAACGTCTTCCACGCGCACCATCACCGAATGCGTCGCGTCAGGACTCTTTCCGCGCGCTTCCTTGACTACCATGTGTCCATCGCCCACATTCATTTGCACGCGATGGCTCGCGATTCTCAGTCGCACGGCAAAGCCAAAAATTTTTGAGAGCCATTCCACGGCCTGGTCCACGTCAGGATAAGCCAGCACGGGTATCACGGTGGATGACGGCATGGATCGGTTTTTGAGCATAGTTTCCTCGCAATGATTTTACTAGCGGGAAACAAGCAATTGGCAATTAGCAAAACATCGCATCACGCGGAACGGAGCGGGTTGGTGGAGCGCAGAACTAAGCAAATGGGTAGAGCAAAGCAAGTAGGCGCAGCGGGCAAGTGGGTGGAGCGGGTGAGTGGGTGGAGCAGGCCTTCAGGCCTGCGGTAAAGATGCTCTTTAATTGTGGCTTTAGCCTCTGAGGCTATCAAGATCATCTGATTAGCCAATTGCCAATTGCTAGAAGCCATCTCATAAATAGGTAAAACTTACATCGCCCTTTGCCGAACCCTCGAATTTGGCGGATTTGGGAAGTCCGAGAACGGGATCAGGGTATTTATGAGATAGCTTCCAATTGCTAATTGCTCACCGCGCTCGTTTTAAAATAGAAAACTATGACCGCAGCCGAAAACAAACAACTCATGCAAAACATCTTTGCCGCACTCGCAGAAGCAGATTCGCGTCCGCTGGTGGAAGCCATGGCAGAGGATTTTTCCTGGACCGTGATGGGCAGCAATGCATGGTCGCGCAAGTATGAAGGTAAGCAGGCAGTGTTGACTGAATTATTTGCGCCGTTGCGAACACGCATTGAGGGCCGGACGCGGCTGGTGGCGCATCGCTTTATTGCCGAAGATGATTTTGTAGTTGTTGAGGCGCGCGGAAGCAACACCACCAAAAGCGGCAAGCCTTACAACAATACGTATTGCATGGTGGTGCGTCTGGCTGAGGGCAAGATGCGCGAGCTTACTGAATATATGGATACGGAACTGGTGACAGAGGCCTTGGGCGATCTCTCTCCTGCCTCGTGATTGTCGCCGCCAGCTTTCACAGTTCAAACTGAATGGCCATTCAGTGTATTCTGTACGTAGATTCCCCCAACAGAATTTTGCTGAGAGGCTCTTACGGCGCAAATCGCTACAACTTCCACTCGCTCGCGGGCGGTGAATATTCCGTTTCTGGTCTGGGCCAACGTCACCGCTTCAGTGGCCATTGCCACCGGCCTTTACTGGGACATCTCATGGCATGAAACAATCGGCCGCGACAGCTTCTGGACGCCCGCGCATCTGCTGATTCAATTTGGTGCGCTCATGGGAGCTTTTAGCTCCGCGTGGGTGATCATGAACACCACGTTTGGCAGTGACCAAGCTGCGCGCGAGGGCTCAGTCAACGTGCTGGGATTTCGCGGACCGCTGGGTGCGTTCATCGCTGCATGGGGTGGCGGCGCCATGCTGACGTCTGCACCGTTCGATAACTGGTGGCACGATGCCTACGGGCTCGACGTAAAAATTATCAGTCCACCGCACATGCTGCTGGCGCTGGGCATTGCCGGGATCATGTGGGGCGGCGCGATTCTTACCGTCTCTTACCTGAACCGCGCTACTGGCGAACAACGCATCGGCCTGCAGCGCATGATGCTGGTAGTGGGCGGCTTTGTGGTGATTCAAGGCATGACCTTGAAATTGGAATATACCAACCGCGTGCTGCTGCACAGCGGCATTTCTTATCTGGTGATCAGCATTGGATGTCTGCTGATACTGGAAGGCGCGGCGCGTGCCGCTGGCCATCGCTGGGCGCGGACGATCATGACCGGCGTTTACTCTGCTTTTGTTTTAAGCCTTATGTGGTTTCTTCCGCTCTTTGCGGCGCAGCCTAAGCTTGGGCCGGTGTACCAAAACATTACGCATATGGTGCCGCTGCCGTTTCCTCTTCTGCTGATCGTGCCTGCATTTTTTCTTGACCTGATGTGGCCGCTGTTGAAAGACGCACCCAAAGCGCAGCAGGCATTTTTTGGCGGCGTGGCTTTTCTGGCGATATTGATCGCCGTCGAGTGGCCGTTCGCCACATTCCTCATGTCGCCAGCGTCGCGCAACTGGTTCTTTGCCACCGTGGATTTTCCCTACTTCGCGCTGCCTACGTCGCCCACGGTCAATCACGTTTTTGTGCATTGGGAGCAAACCGCGGGAGTGTTCTGGCGCAACATGGGACTGGCGTTTCTGTTTTCTGTCCTCAGCATGTGGGCCGGTATTTATTGGGGCGAGTGGCTGAAAAAGGTGAAACGGTAATTTATGGCTGCACAGATGCGGATCGTTCTGCTGGCTCTGCTGATCGCGTTATTTCCTCTGTCATCACCTGCGCACGTCAACAGCCCAGACGTTTACTATGACGGTTATGCAGGCCCTTATCATCTGCTGGTAACGTTGCGTCCGCCGGCCGTGGTGCCCGGAGTGGCGCAGGTAGTGGTGCGCAGCGTGGGCAGTGACGT
>DASXZE010000003.1:0-9964 GCA_036502105.1 Candidatus Angelobacter sp. | reverse complement strand
ATCTGCGATCGCTCTCGCGTTTTCCGCTGCAGGCGGCATTTCGTTATCATCGCCAGCCCACAGAAAATCCAACGCTGGCGCTGGAGTGGACGCGCTTCCCTGATAGCAACGTGCTCGCTGCTGTCGCAGAGCATGCCGTAGTTACAACGCTGGTCACGGTGGAAGGCCGCACACTCACTGAAGTCAAACTGACCGTGAAGAACCAGGCACAGCCATTCCTGAAAGTTACCCTGCCTGCGGGCGCTACGATTGTCTCAGCGGATGTGGCCGGTGAAAAAGTAAAACCTGTCCAAGGGCCAGACGGCAATCGCGTGCCGCTGCTGCGCACCGGCTTCCGTCCCAATGGTCCGTATGAAGTGTCATTTGTCTTCATGCACTCTGGCACTCCATTCGCGAAAAAAGGCGGTTCTGAGCTTGCACTGCCCAGCATGGATATCCCCATCAGCCTGCTGGAGTGGGAATTGTTTTTGCCGGAGCAGTACAAGGTAAAGGATTTTGGGGGTGACGCGATTGCAGAGGCCAATCTATCAGCGCCTCTCACGGAGCCTGGAGATACGGTGATGAGTGCGTTCACAAATGTTTCTCTCAAGAGCTTTCCAGTCCGGAAGTATGACAGGCTGGAGGATTTTGCGAAAATTTCTCCGGGCGTGATGAGCGAGTCAATGACCAGTGGTCAACTGGGTGGCGTTATTACTGATCAAAATGGAGCCGTCATTCCCGGAACCCAGGTCACGCTCACGTTGGAGAATGGCGGAACAATGACGACGCAGAGTGACTCAGAGGGAAGGTGGCATTTTTCGAACCTGTCTTCAGGCCGGATAAAAATCAATGCGGACGCACCAGGGTTCCAGACTACCGTAGGATCTGTGCGATACAACTCAGGAAGGCCCGTAAGCTTTAACATGCAGCTCAGGGTGGGAAGTACCACGGAGACAGTTGAGGTCACATCGGCCGCGCCGGTGATTGATATGAGCCAGGCCCAGCTGACAAATACTTTTTCTCCAGGCACAGGTGGAGGTTTCGTCGCCGGTTCCTTGTTGCGAAAAGATCGCGACAAGAAAAAGCAGGAAGCTCTGCCGCAGAACGGCGCGTCAGATAATGTGCTCAATCTCCAGAAGCGCGTAGCTGGCGTGTTGCCTGTTCGCGTGGATGTGCCAAGGGCAGGGACATCGTATCGCTTTGCCCGCGCGCTGGTGCTGGACGAAGAAACCAAGGTGACGTTCATCTATAAGACGAAGTAGAGCATTAAGCAGTTGGTCTGGCGAGAAACAGTAGCCGCGAATCTTCTGTAGATGTTCGGGTTATCCGAGCATACGAAAGACGCAAATCATATTTGATTCGTGTTCATTCGCGAAAATTCGCGGCTAGTGATTACTTCACGTACTTAGGCTGCTCGCCTTTGCCCCATGGATCATAGTTGTGAGCAAAAGGTACGCGTTCATTGATGGGCGGATGGTCGGCATACCAGAAGACCACAAACTTGCTGGGATACGGATAAGACAAACTCAACTCGCCCAATACCTGGAAAGCGTGCGCGGCAGTTTCCTGTGAATTGGCGTTGATGCCATGGGTAACTTCCAGGCCGTAGATGTCAGCATTGTGTTCCAGCGTGCGGCTAAAGGTGCTGCCAATAGGCTGAGCAACGATACTGAGAATAGAGAAGATCAGAAACAGCATGGGCACGGCGGCCCAGTCGCTGAGTTCGCGCATGTGCCAGCGCTGCTGGAAGCGTGCCAAGGCCCAGGTTGCGAAGATATAAAGCAGATAAAAGCCAACCAGCAAACCAACGGCGGTGGCGGCAATGCCGATTCGTACGTGATTGAGAACGTAGTGGCCCATCTCATGTCCGACAACAAAAAGCGTTTCTGGCGTGCTGGCATTCTTGATCGTGGTGTCCCAAATCACAATGCGTTTTGAGGGGCCAAAGCCGGTCACATAAGCGTTAACCGTGGTGACCTTCTTGCTCGCGTCCATCAGAAAGATTCGGTTGCGCGGAATATCCTCGCCCGCCCGTGCGCTGACTCTCTCAATCGCGTCAACTAACTGCGGATTTGTTGTTTCTAACGGAGTGAAATTGTTAAAGAGAGGGTCAAACACCAGCGGAGCCAGGAAGATAAGGAAAACGACAAATGGGACCGCCATGAGCGCGGTGTACAACCACCAGCGCCTGGGGCTTTTTCGGATAAGGTTCGTTATACCCCAAATAGCAAATGTAAATATCACTAGAGAAAGCGCCTCTCCTATGGCCACATCGCGCAGCCATGATCCCCAGCCCTGAACGGAGAGCCCATATTGCAGGCTGATGCTTTGTTGATAGGCGTCGAGCGGCAAACCGAGAATGGTGAGCGTGAGCATGAAGAGCGGGACGAAAATTAAAGCCTGTACAAAGCGATTACCAGAGACTTTCTCCGCCCAGTCACGATATTTGGCGGCGATTCCCAGAGACAAAATGGCCAGCAGAATGATCAATGAATACGCGGTGTCAATGATCCGCAGCTTGCCGCGGAGCTCATATAGCGCTTTGGCTTTTACCAGCTTGTCTGGCGGGAGCGTGTATTCGGTGGTCTGCGTTGCAGCTGGGCCCGGGCTCGCTGCAGTTGCAGGTGAAGCGGCAGGCGTTTGCGCGTTTGCGCTGTGAGGCACAACGCTAAGACATAATACGAGCAGAATAAGAGAGCCGAACAGTTTCATAAGAAAAACAGCCTCCGCGCACAATAACTGGGAATGTGGGCAAGATAGCAGAAAACCAAAACCTTTGAAACACAGAGCAACAGCGGAGAGATACGTTTCAGTTATCTGGACTTCTTTCCTCCGTGTCCTCTTTTTCCTCTGTGTTTCAAGGTCTTGAATTTGTGGAGATGGAAAACGGCGAGATGCAGCCAGCGGGTTATAAAATGAGGAAGAACTCTGCATTCAATAAAAGGTCTCTTTATGACGCGTCTTATCAAGAATATTTTCTTTTTTGTACTCATTATTTTTTTCTGTGCTGCCGGCACTCATGCTGTGACGCAGCAGAACCCTAAGCGGCTGATCATGAAAGATGGTACGTACCAGGCGTCCACGCAGTGGGAGGTCACCGGCGATCGCGTGCGCTATTACAGCGCTGAGCGTTATGGCTGGGAGGAAATTCCCAAAGAGCTGGTGGACTGGCCGGCCACGGAGAAATACAACAAGGAGCGCGAGACCGAGCGGGACGCAACCATCAAGGAAATTGCCAAGGCCGACGAAGCCGACGAGCGCGAAGCTCCGCTGGTTGTCCCCGGCCTGCGCCTGCCGAATACCGGCGGTGTTTTTCTGCTGGACACATTCAAGAACGAACCGCAGCTGGTGGAGTTGATTCAGAACGGAAGCGACCTCAATAAGCACACCAGCCGCAACATACTGCGCTCTGTGATGAATCCACTTGGTGGATCGTCCACGCAGACGCTGGAGTTGAAAGGCGAGCGTGCGCGGGTGCAGTCCCACGTGGCCCAGCCGGTTATTTTTATGAACGTGGATACAACCGGCAGCACGGAGCCGGCCTTTACGCAAAAGGCCTCTGACAAAGAGCAGAAAGCAAACCGCTATGCGCTGGTGCGCGCCGAGAAAAAGAAAGACCTGCGCGTGGTGGGAAAGCTGAATGTTGCAATGTTCGGAAAAGTCGATCAAAAAGAAACGTGGATTCCCCTGACTGCGTCCGCGCTGGGCGATTGGACCAAGCTCACGCCCACTGAGCCTTTGCCGCCGGGCGAATATGCCGTGGTGGAGTTGCTGGATAAAAAACAGATCAATTTATTTGTGTGGGACTTCGGCTTTGATCCGGCTGCAGCGCAGAATCCGGGAGCATGGCTGCCGCGGCAACCGGGAGCTGTTGATTCAACTCCAACGCCAGCACTGACGCAGAGGCCGAAATAGGTTTTTCTGAAATCCCGAAGCGCACGCGAGGGAACCCTATGGCCAAGAAAAATCTAGCCGCGACTACACGCGAATGAACACGAATCGACACAGGCGTGAATCTGCATGCGACTAGATGAATGGTTTGCCCTTGAGTGATTCGTGGCAATAGGGATCCCTCGCTTTGCTTCGGGATTTTAGGGAGAAGCTTTACTTCAGTATCCCCTGCTGCGCCACTGCAATATTGTCACGGCTGGAGTTTTTCACCATGTACATCATCTCGTCTGCCTGGCGGATGATTTCATGTGAGCTCTTGGCGTCTTCAGGGTACGTGGCCAGTCCCATGCTGCAGCGGACGTTCAGGTTCAGAGAATCTTCCGCGAGGAAAACCGTCTTGCGCATCATTTCCTGAATACGTTTGGCCACCACCAGGGCAGAATGCTTGTCAGTCTGCGGGAGGAGAATTACAAATTCATCGCCGCCGTAACGGAAGGCATAATCAATCAAGCGCAATTGCGATTTGATCTTAAATCCAATTTCCTGCAGCAGCTTACTACCGACTAAGTGGCCGTAAGTGTCATTGACATGCTTGAAATGGTCCAGGTCAAGAAAGATCACGCTGAATTCGTAGCCAAAACGGGCGGAGCGATAAACCTCGGCTTCCAGCGTTTTATAGAGATGCCGCGCGTTGTAGAGACCGGTGCAATCGTCAGTGATGGTGAGTTCCTGAATTTTCTCCACGGCGCGCGCGTTATCAATGGCAATGGCTGCGTAATCGCAAAGCGCGTGCAGGAAAAACATTTCCTGCTCGCCAAAACTTTCCATGGCGCAGTTAATGAGCTGGATCACTCCCAGCACGCGATGCTTGGATTGCAGCGGCACGCAGATGATGGACCGGGTCTTCCATTTGGTCATTTCATCTATGCGTTTGGAAAAGCGCGGATCGTTATAAACATCAGGGACAATGAGCGATTCCCCGTGGCGGGCCACCCAACCGGCAATGCCTTCGCCGACTTTTAGACGTACGGTTTTGAGCGTTTCGGCAGCATCGCCTACGGCAATGGCGAAATACAACTCGTCCTTCTGTTCATCGACCATCAGCAGTGACCAGGTGTCCGGACGGAAAAATTCCGCCATCTTGTCCATGATGGTTTGCAGAATTGAATCGAGATTCAGCGACGATGTCAGGGCCTTCGCGACATCATTGAAGATGGCGACTTCCTGCAGTTGCCTTTTTGCCTTGCGCTCTGGTCCTTCTGACTCGCTCATCTAGGGGGTAATCCTTGTGAAGCAACTGAGAAATACTCGAACTTTTTGCGTATTATCGCTTGATTTTACAAAATGGGCAACCGGCCAATAGACCTGAAACCTTTGGGTAATAGCCCTTACGTTCCCTGAAACCGCCTTTCAAATCAACAGTTACGGCCATTTTGACAGCTAAAAGGGGTTTAAGAGTATCTAAGTTATGGGCTCACCGACGTAATTACCGGCAAAAGGCACAATATGGAGTCGCCAAGAGATGGAGTCGCCAAGAGCGGTTTTGGTGACCGCATCAGCTCTTGTAATCAACAGCGATGGCGGCGTAGTCGCAGATTGCATGTAAAAAGAACATTTCCCGCTCGGTAAAGCTTTCCTCGGCACAGTTTATCAGCTGAATTACGCCCAGTACTCGCTTCCCGGCATACAGTGGCACGCAGATGATCGACCGCGTGTTCCATTTGGCCATTTCTTCAAGCCGCTTGGCAAAGCGCGGGTCGTCATAGACATCAGGGACAATCAGCGATTCGTCATGCATGGCTACCCAGCCGGCGATGCCTTCGCCGATCTTCAGCCGCGTCTTCTTAATTGGTGCAGGAGTATCGCCGTCGGTAATAACGAAATAAAGCTCGTTCTTTTGTTCATCCACCCTCAGTAGAGACCAACTTGTGGGCCGGAAGAATTCGGCCAGCCCGTCCATGATGGTCTGCAGAATCGATTCAAGGCCTAGAGATGAAGCGGTTGCCCGCGCAACATCAGTAAAAATGACGATTTGCTGCAATAACCGTTCTGGATTGTGCCCCCGATGCTTCTGGTTCGCTCATCTGGCGGATGACCTCTTGCAACTGAAATCATTTCAAACTTTTGCTTATTCTGGCTTGATTTTATTGAAATCGACAACCGGACACTAGACCTGAAACCTTTGGGTAATAGCCCTTACGTGCGTGGGAAACTTGTTGTCGAATCAGCAGTTAGGGGGTATTTTGTTACCTGATGCAAGTTTGGGCTTCAAAATTATGGGCCAATTGACTGACTTACCGGCAAAAGGCAATGGAACTGCCATGGGTGCTTTTGGGGATCGGCTGCGGCGCGAACGGGAGATGCGAGGCATCACCCTGGATGAAATTACGGAATCAACCAAAGTTTCACGCCGCCACCTGGAAGCGCTGGAGGGCGAGCACTTTGACCAGCTTCCGGGCGGCGTCTTCAATAAAGGCTTTGTCCGCGCCTATGCGCGTTTCCTCGGGATTGACGAAGACCGGGCCGTAGCGGACTACTCCGCGGCCAGCAATGAGCTGCCTGAACCGGAAAACAAGTTCCCGCTCGATATTCACATGAAGCCCGATCCAGAGCTGAACCCCCGGCGTTCGTATCTGCCGTTGGTTTTTGCGGTGGCGGCTTTGGTGGGTGTCCTTGTGGGTTACGCTTTTTGGGTTAAATCCAAGCCGCATGGCCAGGAAACGGCGGAGAATGCCAGCCAGTCATCGCCGGTGCCCTCAGCCAGTGCGCCTGCAGAGAAAGCTTCAACGCCAGCGGCTGCTCAGCCAGCACCAGTTTCAGGATCCAGGCCAAAAGCCACGGAGCGCGCAGCCGCCACTACTACGCCAGCAAATCCTCAGCAACCTGCGCCTGATGCCGCGACAACCCCGGCAGCCAGCAAGCCAGAGAAATCATTTTTTATTTCAGTCAAAGCCAGAGAAGACTCGTGGGTGTCAATTGTTGCGGATGGAAAATCCGTGATGGAACGCGTCTTGATGGCGGACAAGCACAAAAAGATTAAGGCTGGAAAATCGCTCGTCCTCAGGACTGGTAACGCTGGCGGAATTGAAGTGAGCTTTAACGGCCGGCCGCTCGGCAATCTGGGCAATGAAAATGAGCCGCGCACTCTCACCTTTAGTCCTACCGGATTAGTACAATAATCCTTGTAAATGCGTATCGGCGCTGGCCGATAATATAGCCGTACGCTCATTTCACAGTGAAAAACACTCCATTCGGCTGCGTTTCCGCCGGTTGTAACGCCAAAAAGTTGTTCCCGGCCGCGCTGATCCGGTAATCTACTAAACGGTATCCTATAAGTGTTTTTATTGTTGAGTGATGAAGAAATTTTAGGAGGCAAGTATTGGCTTCACGCGAAAAGTTTTTGTTTACCTCTGAGTCGGTCACGGAAGGCCACCCGGATAAAATTGCAGACCAGATTTCCGACGCGATTCTGGATGCGTGCCTGGCAGAAGATGCTCACAGCCGCGTGGCCTGTGAAACACTTACCGCTACCGGACTGGTAGTGATAGCCGGCGAAATCACCACCAAGACCTATGTGGATTTTCAGAAGATCGTGCGTGGCGTGGTGCAATCCATTGGATATGACAACGCGCTCTACGGTTTTGATTCCAACACCTGCGCCGTGATTTCCAGCATCAACAAGCAATCGGGTGATATCGCGATGGGCGTGGATACAGGCGGCGCCGGCGACCAGGGCATGATGTTCGGCTATGCCACAAACGAGAATGAAAACCTGATGCCAACGGCCATTGATCTGGCCCACAAACTTTGTCTCCGCCTTACAGAAGTTCGCAAGAGTGGCCAGCTGCCTTATCTCCGGCCCGATGGAAAATCCCAGGTTACAGTTGAATACGATGCCAACCACAAGCCCAGGCGCGTGGACGCAGTTGTAATCTCCACGCAGCATGCGGATTCCATTGATAATGAAACACTGCGCGCGGACATTATGCGGCACGTAATCCAGGCTGCTGTTCCGGCAAACCTGCTGGATGCTGACACGAAATATCACATCAATCCCACGGGACGCTTCGTAATTGGCGGTCCTATGGGCGATACCGGTTTGACCGGCCGCAAAATTATCGTCGATACCTACGGCGGCATGGGACGCCACGGCGGCGGCGCTTTCAGCGGTAAAGATCCGACCAAGGTAGATCGTTCGGCTTGCTATATGGCCCGCTACATTGCCAAAAACATTGTGGCATCCGGCCTGGCTGACCGCTGCGAAGTTCAGTTGGCATACGCCATTGGCGTTGCTGAGCCTGTCAGCGTGCTGGTGGATACCTTTGGCACCGGCAAGATCAGCGAAGACAAACTGGAAGCGCTTGTCCGCGAAAACTTCCAGCTCACGCCGAAAGGCATTATTGAATCACTCAAGCTGCGCCGCCCTATCTACAAGAAAACGGCAGCTTATGGACACTTTGGCCGCAAAGATCCTGATTTCACATGGGAAGCCACCGATAAAGCAGCGGCGTTGCGTGAGCAGGGCCAAGGCAAGGCTGATTCCAAAGCCAACGCCGGCGCAACCCGTTAAGAATCTTTTTACTGAATATCATTCCGAATAGAGTCAGGCGAAGTGGGGAATCTGTTTTAATAGATAGAACAGATTCTTCCCCTTCGACTTGGCTCTGGGCAGGAATGACTGGGCGAATCGCGAATCGGCCTCCTCAAATTTTTTTAAATTGCCTTTAGCAGGCAGACGAACAGGAAAAAAATGTCAACAACCGCAGTTACGCAAACTTCTTATGACGTCAAGAGTCTTGAACTGGCCGATCTGGGCAAACGCCGCATTGAGTGGGCCAATCAATCCATGCCGGTGCTCCAGAGCATCCGCAAGGAGTTCATCAAGAACCAGCCGTTGAAAGGCATGCGCGTTTCTGCTTGCCTGCACGTCACCACTGAGACGGCCAATCTGGCCATCACGCTGCGCGACGGCGGAGCTGACGTGATCCTTTGCGCCTCCAACCCGCTCTCCACCCAGGATGACGTAGCCGCATCGCTGGTCCGGGATTACAACATCGGCGTTCACGCCATTAAAGGCGAAGACAACGAAACCTATTACAAGCACATTCTTTCCGCGCTGGACCACAAGCCGCACATGACGATGGACGACGGCGCTGACCTGGTTTCCATTGCGCTCACCAAGCGGCAGGACGTGCTCGACGGAATCCTCGCCGGCACGGAAGAAACCACCACGGGCGTAATTCGCCTACGCGCGATGGCCAAAGATGGCCAGCTGCGTTACCCGATCATCGCCGTAAATGACGCGCTGACCAAGCACATGTTTGACAATCGCTACGGCACCGGCCAGTCCACCATGGATGGCGTGATCCGCTGCACCAACTCGCTGATTGCTGGTTCCAAGTTCGTCGTCGCCGGCTTTGGCTGGTGCGGACGCGGTCTGGCTTCACGCGCACGCGGCATGGGCGCAGATGTGATCGTTACGGAAATCGATCCCACGAAGGCGATTGAAGCCGTGATGGAAGGCTATCGCGTTATGTCGATGGCGGAAGCAGCCAAGATTGGCGATTTCTTTGTGACCGTTACCGGCAACAAAAACGTAATCGCCCGCGACCATTTTGAGCTGATGAAAAATGGCGCGGTGGTTGCGAACTCCGGCCACTTCAACGTTGAGATCGATATCCCGGCGCTGGAAAAATTGTCTTCCAGCAAGCGCCAGACCCGCGATTTTGTGGATGAATACGCCATGAAAGACGGCCGCAAGATTTATCTTCTGGGCGAAGGCCGCTTGATCAACCTGGCGGCTGCTGAAGGCCATCCGGCATCCGTGATGGATATGAGCTTTGCCAATCAGGCGCTTTCCGCTGAGTATCTGGTGAAGAACTACAAATCACTGGAGAAAAAGGTTTATCCCGTACCGGAAGACCTGGACAAGAAAGTGGCGCGGCTCAAGCTGGATTCCATGGGCGTGAAGATCGATAAGCTCACGCCAGAGCAGGAAGAGTATCTCGCCAGCTGGAGCGAAGGAACGTAAGCAAGTAATAAGTATTTAGTAATTAGCAAACGGCGGCTCTTAACAGAGCCGCCGTTTTGTTTT
>DASXZE010000002.1:0-4784 GCA_036502105.1 Candidatus Angelobacter sp. | reverse complement strand
AGAAATGCCCTGAATGCGGCAGCCCGGTGGAGAAGATCATGCACGCGCCTGCCGTGCAGTTTAAAGGCTCCGGCTGGTACGTTACCGACTACGGCGGCAAGCAGACCACTGATACGCCCAAGTCTGAAGACAGTTCGGAGAAGCCGGATAAGTCTGACAAGGCTGAGAAAAAAGACACGTCTCCCAAAGAAGATGGTGCCAAAAACAAAGAGAAAGATTCCACGCCTAAAAAGACAGAAACAAAATCTGAAACCAAGTCCGAAGCAAAGACTGCAAAAAGTCCAAGAACTAAAAGGTAAGCGCTAAAAAATAAAGCCGCAAACAGCGTGTCGACTCAAGGTCACACGCCTGCTTGCGGCTTAAATTCTGCCTCAGTTATTTTGCGCGACTCCTGCGCTGCGGCTCTGCTTCCACCCGCCCGCTTACCGCAAACGCCATCTGCCGTTTCGGAATGTCGGCGTCCACTACCACATGATCGCCGTGAAGCACCTGGCCTTCCAGGATTTTCAGCGCCAGCGGATCCTGAATCATCCGTTGAATCGCGCGCTTCAGCGGACGCGCCCCATAAGCCCGGTCATAGCCTTCCATGAACAACAGCTCCTTGGCTGGCTGCGTGAGCTCAATGGTAATTTTGCGGTCTGCCAGAAGCTTGCGCAGATCGTCCAGCCGCAGCTCGATAATGTGCGTCAACTGCTCCTCACCCAGCGGTTTGAAGACAATAATGTCATCCACCCGATTCAAAAACTCTGGGCGGAAATGCTGCCGTAGCGCTTCCATTACGTGATCGCTCGCCTCGGCAAACGCTTCCGGCGAACTCACGCCCTCAGCCTGCAGATAACTCGCGCCGATATTTGAGGTCATGATGATCACCGTGTTTTTAAAGTCCACGGTGCGGCCTCTGGAGTCAGTGAGGCGGCCGTCATCCAGAATCTGCAGCAGCACATTGAACACATCTGGATGCGCCTTCTCGATCTCATCAAACAGAATCGCACTGTAAGGGCGCCGCCGCACGGCCTCTGTAAGCTGTCCGCCTTCGTCATAGCCCACATATCCCGGGGGCGCGCCAATCAGCCGCGCTACCGCGTGCTTCTCCATGTATTCAGACATGTCAATGCGCACCATGGCATGCTCGTCGTCAAAGAGAAACTCTGCCAACGCACGAGCCAGTTCGGTTTTTCCCACGCCAGTTGGGCCAAGAAAGATGAAAGAGCCAATCGGCTTTTTAGGATCGCTCAAGCCCGCGCGCGAACGCCGCACCGCATTCGATACACGCTGCAACGCTTCGTCCTGCCCAACCACTCTCTGGCGCAACCGGTCTTCCATGTTCACCAGCTTGCGGACCTCGCCTTCCAGCATCTTTGATACCGGTATGCCGGTCCACTTGGAGACGATCTTCCCTACGTCTTCTTCGTCCACTTCTTCTTTCAACATGCGGCGCTGCTTGTCGTCGGCTTGTGCGCTCAGCGTGGCCAAATCAGTTTCCGCCTGGCGAAGTTCGCCATAGCGGATTGCCGCCACACGCTCCAGATCGCCACTGCGTTCGGCCTTCTGCTCTTCAATTTTCAGCTGCTCCATTCGCTCTTTTAACTGGCGAATGCGCGTGATGCCTTCTTTTTCATCTTTCCAGCGAACTTTGAGCGCATCGGCTACTTCGCGAATATGCGCCAGCTCTTTTTCCACCACCGCCAGCCGATCGCGTGAATTGGAATCGTCTTCTTTCTTCAACGCCTGCTTTTCGATTTCCAACTGCGTCGCCCTGCGCTCCAGCTGATCAATCTCCGTGGGCATGGAATCAATCTGTATGCGCAGCGACGACGCTGCTTCGTCAATCAGATCAATGGCCTTGTCCGGCAAAAAACGATCGGTGATGTAACGATTGGAAAGCGTGGCCGCCGCCACAATCGCCGAATCTTTAATGCGGACGCCATGATGCACTTCGTATTTTTCTTTCAGTCCGCGGAGAATGGAGATGGTATCTTCCACCGTCGGCTCGCTTACCAGCACGGGCTGGAAGCGCCGTTCCAGCGCCGTGTCCTTCTCAATGTATTTGCGATATTCATTGAGCGTGGTCGCGCCCACGGCACGCAACTCTCCGCGAGCCAGCGCCGGCTTGAGCATGTTGCTGGCGTCAATCGCGCCTTCAGACGCGCCTGCGCCCACCAGCGTATGCAGCTCGTCAATAAAAAGAATGATCTGCCCGTTGGAGTCTTCAATCTCCTTCAGCACGGCCTTCAGGCGATCTTCAAACTCACCGCGATATTTCGCGCCCGCCAGCATGGAACCAAGGTCGAGCCCAACCACGCGCTTGTTTTTCAGAATCTCCGGAACATCGCCGAAGATGATGCGTTGCGCCAGCCCTTCCACAATGGCCGTCTTACCCACGCCCGGCTCGCCGATCAGCACTGGATTATTCTTTGTTCTGCGGGCCAGCACCTGCACCACGCGGCGAATCTCTTCGTCACGGCCAATCACCGGATCAAGCTTGCCCTTGCGCGCCAGCTCAGTGAGATCTTTGCCATAGCGGGAGAGTGCCTGGTATTTGCCTTCAGGATTCTGGTCCGTAACGCGCTGCGAACCGCGTACGGCGGTCAGCGCTTTTAAGATCGCGTCATGCTCCGCGCCGGTGGCGGCCAGAAGTTGCCGCGCTTCATTGCCTTTATCGAACTTATCATTGTCTGCCACGGCGGCCAGAAGCAGATGCTCCGTGGAGACGTACTCGTCTTTGAATGTGTCAGCTTCTTTAAAAGCCTGGTCCAATATTTTTGCCATGCCGGCGGAAAGGCGCGGCTCCGCCGCCGCGCCAGACACGCGGGGCAATTTGCCGATCCGGTCCATGACCTGCGCCTGCAGCGCCTGCGCGTTCACGCCCAGCTTGGTCAGAACTGGCACAACAATGCCTTCGCTATCCTGCAAAAGCGCCGCTAAAAGGTGCAGCGGCAGCATCTCCGGATTGCCATGCTCGCTGGCGATCTCATTGGCTTTCTGGATCGCTTCCTGCGCTTTAATTGTGAACTTATCCCAACGAATTGCCATCTCGTTCTACTCCTGTTTCTCAATCCAATAGATCCTTCGCGCTTTGCGCTCAGGATTTCGCCTGCGGACTCCCGCTTGCGCTCACGCCCGTAACCCGGCTCAACTTATCCCAACGAATTGCCATGTCTTACTCCTGCTCCTGTTATTGTCGCTCGCCCGGGCCGCTTTTGCTCTGATGCAAAGCACCCTTAAGAGATTCTTTATCCAAAGAAAACGGGAGATGAGCTTCCATCTCCCGTACAGCTGTTCTAACCCGGAATTTCCGCACGGCTTATGCCTGTAAAGTCCTTTCTCCGGTGATGCCAACCTTAATCTGCCGGGGCTTGGCTTCTGCCTTTTTGGCCAGCGTAATCTTCAGGATACCTTTTTCATAGCTGGCTTCCACCTTGTCGGCGTCCACGGTGTTGGGAAGCTTAAAGGTGCGGCTAAACGAGCCATACCGGCGCTCAATGCGATGGAAGTTTTCTTCCTTTTCTTCCTTCTCGAATTTGCGCTCGCCCTGGACAGTCAAAGTCTCGTTTTCAACGCTCACGTTCAGGTTAGACTCTTCCACGCCGGGGATTTCCAGCTTCAGGGTCAGGTTCTGCTCGTCTTCATAAACGTCCACGGGAGGCACAAAGTTGCCGGTGGTCAGCTTGTCCTTGCCATTGGGCTCAGCAAAATTGCCGAAAAATGTTGCGAACTCACGGAAAGGGTCGATGCGGGTAATCATGGTCATAAGGTGGTACTCCTTCTATAAAGTGTTGATTTAAATGATTGCTGTGCCGCTTACGTTCTATCTGATGCTTTGATTAGCATAAAATAATCATAAAATATGAGTGTATTATTGTCAATATGTGAACGAGCCTATATAAGTACCAACTTTTCAGTTATTTAGATTTATTTATTTTGAGATATTGCTACGGAGAAAAGCTTGAAAGAAGTTTCTAAAAAACAGCCCAGGCTCAGCCTGCCCAGCCTGTTGTAGCTGATTCAAGACTCTAATGGCCTCACGATGTTGCACCTGGTCGATGACCATAGCCAGAAACAACATCACAAACCCTGCGCTTAATGCCCAATACACCCTTGAATCATGCGGGGAGAATGCAAAGCCAAAGGACACTAGAAAAGCCATCAAAGCAATACGATCAAACACGCGCAATTTGCGAAATGCAAAAGTGTAGGCCACGCACGCAGTTGCAATCAGAGAGCACATTAAAAACACGAACACAGCTTCATTTGGGTCCTTACCATGTTTTGAGAACAAGACATAACCTCTCAATGAGGAGCACACCATCCAAATTAAGATGCCAGGGAGAATCTTTGCCCAGTGATCCATGGTAAGTAAAAGGATTGTAGCTGATACCAGCAAACAGACCCATGCGGCAATAAACGAAAAAGGTCCTATGGTAAATGTGTGAAACAGAAATGAATTTGGGCCTACCTCTTGAGGGTTCGCAATTGCAATTATGCCTCCCCAGTACGTTGCAACTGTCGTAATTCCGAACAGAAACAGTCCGGTAATCCGAAATCCGCTAATTACTTGTTCTCCTACCGTGCGATCATCCATGGCAAGCTCTCTATTCCGCTCACCATAGCACCAAATCCAACCTCTCCATGCAGTACGAAGGTCTTTGTCCGGATGAAAAAAGAAAAACCGTCAAGCTACAGAGAGCACAAAACACTTCAGATAATGCGTCTCTGGCACGCCCAGCAGGATGGGATGGTCTTGAGATTGGGCTCGCTTCTCCAGTATCCGAACCGATCGATGG
>DASXZE010000001.1:0-3318 GCA_036502105.1 Candidatus Angelobacter sp. | reverse complement strand
CGTTACCATGCTCGGCCTGGACAGCACGCAATACTGGAACAGCGCTTACCAGGCGCTGCACTACAATGACGTGGTCACCGGCCTGATTAAGCCCGTGGTGTTTGGTTTTATCATTGCCACGGTAGGATGCTTCTACGGAATGAATACCAAGGGCGGCACGCAGGGCGTGGGCCGCGCCACCACGCAGGCGGTGGTTGTTTCGTCTGTGCTTATACTGGCGGTTGACGCCGTTCTTACACAACTGATCATTACTTTGAGCTGATCATCACCCTGAGCTGACACCATGACTCCGCTGGACAACGCCATGCCGACGATGGACCCCAAGTCTCCTGATACGGTGCACAAGGCGATCATCTTTGAAAATGTTTCCATCGGCTTTGACGATGTTCCGGTGCTCGACGATGTTTCTTTTGATCTTCGGCGCGGAGAAACCAAGGTGGTGCTGGGTGTTGCCGGCTCGGGCAAGAGCACGATTCTGAAGCTCTGTCTTGGACTCATCCGGCCCGACAGCGGACACATCTATGTGCTGGGGCATGACATTACCACCATGACAGAAGAAGAGTTGTTCGATCTACGCAGCCAGGTGGGCATGGTTTTCCAGGAAAGCGCGCTCTTTGATTCCATGAACGTCCGCGACAATGTGGCTTTCCGCCTTATGGAAGAACATCTGCCTGAAGCCGAAGTGGAAAAGCGTGTGCGTGAGGCGCTGAGCTTTGTGGAGTTGGAGAGTGCGATTGACCGTTTTCCCGCCGAGCTTTCCGGAGGCATGCGCCGCCGCGTGGGTATTGCCCGCGCCATTATCACGCAGCCGGAGGTGATTCTGTATGACTCGCCCACCGGCGGACTCGATCCCATTACCTCAACCACGATTATTGAATTGATCATGAAGCAGCGTGACGTTTACAAGACCAGCGCGCTGATGGTGAGCCATCGCCTACAGGATGGTTTCACTCTGGCCAGCCACTTTTATGATCCAGGCAGCAAGCACATGAAATCGTCTGACGGCATGCCCTCACGCGACATCAGCACCAGTTTTATGATTTTGCGCGAAGGCAAAGCCGTATTTGAAGGCAATGCCCACGAGCTGGGAAAAGTGGAAGACCCATATATCAGAGAATATATTTCTTAGGCTTTTTTAAAACAGCTTTTCACAGATAAGAGTCAGATGACTTGCGGCAGAAACAAGGCTACTCAGGAAGTTTTCAGCAGCGCATTAGCTTCTTTAAAGCGCTCTACCATCTTTGCGCCGCTGCATTCCTGCTCCAGCAGAGTTTCAGCGTCCCACTCACTGCGGTCAGCGGCAAAAAAATCTCCGCCATACACATGCAGAGCGCCAGTCAACTTTGGAATCGGATTGCTCACTGAGTGGATGATGTCACGCCCCAGCGGCTCGGCATCTTTCTCGCGCAAGGCGCGAGCGCCCGCGGCTTCCACCAGGCCTTTGTTTCCCGGCACACGCCGCCAGAAAATATTGTCTTCGCGTCCGGTATAGAGGCCAATGATGGCCCACATCTGGTGATTGTGCGGCAGCAGATTCATCCACGGCGCCCAGATCACGTTCAGGATGGTGAGATCGTCTGAGCGGTAGAGCGTCTGCATTTCTGCTTTTTGCGGCTCACCCAGGGCGAGGAGTACTTCTCTGGGATTGGAAACAGCTCGCGCGACTACTTCCTGTACGGCCTTCTGCGGCATGCCTTCTTTCAGTGCCGCGCGACAATCCGTAACGAGCTGATCGAGTTCAAACATCACTAAACTCCAGCTTTATGATTTGCCGGCCTTAGCGGCTGCTGCATGGGCTCCGTGGGCCACGCGTGCCGCTATACGTTCGCGCAGGGCCTTGACTCGCTTTTTAGCCGCCGGCTTCGACATGAGCTTATCCATGTGCGAGAGAAATTCCGGATCGATCTGGTCTTTTCTTGCCTGCGCAATGTGCTCGCCAAACTTGGCCCACAGGAAATAGGGTTCGGTCTGCGTCTCATAAAACAGCTGCTCGCCTACAGCGCCGCGCAGCACCATGGCGCAAACCATGTTCCAGTAAGTCATTACCTGGCGAAAATACGCATTTGGCTCAGTGCCGTAGCCGGTCACAACGGTTTTAAATTCGTCATAACTCAGCGGCCACATTTCAGACACAACATATTTTCTTGCCGCACGCATCACGGCCTCCCTGCGTAGATCGTACATCTGCAGGATCAGTTGTGCTTCTTCTGGTTTTGCCTTCGCCATGCGTCGTGCTCTCCTGTAATTTGTTAGACGGCTTCTCTCTGCGCTGCTGCTTCTGCCTGCTGCTGCGTTACCCATTCCGGTGTAGGAATAGACCGCGAATAATCGCATTTGATAACCGCTGCCGCCGGCGCTGCTTCTTCCGTGGCTTTGCCTTTTTTGGCGCGTTTGCGCGGCTTGGGCTGGTCTTCTTCCTCGGCTGATTTCTTATTGTTGTTCGGGCAGACCAGCAGCGATCCTGTTTTCAAATGCTTCTCAATCATATATGGGCTGGCGCATTGCGGACACGCTTCCGCCACTGGCCTATAGGCCGAGGTAAATTCGCAGTTTGGATAATTGGAGCAGCCATAGAAGGTGTTGCCGCGCTTGCGCGCTTTCTTCTCGACCAGGTCGCCGTCCGCGCACTGCGGGCACTTTACGCCAATAAAATTCTGCTTGATGTACTTGCAGTCCGGGTATCCGCTGCACGAAATGAACTCACCATAACGCCCGTGACGCAGCACCAGGTTGCGGCTGCACTTGGGGCAAAGCTCTTCCAGCGGAACGTCTGGTACGCGCTTGCCCTGGTCGAGCCGGCGCGTGGTCTTGCAATCCGGATAGCCAGTGCACGCCATGAACTGCCCAAAGCGCCCGCGCTTCAGGACCATGACGCGTCCGCAGTTTTCGCAATATTCATCCTGGCCGGTCTCCGGCATCTCCGCGCCATCAAAGTCCGGCAGGTTGACCGGATTCTCCTTGGTGAACGTGCAGCTTTCCGGATCATCTTTCTTATACGAACTGCAGGCATAGAAAGACCCATGCTTGCCCCACTTGAGCACCAGCGGAGAGCCGCAGCGCTCGCACTTCTCGTCAGTGGGCTTTTCCATCCGCTTCACATTTTCCATGTGCTTTTCTGCGTAGCGGAGGTCTTTCTCAAACTTTTTGTAGAAGCTGCCCAGCGCGTCAGTCCACTTTTCTTTGCCTTCTTCAATCTCGTCCAGCTCTTCTTCCAGGTGCGCGGTGTAAGCAGGATCGAAGATCTCTTCAAAGTTTTTCACCAGCAGATCGGTCACAACCAGCCCGGTCTCCGTGGGGATAAACTTGCCGCCAATCTTC